>DASUZD010000020.1:0-3062 GCA_036377055.1 Gaiellaceae bacterium | reverse complement strand
CGGGTGCGAGCCGTGCGCGAGACCACGGCGGCACCTCTTCAGGTGGACGTCAACGAGTACTGGACACTCGACGAGGCGCTCGACTCGCTGCCGAAGCTCGCCGAGCTCGGCGTCGAGTACTGCGAGCAGCCGCTGCCCGCCGGCGATCCCGGCGGCGCGCGCTTGAAGGCCTCGTCGCCGATCCCGATCTACGTCGACGAGGACTGTCATCAGCTCGCCGACGTCGCGCGCTGCGCCGACCGTGCCCACGGCATCAACATCAAGCTCGCGAAGTCGGGCGGCATCCGCGAAGCCGTGCGCATGGCGCACGCGGCGCGTGCGCTCGGGCTCGGCGTCATGCTCGGCTGCATGATCGAGTCCGGCCTCGGCATCTCGGCGGGCGCGCAGATCGCGTCGCTCTGTGACCACGTCGACCTCGACGGCAACCTCCTGCTGGCAGAGGATCCGTGGCCCGGCGTCCACTTCGTCGACGGCGTCCAGCTCCCTCCGAACGGGCCCGGTCTTGGGGTTCGTACCGGTGCCAGGCACCGGGACGAGGCCGTGACGAAAGTGGAACGCGACGCGCACGTGAGGCCTGGTTGAGCGACGCCGCCGAGGGCGCACCGGTGCCAGGCACCGGTACGGATCCGTCGCAGAAGCGATACGTGATCCTCGCGGAGGAGTTCTCCCACGACCCGCACTACGCGAAGACGGCACGCGGCGTGATGCGCTACCGCCGCGACTCCGTCGTCGCGATGCTCGACTCAAGGCGCGCCGGGGCCAGCGAAGACGGGGTGCCGGTCGTGGGCACGCTCGAGGAGGCGCTCGCACTCGAGCCGACGACGGCGCTCGTCGGCGTCGCGACCCAGGGAGGCCGCTTCCCGCCTGCGTGGACCGAGCTCCTACGCGCGTGCGTGGCGGCGGGACTCGACGTCGAGAACGGGCTGCACGTCTTCCTCGCCGACGACGCCGGACTCGTCGCGCTCGCGCGCGAGCACGGCGTCGAGCTTCGCGACCTGCGCCGGCCGCCTGCCGATCTCTCGACCGCGACCGGCGAGAACCTGTCGGTGCCGGGGAGGATCGTGCTGACGGTCGGCTCGGACTGCGCGATCGGGAAGATGACCGTCTCCTGCGAGCTCGACCTCGAGGCGCGCCGCCGCGGGCTGCACTCGGTCTTTGTGCCGACGGGCCAGACCGGGATCGCGATCGCGGGGTGGGGGATCTCGGTCGACGCGGTCGTGTCGGACTTCCTCGCGGGCGCGGCGGAGCAGCTCGTCCTCGAGGGCGCGTCCCGCGGGGACTTGCTCTGGGTCGAGGGGCAGGGCGCGATCCTCCATCCGATCTACTCGGGCGTCACGCTCGGTCTGATCCACGGAAGCGCGCCGCACCTGTACGTGCTCTGCCACCAGGCCGGGCTCACCGAGATCGAAGGCGCGGGGGGAGGGCCGCACCCGATCCCGCCGCTCTCCGAGCTGGTGGAGCTGCACGAGCGGATCTCGCTGCCGGTGCGGCCTGCGCGGGTCGCCTGCGTTGCACTGAACACGCGGAGCCTCGACGAGGCGGCAGCGAGGGAGGAGATCGCCGCGGCCGAGGCCGAGACGGGCTTGCCGGCGGACGATCCGGTGCGGTTCGGCGCGGGACGGCTTCTGGACGCGGTGCTGGAGGGACTCAAGGCGTAGCGCCGTTCTGCCGAGACGGAGGGCGTGAGGAAGCCTGCGGCACTCCTGACGATCGTCTCGCTTGCGCTCGCGTTCGGCTCGACGGCACGGGCCGAGGTCCAGTTCGGCGTCACCGAGGACGCAGGCAAGTACGCCGACGACGGCGGCGCCGCGTTCTTCTCGACGCTCGCCGACCTCGGGATGACGCAGAACCGGATCGTGGTCTTCTGGAACGCGGCCGAGCCGACGACGATCCAGGAGCAGGCGTTCCTCGACCGCGCCATGCCCCAGGCGGCGCTCCACGGCACGCGGATCCTGTTCAGCGTCCAGCCGCTGCACCCGACCGACGTGACCTCGACGCCCGACGGGCCGGCGCTCTTCGCGGCGTACGCGGCGCTACTGGCGCGCACGTATCCGCAGGTGAAGGACTTCATCGTCGGGAACGAGCCGAACCAGCCGCGGTTCTGGCAGCCGCAGTTCGTCGGCCGTCGCGGCGTCTCGGCGGCGGCGTACGAGCAGACGCTCGCACTGACCTACGACGCGCTCAAGGACGTCGATCCGACGATTCGCGTCATCGGCCTCGGCCTCTCGCCGCGCGGCAACGACAACCCGCGCGCGTCGAGCAACGTCTCGACCTCGCCGGTGCGCTTCATCCGCGACCTCGGCGCCGCCTACCGCGCGAGCGGCCGGACGCGCCCGATCATGGATCAGCTCGCGTTCCACCCGTACCCGAACCCGAGCTCCGCAGACGATCCGCTGACGAAGGGCTACCAGTGGCCGAACGCCGGCGTCCCGAACCTCGGCCGGATCAAGCAGGCGGTCTGGGACGCGTTCAACGGGACTGCACAGCCGACCTTCGCCGAGGCGGGCGGGTCGCGCCGGGTCGCGTCCGTGGCGGGGCCGCCGTTGAGCCTCGTCCTCGACGAGACCGGCTGGCAGGCGGCGATTCCGTCAGACGACCGTGACGCGTACACGGGGTTCGAGAACTCGAAGACCGTATCGGAGTCGACGCAGGCCCGGATCTACGGCGACCTGATCAGGCGCGTCGTCTGCGATCCCGGCGTCGCGGCGCTCGACTTCTTCCACCTCGTCGACGAGGTCGCGCTCGCGGGCTTCCAGAGCGGGCTGATCCGGGCGGACGGGTCGATGCGTCTGTCCTACGACTCGGTCAAGTCCGCGATCGCGGAGACGGGCGGCGAGTGTCTCGGCCGCGAGACGAGCTGGCGGCACCTGACGTCCGTCGACGGCGCTCGCGCCGATTTCTCTGCACGAATGGGGACGCGCTTCGGCTTCCGTGTCACCGCCGCCGAAGCGGCCGGATTCCGGGCCGGGGTCTTCCGTGCGGGCAGGCGCGGTCTCGCGGAGACCGACCGGTCGGCGATCGCGGCCGCGCTGGCAGGCGGCTCGGGCGCGGGACTCGTCGTC
>DASUZD010000019.1:0-14251 GCA_036377055.1 Gaiellaceae bacterium | reverse complement strand
CGCTTTCCGCGACTTTCGCCTCGGGAGGCGTGCTGCTTCAATGGGGCTCGAGAGGAGGTCTCGATGGAGGACGTCATCATCTTCGACTTCACGAACCACACCGTCCGACGCGTCCACAAAAACTCAGCCGAACTGCGCGACATCGCTCCTGATTCGCTCGATCCGCCATCATCGGGCGGGGGCCCGACCCCAGCGCCTCCGCCGCAGGACGAGCTCGACGAGCCTCCGCCGGAGGACGAGGTCGAGCCTCCGCCGGAGGGCGAGCTCGACGAGTGAGGATCGACTGGGCGGTCGCCTGCCGATATGCGGAAGTCGGAGCGGACGGCACGGCGGTCATCGTCGGAGCCGGAATGGATCGCTTCTTCGCAGAAGCCCTCCCGGCGCGAATCAAATTTTGGACGGTGCTGCGCCTAATGGCTCGCTCCCATGAGCGTGGCCAGCAGCACGAGCTCTCGATGCGACTTCTGGGGCCCGACCTCGACGAGATCGAAGAGCTGACGGCGACGCTCGAGACAGCGTGGCCTCTTCTCGAGGTCGCGCCGGGGTGGGAAGAGGGCAATGTCGTCGCAATGACAAACCGCTTCGTGGCAGACGAGCCCGGCGCGTACAGCTTCGAGATCTCGCTCGACGAGCGTCACGCGATGACCGTCGGCGTGCTCGTCAGCGCAGCCCCTCCGATCTAGCGAGAGCGGCTGTCCGCGCGGCCGTCGGCGGCGCGCCGATAACCTCCCCCGGCCCGCCTTTGCAGCTCGACGTCTTCACCCAGCTACCGCATGCGTTCGGATGGCTCACCGAGCAGCGTCCGCTCGCCGCCGTGCTCGGGACGGAGCTCGACCTGCGCCTCTTCAACTACCGGGACACGACGCCGCTGCGCGCAGGGGAGGTCGACGACGAGCCGTACGGCGGCGGCGCGGGGATGGTGCTCCGCGTCGACGTCGTCGCGGCTGCGCTCGACGCCGCGTACGGCGGCGTCCCCGAGCACCGCGTCGTCGCGCTCACGCCGCAGGGGCGGCAGCTCGACCAGGCGACGGTTGAGGAGCTCGCGTCCGAGGAGCGGTTGACGCTTCTCTCCTCGCGCTTCGAGGGCTTCGACGAGCGGATCCTGACGCACCTCGCCTCGGACGCGATCTCGATCGGCCCCTACGTGCTCTCGGGCGGCGAGCTGCCCGCGATGGTGCTCGTCGACGCGATCGTCCGGCGGCTCCCGGGGGCGATCCACGAGGTCTCGGGCGCGTTCGAGAGCTTCTCGGCCGAGCTCGAGGGCGGGCTCGAGTACCCGCAGTACACGAGGCCCGCCGAGTTCCGCGGCTGGCGCGTCCCCGAGGTGCTTCTCTCGGGCGACCACAAGCGGATCGAGGAGTGGCGACGCGAGCAGAGCCGGACGCGCAGCCTGCGGTGAGAGGCCCGCTCGAACGCCTCGGGCTCTCGCACGGCACGAGGGTCGCGCTCGACTGGATCCTGACGATCGCCGGAGCCGTCGCGATCGTGTTCGCGATGAAGCTCTGGGTCGTGAACCCGTACCGGATCCCGTCGTCCTCGATGGAGCCGACGCTGCACTGCGCACGGCCGGGGAGCGGCTGCCTCGCGCACTTCTCCGACCGCGTGCTCGCGAACCGCTTCATCTACCGATTCCGCGACCCGAAGCGCGGCGAGATCATCGTCTTCAAGACGCCCCCCGCGACCGAGCGCTCAGGCTGTGGCGGCGGCACGTTCGTCAAGCGCCTGATCGGCCTTCCCGGCGACCGCTGGGAGGAGCGGGCCGGCTACGTGTACATCGACGGAAAGAAGCTGAACGAGCCGTACGTGCGGCCGGAGCGGCGCGACCACGACACGAAGCCGCCGATCACGATACCCAAGGGCCAGTATTTCTTCATGGGCGACAACCGGTCGTCCTCGTGCGACTCCCGCGTCTGGGGCACCGTCCCGCGCAAGAACCTGATCGGCGAGGTGTTCTTTACTTATTGGCCTCCTACTCGAATCGCTAGCCATTGATCCGGCGGGCGTTGTTCGCGGTTGCCGCGCTCGTCGGGTTGGCGCTCGTTGTGGGAGTCGTCTTCTTCTTCGTCGCCGCGAAGGCCTACCGGATCCCGGCGTCGTCGATGGAGCCGACGCTCCACTGCGCGCGCCCCGGCGTCGGCTGCCAGGCCGACCGGGAGGACCACGTGCTCGCGATCCGGTACATGTGGCCGTTTCGCGGCCCGAGGCGCGGCGACGTCGTCGCGCTCAAAGTGCCGGCGCGCGCCGCGGCCGCATGCGGGATGGCGGGGACGTACGTCAAGCGCGTGATCGCGCTTCCCGGCGAGAGCTTCGCGGAACGCGAAGGCGCCGTCTACGTGAACCGCCACGTGCTGCGCGAGCCCTACGTGAAGCAGCGCGACCAGCGGTCGTTTCGTGAGCGGCGAGTTCCCGAGGGGAGCTACTTCGTTCTCGGGGACGCGCGCGACCAGTCGTGCGACTCGCGCGTCTGGGGACCTGTCCCGAAGAAGAACCTGATCGCCCGCGTCGTCGCCAGCTACTGGCCGCCAAGGCGGATCGGCTTGCGCTAGCATGCCCCCGGCTCTCCCGGGCCTCCTCGCCATGAGCAACGTCATCGAGACACTCGAGCGCGCCCAGCTGCGCGCCGGTATCCCACAGTTCAAGGCCGGCGACACCGTCCGCGTGCACTTCCGCGTGATCGAGGGCCAGCGCTCGCGCATCCAGGTCTTCGAAGGCATCGTCCTCAAGCGCCAAGGCTCCGGCGCGCGCGAGACCTTCACCGTGCGCAAGCAGTCGTTCGGCGTCGGCGTCGAGCGGACGTTCCCGCTCCACTCGCCCAAGATCGACAAGATCGAGGTGCAGGCGATCGGCGACGTCAACCGCGCGAAGCTCTACTACCTCCGCGGGAAGGTCGGAAAGAAGGCCCGCGTGCGCGAGCGGCGCTACGGCGGCCCGGTCGCGGTTCCGGCGGAGGAGAAGAGCGAGCCCGCGACCGAGGAAACCCCCGCCGCGACCGAGCCCGACGAGGTCTCGGAGCCGGTCGAAGCCGAGGCGTAGTCCTTACAGATCCGGCACGGTTCGTAGCCGCGGGCGGCGGTATTCTCGACCGTCGTGCGGAGGACCGGCGCCAAGCTCCTGAGGTTTGACCGCAAGCTCGGCGCTCGGCTCGTCGCGGGCGCTGACGAGGCGGGGCGGGGGCCGCTCGCCGGGCCGCTCGTCGTTGCCGGCGTCCTGCTCGACTACGCATGCCTGCGCGACCATCGCGTCCGGCCGCTCGCATACCTGAACGACTCGAAGCAGTGCACGATCGACCAGCGGGAGGAGCTCTTCCGCGCCGTCGTCGGATGCGCCGAGAAGATCGTCGTCCGCGTGATCCCGCCGGGCGAGATCGACCGCAACGGCCTCCACCGCTCGAACCTCGCCGGCCTGCGCGCGATGCTGCACGCGCTCTCGCCTCCCGCCGAGGCGTGCCTTGTCGACGGCTTCAGGCTCGGCCCTACGGCGCCGCCGCACCGCGCGGTCGTCGACGGCGACGAGAAGAGCGCCGCGATCGCAGCCGCCTCGATCGTCGCGAAGGTCGTGCGCGACCACTACATGCGCCGCGCGGACGCGCTCTATCCGGCCTACGGCTTCCGCTCGCACGTCGGCTACATCACGCCGGAGCACTCGGCCGTCGTGCGGCGCCGCGGGCCGTCCGAGATCCACCGGCGCTCGTTCCAGGCGCTCTGCTACGAGAGCGTGTAGCGCGTGGACGTCTTCAACCTGAACGGCGTTCCGGACTGGGACGTCGAGAACGATCGCGACGGGTTCCGCCACCGGCGGGTCGCAGTCGGCCCGCGCCTCGGCGCCGGCGAGCTGCTCGGTGCAACGCTCTACGAGCTTCCTCCGGGGGAGAAGACTTGGCCGTACCACTACGAGCTCGGGTGCGAGGAGTGGCTCGTCGTCGTCAGCGGCCGGCCGACGCTTCGAACGGCTGACGGCGAGCGCGAGCTCCAGCCCGGCGACGTCGCCGCGTTCCCGCCGGGGCCTGACGGCGGCCATCAGATCGCGAACCGCACGGAAGAGCCGTGCCGCGTGCTCCTCCTCTCGTCGAAGTCGCCGGTCGCGATCGTCCGCTATCCCGACAGCGGCAAGACCGGCCTGTGGACGCAGAGCGACGGCTACATCGCGATGCTGCGCGACGAGCCGAGCCTCGACTACTGGGAGGGCGAGACCTGAGCACCCGCGCGGCCGGCGCTGCGGTCGAGCGGCGGGTCGCGCTCCACTACCTCGTGCGCGGCTACCGGATCCTGGAGCGAAACGCGTGGGTCGGCGGCTACGAGCTCGACCTGGTCGTGCGGCGCGGCCGGCGCGTGGTCTTCTGTGAGGTTAAGGCCAAGACGAGCGATCGCTACGGCGACCCCTTCGCGATGGTCGGCGCGGAGAAGCAGCGGCGCCTGCGCCAGGCAGCCGAGGCGTGGCTCGCAGCGCACCCGGAGCTCGACGGGCTCGAGCCGTCGTTCGAGGTCGTCGGGATGCGCGACGGCCGGCTCGAGCGGCTCGCGAACGCGTTCTAGGGCTGCGCTCGGGCGCGCGCCCGGGTCCGCGCCTCTTCCAGCGCCCGCTGGCGCAGATAGCGAAGATCCGCGAACCCCTGGCCGGCGGGCTCGAGGTTCACCTGCACCTTGCCCCGGCTGCCGTCGCGGCGGTTGATCGTGATCTCTGCATGCCGCCCCTTGCTCGGATACTCGCCGAAGACGACGTTGTTTCGCAGCGACACGGGCACAGACGTACCGTCGACCGAGAGGTCGACGCTCACGACGTCGTCGGACGCGATCCCGACGAGGTTGCTCGGCGACCCCGGATAACCGCCGCCGATCGTCCATTGGAGACCGGGGCTCCCGTCGGTAGGGCGCGCCGGGCAGAGGCCGACCTCGTCGACGAGGATGAAGCACGGCGCGCCTGCGGAGTTCGCGAATGCGTACACGTCGGCGTGAGTCGTGCCAAGATCGGACCTGAGCCGGCGAACGCGTCTCTTCGCCCCCTCCGGGTCGGTGGCGCGCGCCCGCGCGGACACCTCGACGAAGCGGGCGACGGGCCTCGGAAGCGCCGAGACCGGGGGGAGTCGTACAAGCGACGAGACGCCGGCGGACACGCCCGCGGGTGGAGGATCGTCCGCGAGCACGGCGTTCGCGACGACGGCTCCCGCGGACGCCGCTGCGGCCGCGGCGAGGGCGACTGCCATGACGATCGTTCGGCGGCGGGCGTTAGCCATTTCCGGTCGCGCAGTAGTTGACCCACACGACGTATCCGTTCCCCGGGTTCGCTTTGCACGCAGCGGCCCCGTACGAGATGTTGCGCTCGTCGGTGATGAGCCCTGTGTTCGACCAGCGCCATGCGTAACAACTCGTGAACGTCGAATCGCAGAGCGTCGTGCCCATTTGCGGCAGACCGCCGTAGGGATGGGTGAAGCTGACGTAGTTGAACGTGATCTGTCCATAGATCGAAGCCTTCGACGACGCGGGTCCCCAGTTGACGTTCGAGACGTACGTCTGAGACCACGCCCATGCCGTCGGTGCGGCCGCTGTGGCGGCCAGAATCGTCGCGACGAAGAGGACGAGAAGCACTCGGAGTGGCGCGCGACTCATGCCGATGACGGTACGACCGATCTCTCATGATGTCAATTGACTGCAAAGGCCATGGCTCGCCGTGATGTGGTACCCGGTCGAGGTGTACGAGGAGCACTACCTCGCGAGCGACGACCCGCGCAGGCAGTCGGGCTTCGGCGGTGACGAGGCGCGCTGGGAGGCCGCTCGCCGGCCGATCGTCGAGGCGATCGATCGTGACGGGGCGTTCCTCGACGTCGGGTGCGCGAACGGCTACCTGCTGGAGTCGATCGTCCGCTGGTCCGAGCATCTCGTCGAGCCGTACGGGCTCGACTTCTCGCCGCGCCTCGTCGAGCTCGCGCGGGCGCGACTCCCGCAGTGGGCCGACCGGATCTTCTTCGGGGACGTGCTCGAATGGGACCCGCCCCAGCGCTTCGACTTCGTCCGAACGGAGCTCGTGTACGCGCACGAGGAGCGATGGCGCGAGCTCGTCGAGCGGCTGCTCGAGCGCGCCGTCGCGCCCGGCGGGCGCCTGATCGTCTGTGGCTACGGGAGCCCACGGAGCGGGCTGCCGACGCACCCGGTCCGGAAGATCGTTCGCGGGTGGGGCTACGAGCCGGAGCTCGAGCTCGCGCGCGAGGCGCCCGAAGGGGGCGGCCCGATCGTCGAGCTCGCCGCGTTGCGAACCTAGGCGGGGTCTCGCCTAACTACACTGCCCGCTTCCGAATCGGCGTCGTTCTAGAGGCGATGCGCTGCCCTTGGCACTCGACGTTTACTTCGACGCTTCCGCTCGCGCCCGGCCTATAGCTGATGTCGAAGATGCCTCCACCTTCCGCATGTCGCTTGCACAGAAAGGCGTCAGCGTTAGGCGCCCAGACTGCGCGAGTGCTCGGTTTCCTGAGCCGGAGGCCGAGGTAGTTTCGAGCCTCGCCGCCGCATCCGGGAACCATGCATGTGCCTCTGCGTCCTGGCATCAGGCCCTCCTATGCCGCTTGCTCGACAGGCTGTGTGATCCTCTTTACGCGTTTCTCCGTGACGTGAGCACCGCACGCGGCGTCGAGCGTCACGGCGCCGCCTTTATCGGGTGCGACCGCGACGCGCATCCGCAAGCCCGAAAGTGCGTGGTGATCGCAGAGGAATCCTGCGCTCTCTACAGAGAAAATTGCATCGGTGCGTCGCTTGTGCGGGAATGGAGACGCTCCGGAGTGCGCAACTCGACAGCGAACCCCGATTTGGTTTCGACCGGGTCGTGGACAGTCGGGGACGAGACACGGATGCGAAATCCCAGGCGCAGGCATATGGACCTCCTCTTGTTGTACGGACACCAACAGACGCTAGCGTCTTGACCGGACCGCAGAACGCGAATTCGCTAGGAGCTGGACAAGTCGGTGCGAAGGGGCGCGCATGGCCCCGACCCAGGACGCGCTCTATGCCGGCATCGACCTCGAGCTCTCGTGGTCGGAGCGCGAGCTCCCCGAGCGCGAGCGGACGAAGCACGTCCACCGGTTGCACCCGTACCTCGGCAAGTTCATCCCCCAGCTCGCGGAGGTGCTGCTCCGGCGGTACCTCCCGCGCGGCGGCCGTGTGCTCGACCCGTTCGCGGGCTCCGGAACGACGCTCGTTCAGGCGCTCGAAAGCGGGCTGGACGCGACCGGAGTAGACGTGGCCGCGTTCAACGTCCTGCTGATGCGCGTGAAAACGCGCCGGTACAACCTGTTCGTGCTCGAGCGCGAGCTGCGCGATGCGTGCGCACGGCTGGACGCGTTCGAGACCGCCGAGGCCGACGCCGGCCCGTGGTTCGCGCCGGCCGCGGCGTCCGAGCTCCTCTTCTTCCGCTCCCTCGTCGATGAGTACGAGCACGCGGACGTCCTGCGGGTCGTGCTCGCGCGCGCCGCGCGCTCCGCTCGCCGCACGCCGCACTTCGACCTCGATTTTCCGCGCGCGCCGCAGCTCGAGCCGTACTGGTGCCACAAGCACCGGCGAATCTGCCGTCCGGTCGACGACGCGCGGCGATTTCTCCGCCGCTACGCGCTCGACACGCTCGCCCGGATCAAGGCGTTCTCGCGCGTGCGCGCGCCCGCGCGCGAGGCAGACGTCGTCCACGCCGACGCGACGACCGCAGAGCTCATCGGCCCATTCGACGGCGTCCTCACCTCGCCGCCGTACCCGGGGCTGATCGACTACCACGAGCAGCACCGCTACGCCTACGAGCTGCTCGGCCTCGAGGATCTGCGTGCGCTCGAGCTGGGGAGCGCCGAGGCAGGGACGAGCCGGCGGGCGCTCGACGCCTACTCGGATGGGATCGTCGCCGTCCTCCGGAACGTGACGCGCGCACTTCGTCCGCGCGCGCGGGTCTTGATCGTCGTGAACGACCGGCGCGACCTCTACCCGGCGATCCTCGAGCGCGCAGGGCTCGTCCTCGACAACCGCCTGCGGCGGCACGTGAACCGCCGCACGGGCCGGCGCGCCGGCGAGTTCTACGAGGACGTGCTCGTCACGAGCATTCGGCACTGATCGGCGCACGCCACCGGGCGCTGCCGCCGGGAGGCCTCTCGCGAACTGACCGGCCGAGAGCCGCCGCCGGGGTCGACGGCCGTTAGCTCTTGACGCGGGCGGCGTAGGGCAGGCCGAAGCCGAAGTTGAAGAGCCGTGCTACGTCGCGATACCGGTTCGGTGCGGCAAGCACGACCGCGATCAGCTTCGCGCCGTCCCGGTGTGCCGAGGCGACGAGGCAGTGGCCCGCCTTGGTCGTCCAGCCGGTCTTCACGCCGTCGGCGCCGCGATACTGCCCGAGCAGCCCGTTCTTGTTCACGTAGATCTTCTCGAAGGTCGGCGCCGCCCAGGGAACGTGCTTGATCCGCGTCCGGACGATCGAGCGGAAGCGGGGGTTACGGAGTGCGTAGCGCGTGAGCGCGGCCATGTCCCAGGCAGTGGAGAAATTGGCACGGTCGACGACGCCGCTCGGCGTCGAGAAGTGCGTGTCGCGGAGCCCGAGACGGCGCGCCTCGCGGTTCATCTCGGCGAGGAACGCCGGGCGGCTGCCTGCGGTCGCGATCGCGAGCGCAAGCGCGTCGTCGTTGCCCGAGAAGAGGAGCAGCCCGTAAAGGAGCTTCCACGCGCGGACGCGTTGCCCCGCGAGGAGTCCCTCGCGAAACGGCGCCGCCCTCGGCACGGACGGGTCGATCGTGACGAGGTCCTTCGGCGCAAGCCGCTGGAGCGCGAGAAGCGCGGTCATGATCTTCGTCGTCGACGCGATCGGTCGGCGTAGATGCGGCCGAAGTGACCACAGCACCCGGCCCGTGCGGGCGTCCACGAGGATCGCCGCGCGTGCGCTGAGCGCCGGCGCGAACCGGTGCGGCGTCAGCGGGCGAGCCCCGACGATCAGCACCTGCGGTGGCTGTGGACTCTTCGTCACGCTTCTGTGCGCGGCCGGGGCCGGTCGGTTAGCGGGCGTCTTCGTTGCGGATGTGGGCCAAAGCATCCACGCGATCGCGGCCGCAACGGCCACGCCTCCGAGGGCGAAAGCTGCGAGAAGCACCGTGGTTCCGCCGCTGCGGCGCCGCCGCCGGCGCCGCTCGACGCGCTCGAGCACCGGAAGTGCCATCGCCGCCCGAGTCTACGGGCCTGTGCGGCCGGTCAGATCCGTTTCGCGAAGTGGACGTACTCGCCGCCCGGCTCGGCCTCGAAGCCGAGGGCTCGGTGGAACGCGATCGAGCCCTCGTTGACCGGGGCGGTCACGCAGCGGACGAGACGGCGCCCGTGCGCGCGTGCGACGACGAAGAATCGCTCGTAGAGCTCGCTTGCGAGACCGGCGCCGCGACGGTCGGGCCGTACGCCGACGAAGTGGATGTAGGCCTCGTCGGCGAACGTCTGCGAGAGGAAGCCGTTCAGGAAGCCGACGACCTCGCCGTCCTCCTCGGCGACGAAGCTCGTCTCGCGGAAGTGCTCGAAGAAGAGGCGCGGCAGGAGCGCCCGCATCTGCCGCCCGCCCCACCAGCCGTCGACGAGCCGCGAGATCGTGTCGTAGTCGGACGGCTCCGCGTTCCTGATCGTCGGCGGCACGCGCTGAATGTTCCAGATCCGCCACAGGTCGTCACAGACACGTGACGGTTTCGCCCGTACCGTCGAAGACGTGCTTGCACAAGCGGTCACGTACTGTCTCGTGGGCCTCGAGCCGCGCCGGGTCGAGGTCGAGGCGCACCTCCAGCGCGCGCTGCCGGCGCTCGCGATCGTCGGGCTCGCCGATCGCGCGGTTCAAGAGGCTAAGGAGCGAGTGCGGAGCGGCGTCGCCTCCGCGCAGCTGGAGTGGCCGCGCTTCCGGATCACTGTGAACCTCGCACCAGCCGAGCTCAAGAAGGTCGGCTCCGGCTTCGACCTGCCGATCGCGCTCTCGATCCTCGCGGCGTCGAGGCAGGTGCCGGAGGAGCGGCTGGCCGAGCACGTGGCGTTCGGCGAGCTGGCGCTGGACGGCCGGGTGCGGCCGGTCGTGGGCGTCCTCGCGGTCGCCGAGGGAGCGCGTGCCGCGGGCATCGACCGGGTCCTCTGCGCCGCCGAGTCGGCGGCGGAGGCGGCGCTGGCCGGAGTCGACGTCGTTCCGGTGCGGCATCTCGCGGAGGCGGCCGCGTACCTTCGAGGCGAGCGCGACCCGCCGCCGTACGTCGCCTCGAACGGCCATCACTCGACAGCGGTCTCGGCACCGGATCTCTGTGACGTGCTCGGCCAGGAACGGCCGCGACGCGCGCTCGAGCTCGCCGCAGCGGGCGGACACAACCTGCTTCTGGCCGGACCGCCGGGCACGGGCAAGTCGATGCTCGGCCGGCGCCTCCCCGGGATCCTGCCTTCATTGGAGCCGGACGAGGCGCTGGAGGTGACGCGAATCCACTCGGTCGCGGGGCTCCTCGCCGCGGAGCGACCGCTCGTCCTAGCGCCGCCGTTTCGCGCACCTCATCACAGCGCGTCGACCGCGGCCATCGTCGGCGGTGGGCCGGGCCCTCGTCCGGGCGAGGCGAGCCTTGCGCATCGGGGCGTGCTCCTGCTCGACGAGATGCCGGAGTTCCAGCGACCCGCGCTCGAAGCGCTTCGCCAGCCGCTCGAGGACGGCTCGATCAGCATCGCGCGAGCAGGCGGTCGGGCGCTCTTTCCCGCGCGCTTCCAGCTCGTCGCGACGATGAACCTCTGCCCGTGCGGCGGCCGCGGGGACCCCCGCGCGGAGTGCTCGTGCTCCGCTCAGCGCCTCGCGGCCTTTCGGGACAAGCTGTCGCGGGCGCTCCTCGACCGCTTCGATCTCGTCGTCACAGTGCCGCGTCCACGGGCACACGAGCTGGAGGCGGTCGGAGGGGAGGCCTCGGCTGTCGTGGCGTCCCGCGTCGCCGCGGCACGCGATCGGCTCGTCGTCGGCGGCCTCGTTCGCACGGCTGCGGCCGACGAGCTCCTTTCGCGCGCGGTCGAGCGCGTGCCGCTCTCAGCGCGCGGCCGCGCACGCGTCGCTCGCGTCGCGCAAACGGCCGCGGCCCTCGCGGGCTCGGAACGGGTCGAGGCGGAGCACGTGGCCGAGGCGCTCGCGTACAGAGCCCCGGCGGAGCTGGCGGCGGCATGACGAGCGACCTGGCGCTCGCCGCGTTCGCTGCCTCGACCGGCGGCCATGTCGTCTCCGCGCCTCGGTCGGCACGCTTCGGCGCGTTCGTCGACTCGTTCGACGCGAGCGCGTTCGCGGCCGAGCTCGCGCGCCGCGGGCTTCGCTTCGTCGGCCGGTCGGACGAGGGGTTCCCGCCGCTTCTGCGCGCGATCCACGACCCGCCGGCGGGACTCTTCGTTCGCGGGAGCGGCGAGATCGAGCTGCTGGGTCGTGCGGCGGTTGCGATCGTCGGCGCTCGCGCGTCGTCCGGCTACGGCTCGTCAGTCGCGCGGATGCTCGGACGGGAGCTCGCCGCCGCCGGCCTCGTGGTGATAAGCGGGCTCGCGCGCGGCGTCGACGCGGAGGCGCACCGCGGCGCGCTGGGCGCCGGCGGCACGACCGTGGCCGTTCTCGGGTGCGGGATCGACCGCGACTACCCGGCGGCGCACGCGGAGCTCGCTCGAAGAATCGGCACGGCCGGTTTGGTCGTGTCCGAGTACGCCCCGGGTGTCGAGCCGGCGCCGTGGCGATTCCCAGCGCGGAACCGGATCATCGCGGGCCTCGCGCGGGCGACGGTCGTCGTGGAGGCGCGCGAGGCGAGCGGCGCGCTGATCACCGCCGACTTCGCCCTGGAGGAGGGACGCGAGGTCTTTGCAGTGCCGGGAGAGATCACATCGAGCCTCTCGGTCGGGACGAACGCCCTGCTTCGGCTGGGCGCGACACCGCTTACCTCTGCGGCCGACGTGCTCGAGACGCTGGGCTTGGCGGCACCGG
This sequence comes from Gaiellaceae bacterium, assembly GCA_036377055.1. Taxonomy (GTDB): domain Bacteria; phylum Actinomycetota; class Thermoleophilia; order Gaiellales; family Gaiellaceae; genus DASUZD01. Next base: position 2,302 of record DASUZD010000019.1, on the reverse strand, counting down.
AGGAGGTCGCGCCCGATATCGGTCCAGACGCCGCGGCTCTACTGAAGCTCCTCCGCGACGGACCCGCAACCGCGGATGAGCTGACGCGAGCGAGCGGCCTCGAGGCCGGCGCCGTCGGCGCGGCGCTCGTCGAGCTCGAGCTGGCAGCGCTCGCCGCCGAGGGCGCGGGCGTCTTCAGGGGGGTGATGCCCGCGGGATAGATTCGGACATATGGCGGAGTCCTTCTGGCTCTCCGACGAGGCCGCGCCTCTTCCGGTGCGTCGGCTCGGGCGGCGTCCGGACATCACCGTGATCGGCGCCGGCGTAACCGGCTGCGCGTGCGCTCTCGCGCTCGCGGAGGCAGGCCTACGCGTGCGCGTTCACGAGGCGAGGGAGGTCGCGTCCGGCGCGAGCGGGCGGAACGGCGGGTTCGCGCGCTGGGGCGGCGCGATGCCGTATGACGTCGCGCGGCGTCAGCTTGGGCCTGAGCGAGCGCGCGACCTCTGGCTGCTGACCGAGCGGTACACCTCGCGGATGGAGTCACTTGCGGGCGACGCGTTCCGTCGCGTCGCCAGCCTGCGTGTCGCGAGCGACGTCGAGGAGCGGGAGGAGATCCGGGCGGAATACGAGGCGCTCCGCGACGACGGCTTCGACGCGGAGTGGCTCGACGAGCTGCCGGCGCCGCTCGACGGCCGGTTCTACGGCGGGATGCGGCACCCCGATGACGGGGCGATCCATCCTGCCCGCTGGGTCCGGCGGCTGGCGAGACGCGCCGTCGAGGCGGGAGTCGAGATCCGCGAGCGTAGCCGGGTCGAGTCGCTCGACGAGCTCGACGCCGACCAGGTCGTCCTCGCGACGGACGGGTACACACACGGGCTGATCCCGGCGCTCGACGCTGCGATCCGGCCGACGCGCGGACAGATGCTCGCGACCGAGCCGCTGAGGGAGCGTCTCTTTCCGTCCCCGGTCTCGACCCGCCACGGCTACATCTACTGGCAGCAGACGCCCGATCGCCGGCTCGTGATCGGCGGCTTCCGCGACGAGACGCCCGATCTCGAATACACGGCGGTCGAGGAGACCACGCCGCTCGTGCAAGGGCACATCGACGCGTTCGTCGTCGACCTCATCGGCGAGCTTCCGCCGGTCGCTCAACGCTGGTCCGGGATCTTCGGGACGACGGAGGACCAGCTCCCGCTCGTTGGGCAGGTCCCTGGCCGCGACGGCCTCTGGGTTTCCGCCGGCTACTCGGGCCACGGGAACCTGATTGGCCTCGCGTGCGGCGAGCTGGTCGCGCACGCGATCCTCGGCCGTCCTGCGCCTGAGCTCGCGCTCTTCGATCCCGCGCGCGTGGACGGGATCGCTTGACAGCCCGTCCCGCGGCTGCTTGGTTCGCGCAGGCGATGAAAGACGTGACCAAGCTCGAGATCCTTCACGAGGTCCTCGACGCGTTCAACCGGCACGATGTCGACGCGATCATGTCCTACTTCGCCGAGGACTGCGTCTTCGAGTCCCCGCGCGGTCCTGACGCGTGGGGCCGCCGCTTCGTTGGCAAGGAGGAGGTGCGCCGCGGCCTCGCCGCGCGCTTCGAAGGCATCCCGGACGTTCACTACGGCGATGACGACCACTTCGCATGTGGCGAGCGCGGCGTCTCCGAGTGGACGATCAGCGGCACGACGAGAGAAGGCGAGCGGATCGAGGCGCGCGGCTGCGACCTCTGGTCGTTCGACGACCGCGGGAAGATCACGCGGAAGGACTCCTTCTGGAAGATCCGCGAGAGCTGACTCAAAGCTCGGGCGCCATCAGGTTCAGCTCGGCTGCGCGCTCCATCGGCGCGAGCGCGAGGACGTGAATCGCTAGGCCACCCCGCGAGGAGCTCTCGCATACTGGTCGTGTGGCGGAGTCACAACACGAGCCAGGAACCTCAGCGCCCTGTGCCTACCGCGGGCGGCAGCCTTGCGAGCCGATGGCGGCGCGTGAGGTCGTGCGCCTGCTCGACCTCCTTCAGTCCGCCGATGTCGCCGTCTGGCTCGACGGCGGCTGGGGTGTCGATGCGCTGCTCGGAGAAGAGACGCGGGAGCACGACGACCTCGACCTCGTGGTCGAGCTCTCCGACGTGCCGCAGCTAACTGAGGCGCTGGTCGGTGCCGGCTACGAGCAGGTCGCCGGCGAAGCGCCGAAGAGCTTGTCCTCGTCGATCCGGAAGGACGCCAGGTCGATGTGCATCCGGTTGTCTTCGACCGCGATCGCGGTGGCGGCGTCTACCAGATGGACGACGGGCGAGAGTGGGTCTATCCCGGTTCCGGCTTCGACGGACGCGGCGAAG
>DASUZD010000018.1:0-13880 GCA_036377055.1 Gaiellaceae bacterium | reverse complement strand
CTGGACGCTCTTCTTCGGCGGCGACTCGCAGGACCCGACGTGGCTCGGGACGTACGCGCTCGCGATCGCGACGGTCGCGGTCGCAGGCGCGCTGCTCGCGCAGGTCCCGTGGCCCTCGCTGGAGCCCGCCGGGCTCGCGCTCATCGGCCTCCTGACCGCGTTCGTGCTCTGGAACGGCGCGTCGATCGCGTGGTCGATCCAGCCCGACCGGAGCTGGAGCTACACGAACCGCGGGCTCGTCTACCTCGCGTTCGCCTGCGTCGGCATCTTCATCGGGTCGCTCGTGCCGCGGGCGCCGCGGACAGCCGCGACGGCGCTCGCCGTGCTGCTCGCGGGGGTGCTCGGCTGGGCGCTGCTTGGGAAGATCGTGCCGTCGCTGTTCCCGGACTACGGGCGGCTCGCGCGGCTCCGCTCGCCGATCGGGTACTGGAACGCGCTCGCGCTGCTCGGCGACACGGCGATCGCGCTCGGCCTCTGGATCGCGCGGCCGCGCCACCCGGCTCGCGTGCGTGTCGCGGGAGCCGTGCTGATCTACGCGGCGGTCGTCGCGATCCTGCTCGCGTACTCGCGCGCGGGTGTGCTCGTGGCGATCGTGCTCGTCGCGGGCTGGCTCCTCTTCGAGCGCGACCGGCTCGAGGCGCTGGCGGCGCTCGCGCTCGGGAGCTCCGTCGGCGCGCTCGTCGCCGGCTGGGCGGTGACGCGCCCCGGGATCGCGGACGACGGGCAGGCGTACTCGACGCGCGTCCGCGACGGCGCGATCTTCGGCGTCGTGCTCGTGCTCGGCCTCGCGCTCGTCATCTGGGCCGCGCTGGCGCTCCTTCGGTACGACAGCGATAATCCGCTCCCCGCCGAGCGGCGCCACGAGCTCGTCCGCTACGCGGTCTGGGGGGCGGCCGTCCTCGCCGTGTTCGCGTTCGCGGCGTCGACGATCAGCGCCGGCGGGCCGAGCGCTTGGGTACACGCGCGCGTGCGCGAGTTCACGACGCCGGTGAGCGTGACGCAGACGCCGCACCGCGTGACGAGCTTCAGCTCGAACCACCGCTGGACGTGGTGGAAGGAGTCGTGGGATTCGTTCAAGGAACACCCGCTCGCCGGCACGGGCGCCGGGTCGTTCGCGCTCGTCCACCGCCCGCTGCGTCAGACATCGCTCGACGTGACGACCGAGCCGCACGACATCCCGCTTCAGTTCCTCGGCGAGACGGGGATCGTCGGGTTCCTGCTCCTGATCGGTGTTGCTGCGGCCGGCGTCGTCGGAATCCACCGGGCGCTGCGGCGGCTCGAGCCGGAGGACGCGTCGGCCGGGCGGGCGCTCGCCCTCGGCGCGCTCGCCTACGCGCTGTGGGCGCTCGTCGACTTCGACTGGGACTTCGTCGCCGTGACGGGGCCGCTCTTCCTCGTCCTCGGGCTGCTCGCCGCTTCAGGGAGGCCGCGCCGGCGTGTGGTCGCGCCGACGCGTCCCTTGTGGGCGGTGGGGACGGTCGGGATCGCGCTCGCGGCCGTCTTCTCGCTCGTCAGCCCCTGGCTCGCGAACCGGCGGGTCGACACGAGCATCCGCCTCCTCGAGCGAGGGAAGGTGCCGGCCGCGATCTCCGCGGCGCGCGACGCGCACTCGCTCAACCCGCTTGCCCTGGAGCCGCTCCTGTTGTGGGCGGGCGACGAGGCCGTCGCCGGGAACCTGCCGGAGGCGAAGCGGCTCTACCGGAAGGCGGTGAAGCTCCAGCCGCACGACGCGGCGTCGTGGTACGAGTTCGGCGCGTTCGAGCTCGAGATCGACTGCTATCCCGACCTCGCGTACCGGTACCTGAACCGCGCGTACTCGCTCGACCCGTTCGGGCCGACGAAGGAGCTCGACGAGGCGCGGAGGCTCGTGAACGAGCTGGCTAAGAGCTCGAACCCACGACGATCGCGATGTGGGCGCCCTTGAGCTGGGAGAGGCGCATGCCGTCGAGCGGCGACACGAGTCCGATGTGCGCGTCGCGCGCGAGCCGCTGCGCCTCGGCCGCGTAGCCCGGCCGGTACATCACGAGGGTGCGCGTGTAGCCGATGTGGCTCGCGTTCCCGACGTCGGCGATTGGGTAGCCGAGGTTCCGGATCTGGTCGGCCTCGGCACCGGCCGCGCCCGCCTGGCCGTTGCCGTTCAGGACGAGGACCGACGTCTCGCCGCGGGAGAGCATCGCGTGCTGGGGCGGCTTCGGGCGGGCGGCGGGCTTTGCGGCCGCGCGGGCCGGTTTCCTCGCGGCCGCGGCTTTCTGCATGCGGTGCGAGAGCGGCCGCGCGATGAGGACGACCGCGATCACGACGATGACGACGAGCTCGACGGCCGCGATCGCGGCGGCGAGGAATGCGCGGGCGCGCCAGGGGGACGCGAGCTCGAACGAGTGCTCCATGGGGAGCGTCAGATTCGTCCCGCCCGCTCAGGCTCCTCCTGCGAAGCCACGGCCGCTGCGGACGCGTCCCGGGGTCAGGCCCCCGGCCATGGCCCCGGCGGACGGTCAGCCGACCCAGACGCCGCGCGAATAGGCGACCGCGGCGACAGCGCCCACCGCGGCGAATGCGCACAACACCACCTCGCGCAGACGCGGCCTCCCCTGCACGAGCGCGGCGAGCGCGAGGAAGACCGGGAAGTCGCCCAGCAGGTAGCGCGGGAAGCTCGCGAGCGGGAAGTACTTCGGCGGCGAGAGCAGGACGAGCGCGAGCGTCGCGACGGAGTACAACCCGAACGCCGGCCCGAGCCGCTTCCATGCGACCCACGTCAGCGCGATCGCCGCGAGCAGCAGCGCGAGGTGGATCGCGTTCCAGGTCGCGATGTGGTCGCGCCACGGGTATCCGTGCGTCCCGCCACCGCCGCGCGGCAGGTGGCGCAGGATCTCGGCGACGCCCTGGTAGCCGCGGAGGATCGACTCCCAGAGACCGCCGAGCGGCCCCGTCGCCGGCGTCTCCCGGTGCCAGAACACCTGCTGCGCGTGCTGGAACGCGAGCGAATCGCCGATGTGGCGGTCGAGGTACAGCATGTATGCGCCCAGCGCGGCGGGCAGGAGCAGGATCGGGGCCGGCCGCAGCACGTCCACGACCGTTCGCCTCCGTGGCCAGAGCAGGACGAGAAGCGCCGGCGCGAGCGCGAGCCCGATCAGCCGCGTGGCGACCGCGAGCCCGCCGAGAACACCGGCCGCCCAGCCGTTCCCCCGCATTGCGTAGGCGAACGACCACGCGACGAGCGCGAGGAAGAGCGCGTCCGACTGCGGCGCCGTGAACACGAACGCGAGCGGGTACAGCGCCACCAGGAGAACGAAGTCGGACGCCCCCGCGCGCCCCACCAACGGCCGCGCGATCCGCGCGAGACCGACCGCCGCGAACCCCGCCGCGACGAGCGAGATCAGCACGCCGGCGACGACCGTCGAGCGCGTCACCCAGGCGACCGCGTGCACGAACAGCGGGTAGAGCGGGAAGAACGACGTCGACTGGCGTGAGTCGTACCCGTGCTTCGCGATGCTGAGGAACCACTGCGCGTCCCAGTGCGCGAACGTGTCGAAGAGGAGGTCGCTGCGCGCGTCGTAGGCGCGGAACGGCGGGATCTGCTTGCCGACGAGCGGCGCCCAGAGCAGCGTGAGCGCGACGCCGATCCAGAACGCGACGCGGATCGAGAGGAGCGTGCGCGCGGGCCGGAAGCGAGCGGCGCTCAGACCGTCCGGCTGATCCACTCCCAGGTCCCGCGGAGGCCGTAGTCGAGCTCGTGCTCGGGGCGCCACCCGAGCTCGCGCTCCGCCAGCGCGATGTCCAGCCACGTGCGCTGGAGCTCGCCGAGCCGCGCCGGCGCGAACCCCGGTTCCTGGTCGGAGCCGGCCACACGCGCAATCCGCTCGTAGAGCTCGACGACCGACGTCTCGCGCCCAGTGCCGACGTTGAAGACGCCGCCGTCGCGGTCCGCAGCCGCAAGCGTCGCGCGGACGACGTCCCCGACGAAGACGTAGTCGCGCGTCTGCTTCCCGTCACCGAAGATCCGCGGCTGCCCGCCCTCCGCGAGCAGGTTCATGAAGATCGCGACGACGCCTGCCTCGCCGTGCGGGTCCTGCCGCGGCCCGTAGACGTTGCCGTAGCGGAGCGTGACATGGCCCGTCCCGTAGAGGCGGTTGTAGGTCGCGAGGTACTCCTCGCCCGCGAGCTTCGAGGTGCCGTACGGCGCGAGCGGCCGCCGCGGCGCGTCCTCGCGCGCCGCCTCTTCGCACTCGCCGTAGATCGCCCCGCCGGTCGAGCTGAAGACGACCTTCGTGTCATGGCGGCGCGCCGCCTCGAGCACGCGCAGCGTCCCGATCACGTTCACGTCCGCGTCGTAGTCGGGCCGTTCGACCGACACGCGCACGTCCGCCTGCGCCGCGAGGTGGAAGCAGACATCCGGCCGCGCGACCTCGAAGACGGCGTCGGCGCCGTCCCGGATGTCGGCCTCGTGGACCTGCGCCCCGCTAGGCACGTTCTCGCGCCTGCCGCTCGCGAGGCTGTCGAAGACGTGGACCTCGTCGCCGCGCGCGACGAGCGCATCGGCGACGTGCGAGCCGATGAACCCCGCTCCCCCGGTGACCACGGCCCGCACCGGCCTATCCTAGGCGCCTCGTGTTCGTGACGTTCGAAGGTCTCGACGGCTCCGGCAAGACGACGCAGGCGGAGCTCCTCCGCACGCGGCTCGCCGCCGAGGGACGCGAGGTCGTCGCGACGCGCGAGCCCGGCGGGACGCCGCTCGGGGAGCGGGTGCGCGACCTGCTTCTGAACGGGACGGAGATGACGCCGTGGGCGGAAGCGGCGCTCTTCGCGGCCGCGCGCGCCGAGCTCGTCGAGCGCGTGATCGCGCCCGCGCTCGAGGGCGGAGGCGACGTGATCTCGGACCGCTACATCGACTCGTCGCTCGCCTACCAGGGGATCGCCCGCGGGCTCGGCGTCGACCGCGTCCTCGAGCTGAACCTCCAGGCGACCCGCGGGCTGCTGCCGGACCTGACCTTTCTGCTCCTGCTCCCGCCGGACGAGTCGGCTTCGCGCCTCGGCGAGAGCCGCGACCGGATCGAGCGCGAAGGCGGCGGGTTCCGAACGGCCGTCGACGCCGCCTACCGCGAGCTCGCCGAGCTCTTCCCGCGGCGGGTTGTTCCGTTGGATGCGACCCTCCCAGCGGAGGAGCTCGCGGAGACCGTCCATGGACGCGTTCGAGAGCTTTCCTGAGCAGCTCGAGGCGAAGCGCCTGCTCCGCGCGGCGCTCCTCGAAGGGCCGGCGCACGCGTACCTCTTCCACGGCCCGCGCGGCGTCGGCAAGCGGACGGCGGCGCTTGCGTTCGCGGCCGAGCTGCTCGGCTCGCCCGAACGCGTCTTGCGCCGCACGCATCCGGACCTCTACCTGCTCGAGCCGCTCGGCGACCAGATCCGGATCGACGCGGTGCGCGAGCTTCGGCGCGACATGCACATGCGCCCGTTCGAGGCCGACCGGCGCGTCTACCTCGTGCTCGGCGCCGACCTGATGAACGAGGACGCGGCCGACGCGCTCCTGAAGGACCTGGAGGAGCCGCCTTCGTACGCCGTCATCGTGCTCGTCGCGGACGACCTCGGGCCGCTTCCGGACACGATCCGCTCGCGCTGCCAGCACGTCTCGTTCCGGCGGTTGTCGGAGCGTGCCGTGCGCGAGGCGCTGGCCGACCGCGCGCCGGGTCTGTCGGGCGCGGAACGGACAGCGCTGGCGCGGCTGGCGGCGGGGCGGCTCGACCGGGCGGAGCGGCTCGTCGATCCCGCCTCGGCGCAGCGGCGCGAGACGCTGCTGGAGGTGGCGCGAAGCGTCTACACGGCGGCCGACTTCGAGCCCGGGCAAGCCGCGCGGCGCCTGCTCGAGGGCGTGGACGACCGCGGCGCGCAGGCGCGGGAGGAGGCGGAGAGCGGCCTGAAGGACCTCGACCTGCCGGCCCGCGAGGCGGAGCAGAGGGTGAGGCGTGCGCAGCGCGGCGCCGAGCGGGAGGAGCTGCTCGCGTCGCTCGAGGAGCTCGCGGCGTGGTACCGCGACCTGATCGCGGTGGCGGTGGGGGCGGAGCAGACCGCCGTCCATTCCGACCGGCTGGCCGAGCTCACCGAGGACGCGTCGCGAGAACGGATCCTCGGCGCCGAGCGTGCGGCCGAGGCCGTGCGCGAGACCTGGCGGAGCTTCGAGGAGTTCAACATCAGCCCGCAGCTCGCACTTGAAGCGCTCTTCGTGGAGCTTCGGCGCGAGCTCGCGACCGCGGCCGCCGTTTAGTCGTTTTCGTGGTCGATGGCGTCGGGCAGGCCCAGCCATGGGTGCCGCCGCACGTCGTACACGGAGACGGTCGGCTGCGGGAAGGTCGGATCCGCGAACGCGCCGATCGCAACCGCGATCAGCTCCGGCGCGTGCTCGGTCGTCCAGAAGACCGTCGCGCCGCAGTCGGGGCAGAAGCGAAACGTCCTGGGCTCGCCTTCGTCGGACATGCGCACGTACTCGGTGTGGCGACCGACGACGCTCACGCGATCCTCCGGGAACCGCGCCTGCAGCCCGAACGCGCTGCCGGTCCGCCGCTGGCAGGCGAGGCAGTGACACATCGAGATCCGCACCGGATCGCCCTCCGCCGTCAGGCGAAGTTGCCCGCAGCTACACGCAGCCTCGCGCGTCGGCACCGAGCGATCCTACGACCTCGGGCGCCTTCGGGTTGCCTCCTGGGCGAAGGTCGCGCAGAATCCGAGGAGAACGTCGGCGGAGCGGCCTCCGCCTTCCAGGGTCGTCGGGGAAGGGAACACCTTGGCCGCAGCACCGGCGGGACGAGCCACAGGGATCGAAGGGAAGGTCGCTCCCGGGGCCGACGCGACGCGCGAGCTCTACGAGCGTTACTCGGGTCAGATCTTCGGCTACTGCCTGCACAGGCTCGGGAGCCGCGAGGAGGCCGAGGACGCCGTCCAGAGCACCTTCCTCAACGCGTTCCGCGGGCTGGCGCGCGGGGTCGTCCCGCAGTCGGACTCGGCCTGGCTGTTCAAGATCGCCGAGAACGTCTGCCATTCGCGCCACCGGTCGTCGTGGCGCCGGGGCCGGGTCGAGTCGCCGAGCGACCTGGACGCGTTCCAGGACGTGCTCCCCGCGCCGCCGCGCGCGCAGGACGAGCTGATCCCGCTGGGCGAGGCGCTCGAGCGGCTGCCCGAGAACCAGCGGCGCGCGATCCTGCTGCGCGAGTGGCAGGGGCTCTCGTACCGGGAGATCTCCGAGGAGCTCGACCTCTCGCAGTCGGCCGTCGAGACGTTGATCTTCCGCGCCCGCCGCTCGCTCGTCGACGGACTCGAGGCGCCGCTGCCGCGGCGGGCGCGGGTCCTCCGGCGGGCGAGGCACGGGGTCGACGTCGGCGGAGTCGTCGGCGCTCTGAAGGTGGCTTTCGCGGGCGGCGCCGCCGTGAAGGTCGCCGCCGTCGCGGTCGCCGTGACCGGCGCGAGCGTGGCCGGGCACCGTCACCATCCCGTCCGCGCGGCGGCGCCTGCGAAGCGAACGCCGGCACAGCCCGATGTCGCGCAGAAGCCGCCGGCGCGCGCGGCAGCACAGACTTCGGCGACCCCAGCCGTGAAGCCGAAGCCTCGACCACGGCCGGCGCGCGCGGTGAAGCGGCCCCCGCGGCACGCGACAGCAGCACCGCCTGCCGTTCAAGAGTCGCCGCCGCCTGCGCCGCCGCCACCGGAGCCGGCTGCCCCGATGACGACCGCGGGGCCGCCGCCGGCTCCTCCTCCGGGTCCGCCACCCCCACCGCCGACCCTCGTGGCCGAGATCCCTGCCGTCGTCCCCGAGGCGCAGCCAACGCCGAAGCCGTCGCCTACCACGACGACTACGGACACCCAAACGCAACCGACGACGACGACCACCCAGTCCCCGTCGTCGACCCAGACCGTCACGGGCCCGGGCGGATAACGCCGCTACACTGCCGAGCGCTTGCCGACGTAGCTCAGCTGGTAGAGCACTTCACTCGTAATGAAGGGGTCCCCGGTTCGAGTCCGGGCGTCGGCTCTGACGAAAATCCCTGCGTCTGCCTTCTTTTCTCCTTAACTCGGACGTGGGAATTGCCCGCTTCTGCCCCACCCCCAGATACGGTCGGCGCGGCGATGCCGCTGTGGGCCTACTTTGCGATCGGCGTTCCGCTGGGGCTCTACGCGGTGGTGGTCGCGACGTTCGTCGTCGCCGGTCGGCGTGAGGACGCTCGCGCCGTCGCGGGGTTCGTGCCGGACTGCGTCGTGCTCTTCTCGCGGCTCCTCCCTGACCCGCGGCTGCCGCGGCGCGACAAGCTGCTCGTCGGCGCGCTCGGCCCCTACCTCGCGCTGCCGTTCGACCTCATTCCCGACTTCGTGCCGGTGGCGGGCCAGCTGGACGACGCCGTGCTCGTCGTGCTCGTGCTGCGCCGCGTCATCCGGACGAACCCGGAGCTGATCCGGGAGCACTGGCCGGGTCCACCTGCCTCGCTGGCGGTTCTTCTTCGGTTCGCCGGACCGTCGCGGGCTTCACATTCGTAGGACTCCGGTGCATATTCCAACCAAGATGAGCGTGCTGGAGGAGGCGCGATCCGGACGGCGACGTCCCTGGAGACGTCGCCTGCTGATCGCGCTCGCGGTCGTAATCGTCCTCGCGTTCGCGGGCGGCGCCGGCGCGCTCTACGCCTACGACCGCAGCCACGACGACGTGATCGCGGCCGGCGTCACAGTCGACGGCGTGCCGGTCGGGAAGCTGAGCCTCGCCGATGCGCGCGCGAAGCTGACGCGCCGCGTGCTGCCGCGCTACGAGCACGCGCTCGTGTTCTCGCACGGCGACCGCCGCTTCGTCCTCAAGCCGCGCAAGGTGGGCTTCCGCGTCGACTTCGAGTCGTCGCTCCAGGCGGCGCTCGCACAGAGTCGGCGGGGGAACCTCGTCGATCGCGTCTACCGCATCGCGCGCAGCCGGCCGCTCGACCTCAGCCTCACCGTCGGGACGCGCTACTCGTCCTCGCGCCTGAACGCGTTCGTCGATCGGATGGGCAAAGCGGTCGCGAAGAAGCCGAGCGCCGCGGAGTTCGTGCCGTCGCTTGTCGCCCCGAGGATCACCCCGTCCACGAACGGCGTCGCGCTCCGCGGCCGGCTGCTCGCGGCGGAGATCCGCTCGCGCCTGCGCGACCCGACGGTCTCGCGCCGGCTCCGCCTGCCGACGCGGCCGGTCCTCCCGAAGCCGACGACCGCGCAGCTCACGAAGCAGTACTCGACGTACCTGACCGTCAGCCGCAACGAGCGCCGCCTGCGGCTGTTCAAGAACCTGAAGCTCGTCAAGACGTACGTGATCGCGGTCGGGCAGCAGGGGCTCGAGACGCCGGCCGGGGTGTACGAGATCAACGACAAGCAGATCGACCCGTGGTGGCACGTCCCGAACAGCGCGTGGGCCGGGTCGCTCGCCGGCCGCGTGATCCCGCCGGGCCCGTCCGACCCGCTGAAGGCCCGCTGGCTCGGCTTCTACAACGGCGGCGGCATCCACGGCACGGACGCGATCTACTCGCTCGGCACGGCCGCCTCGCACGGCTGCATCCGCATGGCGATCCCGGACGTGATCGAGCTCTACGACCTCGTCCCGCTGCACACGCCGATCTACATCTCCTGACGCCTGCGCACGTCGCGCGGCGAGTCGGGCTTCCGGTCGGTCGCCTCCTCCGCCCCCGCGTATTCCGCACGTAAGTCGGCGATCGCCGGCAGCACCGCCATCGCCGGCACCATCGGCAGCCAGAAGTTGAAGAGGCGGTACGTGACGACGCCGACGAGCGCCGGGACGAACGGGAGCCCGACCCAGTGCAGCGCGAAGGTGAGCGCGATCTCCACGACGCCCGCGCCGCCGGCCGGGAGCGAACGGCGCGTCAGCACATAGCCGGTCGCGTACCCGACGATCAGGGCCGGGACCGACAGGCGGTGGCCCTGGTAGACCTGGAGCGCGGCCCAGAGGCAGGCGATGTCGCCGGTCCAGTAGAGCGCCGCGCCGCCGAAGCCGAGCCCGTGCTCGCGCGGCGAGGCCGTGAGCAGCGAGCGCAGGATCGACAGGCCCGAGACTGCGTGCGCGAACGTGCGCCGGATCCGGCCGGCGCTCCGCGTGTCTGAGAAGCGGCGTGCGCGCCTCGGCGACGTCAGCCAGGCAGCGACGAGAGCGCCCGGGATGACGAGCAGCCACGGAAGCGTGACGGCGTCCGAGACGCGCTCGTTCGCACTCAGCGCGAGGAAGATCGCCGAGCAGAGCGCGGCCGGGGCGAGCACGGCGTACTCGAGCGCCCCGAGGGCGAGCACGCGCGCGATCGCTCCGTCCCGATCCTCGCCCGCGCGGCGGAGCACCCAGTAGTCGACGGCGAATCCGCCGGTCGACCTCGTCGCCGCGAAGACGCCGAAGCCGGCGACGACGCTCTGCGTGGTCGCGGTCGCGTCGAGCCGCGGGCCGCCGTCCACCCGCGCCGTGTCCCGGATCGCGAGCACGTAGCCGGCGTACGCGAGCAGCTCGCCGCCCAGGCAGACGGCGAGCCACTGCGGATGAAGGTCGCGGAGCTCGTGCCGGACGCGCTCGAAGCCGGCTATCTCGCCGAGGCCGAACGCCGCCGCGACGGCGAGCGCCGCGGCGAGGAGGACGACGACGAGCGGCCGGCGCTCGGCGGCGGTGAGCGCGGCTCGCAGTCGGTCGCGCGCGCGGGCGAGCACGCTGCCATTGTCGCGCGCGACCGCGACGTCCAAGCGGGTCTAGCCCGTCAGGCGGCCTGCTCCTGAAGCACGGGCTGCCGCGACGGGAACGGCGCGACAATCGTCCGCTCCTCGACCCGCTCGTCCACGCGGACGAGTCGCCCGAGCAGGCCGCGCCGCTCCCAGCGCGCCGCAGACGAGCCCGCCTCCGCGAGCATCATCGAGCAGGGCAGGCAGCTGGCGACGTGTGCGTCGAGGGCGGCGAGGGTCGGCGGGTCGAGGTCGCGCCGGGCGTAGCGGTCGAGCTGTTCGCGGGTGCCGTGCATGGGTTCCTCCTGTGGATCGATGTCGATGAAGCCATCGAACCAAGCCCGCCTGTGGGCCTCCTGTGAGGCTCGTCAGGCCGGCCGCACAGGAAGCGAGACGCGGAAGGCAACGCCCGCGCCGTTGCCGCGCTCGACCGTCACGTCGCCGTGGTGGGCGTGCGCGATCGCGGCCACGATCGCGAGACCCAACCCGGTACCGCCCTCGGCGCGCGTCCGCGACGCGTCGCCGCGGTAGAAGCGCTCGAAGACCCGCTCCGCCTGCTCGTCGGTCAAGCCAGGGCCTTCGTCGGCGACCTCGAGCACGACCTGGCCGTCGTCGCGCGCGACCGTCACCTTCGCCGCGGCGGTGGCAGGCGTGTGAGCCCGCACGTTGGCGAGCAGGTTGTCGACGACCTGGCGCAGGCGCTCGGGATCGCCCTCGACGACGACGGGCTCCGGCGCCTCGAGCGCGAGCGGGCGGCCCGGCTCCAGGACTCTCGCCACGTCGACCGCCTCGCGCGCGACCTCGGCGAGGTCGACCTCCTTTCGGTCGAGCGGCCGTCCCTGGTCGAGGCGCGCGAGCAGGAGCAGGTCGTCGACGAGCACGCCCATCCGCTCGGCCTCGCGTTCGATCCCGGCCATCGCGCGCGCGAGGTCCTCGGGACGGTCGCGCGCGCCGCGCTCGAAGAGCTCGGCATAGGCCTTGACCGACGCCAGCGGCGTCCGGAGCTCGTGTGACGCGTCGCCGACGAACCTCCGCAGCCGCTGCTCAGACGCCGTCCGCTCCGCGAAAGCCTGCTCGATCTGGCCGAGCATCGCGTTCAGCGCCGCGCTCAGCCGCCCGACCTCCGTCCGCTGGTCGACGTCCTCGATCCGCCGGCTGAGGTCGCCGCCCGCGATCGCACCCGCGGTCTCCTCGATCCGCACGAGCGGCCGAAGGCTCAGGCGGACGAGCCAGAGCCCGAGGCCGACGATCGCCGCGACGACCGCGAGCGAGACCAGCAGCTCGATCAACAGCAGATGGTGGAGCGAGGCCTCGACCTCGTTGAGCGGCGCCGCGACGACGAGCTTCGACCCGTCGGAGAAGACCTCGAAGTGCGCGCGGTAGTCGGTCGTTCCGGCCGAACCGACCGTGAAGTTCTCCTCCTCGTCCGCGCCCGTGGCCTGGCTGTGCGACAGGCGCGGCTCCGGCAACGCCTCCTGTCCGCGAAAGCGATCGGGGGGACGCCAACGGACGGCTCCGTCGGGGGTGATCGCGCCGATGTAGACGCCGGGCGCCGTCTGCGTCAGCTGCCGAAGCAGGCCCGGGTCGAAGTGCCCGGTCACGATCTGGGCCTCGACGCCGTGCGCGATCGCGCTGGCGGAGCGGTCGACCCGGTTTGTGAGGAAGGAGCGCTCGGAGGTGTACGTCGCAACATCGGCCGCGAGGAGCCCGACGATCGAGAGCGCCGCGAGCACGAGCAGCAGGCGCGCGCGGAGAGACATTTACGCGCCTGGTTCGCGGAGCGCGTAGCCGACGAGCCGGATCGTCCGGATCAGGGACGGGCCGACGCGGTCGAGCTTCTTGCGGAGGTAGCTGACGTAGGTCTCGACGACGTTGGGATCGCCGCCGAAGTCGTAGTGCCACACGTTGTCGAGGATCTGCCGCTTCGTCAGGACGCGGCGGGGGTTGAGCATGAAGAAGCGCAGCAGGTCGAACTCGGTGCGCGTCAGCTCGACCGGCTCCCCACCTCGCCAGACCTCGCGCGTCTCCTCGTTCAGCGTCAGGTCGGCGAAACGGAGGATCTCGTCGTCGTCCTCTCGCGTGCGCCGCAGCACCGCACGGACGCGCGCGACGATCTCGGCGAGGCTGAACGGCTTCGTCACGTAGTCGTCGCCGACTGCCAGGCCCGCGAGCTTGTCCTCCGTCGCGTCCTTGGCGGTCAGGAAGATCACGGGCGTCCGATGGCGGCCGTCGCGCAGGCGCCGCGCGATCGCGAAGCCGTCCAGGTCCGGAAGCATCACGTCGAGGACGACCAGGTCCGGCCTGAACTCGTCGATCGTCTTCTCGGCGATCCGGCCGGTCGCGGCCTCGCGCGTCTCGAAGCCCTCGTAGCGGAGGGCGGTCGCGACCGCGTCGGTGATCGACTGCTCGTCGTCGACGACGAGGACTTTGAGCGTGTCGCTCATGGCCGAAGCATCGCACCGATTTCTGTGGCTCCGCTGGGAGAGACCTGCGCCGAAGGTCACAGCGGGCTCACAGGCTGCGCGTGGCTCCTTCCGAGCGGGCGGCGCTCTACTGGCTTCGATGACCAACGAAGGAGTCGAGATGAAGAAGCTTCGCCGCCCGGCGGCGCTCGCGGCCGCTGGGGCCGCGCTGCTCGCCGCGGGCACTGCCCTCGGCGCGGGTGCGTACGCGGTCGGCGCCTCTCCCGCGACCACGACCACTGTCGTGCGCGCGGCGGCCGCCGCCGCGCCCGCCGCGCGCACGCAGTCCAGCGCATTGAGCGTCAACGAGATCTACCGCCGCAACGCCCCCGGCGTCGTCCAAGTCACGGTCACCGAGCAGAGCCAGGCGAGCCCGTACGGGTTCGGGAGCGGCTCCTCGCAAGCTCAGGGCTCGGGCTTCGTCTACGACACGAAGGGCCACATCGTCACGAACGAGCACGTCGTCGACGGCGCCACCTCGATCCGGGTCACGTTCGCCGACGGCAAGAGCTACACGGCGACGGTCGTCGGCCGCGACACGTCGACCGACCTCGCGGTGCTGCACGTCGATGCGCCCGCGTCCGAGCTCCACCCGCTCACGCTCGCGAGCTCGACCGGCGTCCAGGTCGGCGACGGCGTGGTCGCGATCGGCAGCCCGTTCGGGCTCGCCGGCTCGGTCACGACGGGGATCGTAAGCGCGCTCCACCGGTCGAT
>DASUZD010000017.1:0-17810 GCA_036377055.1 Gaiellaceae bacterium | reverse complement strand
GCCACCCCGAGTGGTGGGCGGGCATGCGCGTCCTCCGCTGGGACTGACGGGCCTCGCCGAGCCTCGGCTGCCCGCCTTCAGGCAGGCAGCGGTCGTTGCGGATCGCGGGGCGGAGTCGACGACTGCAACCTGACTGAAGTCAGGTTGCGAAAGCCATCGCCGAGCCCCGGCTGCCTGCCTTCAGGCAGGCAGCAGTCGTTGGGTACAGCGGGGCGAAGCCAACGACCATCGCGGAGCCTCGGCTGCCTGCCTTCAGGCAGGCAGCAGTCGTTGCGGATCGCCGCGCGGAGTCGACGACTGCAACCTGACTGAAGTCAGGTTGCGAAAGCCATCCCGCAGCTACGCCACCGGGCTGAGCGCGGCGATCTCGCGCCGCTCGGCGAGCCGCTGCAACGCCTGCGTCTCGATCTGCCGCACGCGCTCGCGGGTGATGCCGAGCCTGCGGCCGATCTCCTCGAGCGACTTCGGCTCCTGCTCGGCATCGAGGCCGTAGCGCATCCGGACGATCTCCTGCTCGCGCGCCGGCAGTGTCCGGATCGCGCGGTGCAGCGCATCGTCGCCGAGCGCTACGACGACCTCCTCCTCGACGTTGCCCGCATCGTGCGCGACGAGGTCGCCGAACGCCGTGTCGCTCTCTTCGCCGAGCGTCTTGTCGAGGCTCGCGACCGTCCGCGCCGCGGTGCGCGTCTCCTTCACGTGCTTGACGCTGAGCTTCGCGAGCTTCGCGACCTCGGCGTCGGTCGGGCTGCGCTCGAGCTTCAGCGTCAGCTCACGCTCGGCGCGCGCGATCTTCTGCTCGCGCTCGACGATGTGCACCGGGATGCGGATCGTGCGCGACTTGTTCGCCACGCCTCGCTGCACCGCCTGACGGATCCACCATGTCGCGTACGTCGAGAACTTGAACCCGCGGCGCCAGTCGAACTTCTCGACCGCGCGGATCAAGCCGATGATCCCCTCCTGGATCAGGTCGATCAGGGGGAGGCCGTGGCCCTGGTACTTCTTCGCGATCGAGACGACGAGCCGCAGGTTCGAGTTGACCATCCTGTCCTTCGCGGCGCCGTCGCCCCGCTCGATGCGCTTCGCGAGCTCGATCTCCTCGGCCGCGGTCAGCAGCGGGTAGCGGCCGGCCTCGTTCAGGAAGAGCTGGAGGGAGTCGGTCGTCATCGCCGCGACCTCGCCGTTCACGTAGGTCGGCTCCTCGGCCTCCGGCAGGCCGCAGTCGTCGGTCAGCTCGATGCCCCGCTCCTCGATCTGCTCGTAGAGGCCGCTCAGCTCCTCCTCGTCGAGCTCGAGATCCTGGGCGAGAGCGTTGAAGGCCGACATGTTGATGCAGCCGATTTCGTCGCCGTACTCCATAAGGATGCGTAACTGCCGTTCGCTGCTCATGAGGAGCCTTATTCCAGACACGACGCGGGGCTAACCCGCAAGGTTCGATGCCGCCGGCGGGGGGTACACTCACCGCGTGCACCACGGCGTCTGGGAGCTCGTCTTCCTCATGGTGATCCTGAAGATCCCGATCGTGTATCTCTGTGGCGTCGTGTACTACGCGATCAAGGCAACGCCCAGGCCCGGCGAGGGCGCGGCCGTCACTGCCAAGCTCGGCCCGGAGGCCGGCCCCGGCAGCGGTGGGCGGCGCCTGCACCCCCGGAACCTGCGGCCTCGGCCGCACGGCGGTCCGATTCGCAGATATCCGCGCGTGCCTCAGGCGGCTCACGCGCGCGCCGAGGCAGGACGGCCCGGCCGGCGGCGGGAGCGCGAATAAGCGCCTACGACGAGACCTCCGGAACGCGGCCGGCCGATACGGTCGCCGGCTTCCTCGCAGCCTTCGCGATCACCATCGGGCTGATCGGCCTCGTCTGGCATCCGCTCCGGCTGATCATCCCGGCGATGCTCGTCTCGCTCATCGCTGCGGCGATGGGCGGGCGGTATCAGCGGCTTGCATTCGCGGCCGTGCTGATCGTGGGGGCATGCTTTTTCTTCGGGATGATCATCGCCGTCGTCACGTCGCACGCGCTCTGGTAGCGCCGCACCCGCTGCTACAACAAGACCTGAGATGACCGGGCCGGAGGTCGACGGACTCAACACGGGCTACGCCGCCCTGCTCCTCGAGGAGTACCTCGAGAACCCGGACGCCGTTCCGGCGGAGTGGCGTGCGCTCTTCGAGAACGCGCCCAAGGAGGCCCTCGCGCTCCAGCCTGGGCTTGCGCGCCTCCTCGCCCGCCTTCAGGCGGGCGCCGGCAACGGGCATCCACCGGTAGCGCCGGAGCCGCCCGCGCCGACCATCGCTGCGCCTGTGGCGCCCGACGACGAGCTGGTGGGCGGAGTCGCGGCAGCGATGTCGCTCGTGAAGGCGTTCCGAACCCACGGCCACCTCGCTGCGCGGATCGACCCGCTCGGCTCCGAGCCGGCCGGCGACCCGGCGCTCGAGCCGGAGCGGCTGATCCCGAAGCTGACGCCCGAGCTCATGGCCCGCATCCCCGCCCGGCTGCTGCGGCTCTCAGTCGGCGCCGAGACGCTGGCCGACGCGTACCCGCGTCTGCAGGAGATCTATTGCGGTCCGATCGCGTACGAGATCGAGCACATCTCCGACCACGAGGAGCGGGTCTGGTTGCGTCAGGCGATCGAGTCGGGCCGCTATCGGCAGCCGCTGGGCGCGGAGCGGCAGATCGCGCTCCTCGCGAGGCTCAGCCGCGTCGAGGGGATGGAGCACTACCTCCGCCGCGCGTTCCTCGGTCAGAAGCAGTTCTCGATCGAAGGGCTCGACGTGATGGTGCCGATGCTCGATGAGGCGATCGAGGTCGCTTCCGACACCGGCGCGCACGAGGTCGTGATCGGCATGGCGCACCGAGGCCGCCTCAACGTGCTTGCGCACGTCGTCGGACGGCCGTACGAGGTCATCCTCCGCGAGTTCGAGGGCGAGCGCACGATCGAGGCGGTCGTCGTCAGCGAGGAGGGTGGAAGCGGGGACGTGAAGTACCACCTCGGCGCCGCAGGGATGCGGACGACTCCCGCCGGCGACATCACGGTCACGCTCGCGGCGAACCCGAGCCATCTCGAAGCAGTCGACCCAGTCGTCGAAGGTCGGGCCCGTGCGGAGCAGACCGATCGGTCCACGCGCGAGGGCTACCACGACCCGACGGTCGCGCTGCCGATCCTCATCCACGGCGACGCCTCGTTCGCGGGCCAGGGGGAGGTCGCCGAGACGCTGAACCTCCAGGGCCTCGCCGGGTACTCGACGGGCGGCACGCTGCACCTGATCGCAAATAACCAGGTCGGCTTCACGACCGACCCGGAGGACGGCCGTTCGACGCGCTACTCGAGCGACCTCGCGAAGGGCTTCGACATCCCGATCATCCACGTCAACGCCGACGACCCGGAGGCCGCGCTCTCGGCGATCGCGCTGGCGATGGCATACAGAGAGCGGTTCGGCCACGACGTCGTCGTCGACCTGGTCGGGTACCGCAGGCACGGGCACAACGAGCAGGACGAGGCGGCGTACACACAGCCGCTCCTCGCGGCCGCGATCGCCGAGCACCCGACGGTGCGCGAGCTGTATGCGCGCAGGCTCGTCGACGCGGGCGTGGTCACGTCGGAGCAGGCGGACGAGCTCGAATCGTCGGTGCTGCGGGAGATGAAGGATGCCCACGAGGGGCTGAAGGAGTTGTTCGGCCTCCACCCGGACGCGCTACCCGACGGCCGCATCCCGGCACTCACGGAGGGCCGCGTGCTGACCGCGGTGCCTGCCGACCGGCTGCGCACGCTGAACGAGCAGCTGCTGCGCACGCCGGAGTGGTTCACGCCGCATCCGAAGCTGATGAAGCAGCTCGAGCGCCGCAGAGAGGCCCTGGACCAGGGCGGTATCGACTGGGGGCAGGCGGAGGCGCTCGCATTCGCCTCGCTCCTCGTGGACGGCATACCGGTTCGCATCACCGGCCAGGACACCGAACGCGGCACGTTCTCGCATCGCCACGCGGTCTTGCACGACGTCGCGACCGGTGCGACGTACACGCCGATGCAGCACCTCGACCAGGCGGCGGCGTCCTTCGAGATCCACAACTCGCCGCTCTCGGAGTACGCGTGCCTCGGGTTCGAGTACGGCTACTCCGCCGCTGCGCCGGAGGCCCTCGTCCTCTGGGAGGCGCAGTTCGGCGATTTCGTCAACGGCGCGCAGATCATCATCGATCAGTTCATCTCGGCCGGCCTGTCGAAGTGGGGCGAGAGCACGCGGCTGACGCTGCTGCTGCCGCACGGCTACGAAGGCAACGGCCCGGAGCATTCGAGCGCGCGGCTCGAGCGGTTCCTGCAGCTGGCCGCGCAGGAGAACATCCGTATTGCGAACTGCACGACGGCCGCCCAGTACTTCCACCTGCTGCGGCGGCAAGCGCTCGACGTCACGGCGCGCCCCCTCGTCGTCATGACGCCGAAGGGGCTGCTGCGCTTGAAGCAGGCGGGGTCGACTCTGGACGAGCTCGCGACCCGCGAGTTCCAGCCGGTGATCGACGACCCGCGTGCCGACCCGGAGGCCGTGACGCGGCTCGTCTTCTGCCAGGGGAAGGTGTACTACGACGTCGTCGGCCACGAGGATCGCGCGCGCGCCGAGTCGGTCGCGGTTGCGCGGCTCGAGCAGCTCTACCCGTTCCCGGTCGAGGAGGCCGCGGCCGTGTTCCGTCGGTACCCGAACCTGCGCGAGCTCGTCTGGGTGCAGGAGGAGCCGCAGAACATGGGCGCCTGGCGCGCGATCCGGCACCGGCTCGAGGAGGCGCTCCCCGAGGGCGTGCCGCTCCGGTACGTCGGCCGCCCCTGGCGGGCCAGCCCGAGCGAGGGCTACCCGACCGCCCACCTGCGCGAGCAAGACCGGATCGTTCGCGAGGCTCTGACTTAGGAGCGGTCGCGAAACGGCTTTGATCGTTTCGACCGGTCATTTCAGACGGACGCACGGGCGAAGCCCGCACGTCCTGATGGTCGGCGCCGCCGAGTCGGCGCCTTAGCGCCTGGGTCTGCGTCGGGCGACCGCGGCGGCGGCGCGCGGGCCGTGCTTGCGGGCGGCCGCGACGATCTGTCGGCGCTGGCGCTTCGGGATCCGGCGCCAGATGTCGTAGGCCGTCAGCGCGAGCCCGACAGGGCCCATTCGGCGGCTCAAGAGGCGAAGCGGTGTCGGCACGAGGTCATCTTCGCAGAAAGTGCCGTCTTCTAAACCGCTACTTGCCGTTGCCCTTCCCGTTGCCGTTGCCCTTCTGCTCGCCCTTGTCCTTGCCGTTCCCGTGCTCGTCGCCGGACTGGCCGGGCGCGGCCGGCGGCTGGCCGTTTCCGCCCCCGTCGTCGCGCTTCGAGTCCTGGTCGGACTGGCCGTCGGGCTGCGCTGCGGGCGCGGGAGTCTGTGCGGCGGAGGGTGCGGGTGGCGCCGGCGGGGGCGGTGCGGGCTTGTGCGGCTTCGAAGGCTTCGGCGGCTTCGGCGGCTTGGGAGCCTCTTTGGGCTTTTCGGGATTCGGCGTCGAGTGACGGCGCTGCACGGGCTCGACGGCCGGCGTCGACGAGGCGAGCTCGGCCGGCGGAGGCGGCGGCGGAGGTGGAGGCGGAGGCGGCGGCGGCGGAGCCGCGGGTGCAGGCTTAGGCGCGGGCGCGACAGGAGCGGGCGCAGGGGGCGCCGGGTGGTGCGGCCGTACGCGCGGGCGCGCATGAACGCGCGGCGTCGGAACGAGCGGGGCCGAGATGAGCTCGGCCACGGTGGGCTCGCGGCGCGCGCGGCGCGCGGGAGCGGCCGGCTTGTGCGGCAGCTCGACGGCTCCCGGGTCTGCCCGAACGACGGACTGCGAGACGGTCGGAGGGGTGCCGAGCGAGGGAACCCGGATGTGGCCGCGGACGACGAGCGTCGCCGGCAGCCCGACCGCGCCGGCCAGCGCGGCCAGCGACGCGAGCCCGGTGACGAGCCGCATCCAGTTTCCCCTCATGCTGCCAACCCCCTCTGCCGATGACTCTCATGTCCGTCATCGGCAGAGGGGGCCGGAACTTGAAGGGCAATCGATGAGCAGCTTCAAGCTGAAGCTCGTTGTCTATTTCCTGCTGCTCTCGCTGCTCCCGCTGGCCGCCGCGTTCGCCGGCTTCGCGTCGGTGGCGAAGCAGAGCGAGACGCGCCTCGTCGACACCCGGCTCCAGGCGGGTCTGCACGCGGCGCTCGCCGCGTACGAGGAGCGGCTCGCCGCCGCAGAGGCCTCGGCGCGCGCGCTCGCGCGCAGCCCGTCGTTCGAGCGGGCGCTCGCGCGGCGCGACCGAAAGGCGATCGAGCGCGCGGTCGGCAGCTCGGCGGACATCGCCGTCGAGACGCGCGGCGGCTTCCGGACCGGCGGCAGCTCAGGCCTGGTCGCCGAGCGCAGGGTGAAGGTCGTCGGCCCGCACGGGACGCTCGGGACGGTCGTCGCGTGGGTGCCGCTCGACTCGAGGTTCCTCGCCCAGCTCCGGCAGCGCGCCGGCCTCGACCCGAAGGACAGGCTCGTCCTCCTGCGCGACGGTCGGATCATCGTCGGCCCGCGCGGCTTCGTCGGTCGGGTCGCGGCCCCGCCGGGCCGCACGCGGACGATCACGGTCGCCGGCGTCCGCTACCGCGCGCTCGTCGCCCACACGCTGCGCGGCCGGCCCGGAGCGGCGCTCGCGGCGCTCAGCCTCCAGTCGCGGATCGACATGACGACGACCGGCGTCGAGAGGCGGCTGCTGCTCGCGCTCGTCGTCCTGCTCGGCCTCGTCGCCATGGTCGGCTACTTCGAAGGGCGGACGATCGTGCGGACGATCAGCGGGCTCGTGCGCGCGGCGAACGCGATGGCCCAGGGCCGGCTCTCGGAGCGCGTCAGCGTCAAGGGGCGGGACGAGCTGGCGCTCCTCGGGCGCTCCTTCAACGACATGGCCGAGCAGCTCGAGGCGCGCCTCCACGAGCTGGAGGCGGAGCGGGCGCGCGTCCGCGACGCGTTCGCGCGCTTCGGCGAGGCCTTGGCCGCGTCCCACGACGTCGACCAGCTGCTCAGGGTGGTCGTCGACATGGTCGTCGAGGCGACCGGCGCCTCGGCCGGCGTGCTCGTCGCGACGAGCGGCGACGTCTTCCGCGCTGGAGAGCCGAGGCCCGGCGACACGGCGCTCGAGCTGCCGCTCATGGCCGGGCGGAACGACTTCGGGACGCTCACGCTCCACGGCGCCGCCTTCGGCCACGAGGAGCGGATGACGGCCGCGTCGCTGGTCTCGCACGCGACGGTCGCGCTCGAGAACGCGCGGCTGCACCGGATCGTCGAGCGGCAGGCGCTCGTCGACGGGCTCACGGGCCTCGCCAACCGGCGGCACGGCGAGAACGTGCTCGAGGCCGAGCTCGCGCGGGCCGAGCGTTTCGGCGGCCCGCTCACGCTCGTGGTCGCCGACCTCGACGACTTCAAGGACGTGAACGACCGCTTCGGCCATCTCACCGGCGACTGCGTCCTGCGCGACTTCGGCGCCGTGCTTCGCGGCACCGTCCGCGACGTCGACCTCGCGTGCCGTTGGGGCGGGGAGGAGTTCGTGCTCGTCCTGCCGGGGACGGACGCGGAGGGCGGCGCGAACCTCGCCGAGCGTGTCCGCGAGCATCTCCGCGCGCGGACGATCCTCTCGCTCGACGGGAATCCGGTCGACGTGACGGCCTCTTTCGGCGTCGCGTCCTGCGCCGGCTCGACCTCGGCGCGGGAGCTCCTCGCGCGGGCGGACGCGGCGCTGTACGAGGCGAAGCGGGCGGGGAAGGACCGCGTCGAGCGTGCGGCCGAGTCGGCCGTGCGTCCGTGACGGCGGCTACTCTGCCTCTTTCCAAAGCGCTTACAAACGGGTTACAATCGCCCGCCCCGCCCCAGGACAAGGAGGCCGACGTATATGCCGGTGGAGACTCCGTCGATCTTTGCCCGCGTGATCCAGGACCATCTGGAGCTGAAGGAACGCAACTCACGACTCGAGCACTCGATGCCGCTCGGCCGCTACAAGGTCGAGGATCCCTTCCACAACCATCCCCTGTTCAAGACCGAGGAGCAGGCCCGGATCGAGGACACGCTCGACGGTGCGGTCGCCGCACACGTGCCCGGCCCTGCGATGGCCGCGTGGCCCGGCGAGGAGCCCGAAGAGCGCACGGCGACCGAGTTCGACTCCGGGCTGTGGAGCCGCTCGCGCGACTTCGACTGGGGCGACTAGCCCGACAGCTTTCCCTTCCGACTGCGGCCGCGCTCTTCGTGTGCTGCCTCGCCCCTGCCTGCGGATCCGGCGGCGGAAAGAAGGAGGTCGTGCTCGATCAGCGCTCGGCGAGAGGGGTCCACGCATCGGCGCTGGTCTCCACGCTCACCGGTCCCGGCAGCGCCGTCGTGCGGGTCACGGCCACCCCGAGCCAGCGCGTCACGGGGAGCTGGGCGGTCACTTGCCGTCAGGGCACGTCCTCGTCACGCGACGCCGACGACTTCTCGGGACGCACGCCGCTCGAGGTGGCGGTCCGCGCCTTCGGCGGTCCGGGCGACTCGTGCACCGTCGTCGGGACGGCCAAGCTTGCGCGGTCCGGACGCGTGGAGGTGCAGCTGTTCGCCGGGTCGGCCTGAGCGATCACGGTCCCGGATAGATCGTCCGAACCGTGAAATCCTGCGGCAGCGAAGTGTCGGGTGGCTGGAGCGACGTGCTCTTCGCTCCAGGTCCGCTGCCCCCGCAGGCTGCGAGGAACCCGGCGCCAAAAAGCGAAACGGCGACTCCGCCGAGTGCCAGGAACCTCACGCGCCAAAGTCTCGCAGCCTTTAGGGGAGCAGGCTCGCGACCTTCCGTAGGTCCGCGACGAACGCCTCGAGCTCCGCCTGGCGCGATTCGTCGTCGGTCTGGCGGAGGATCGACGAGGGATGCACCGTCGCCGTCACGTACGGGGCGAGCGGCGACTCGACCAGCTCCCCGCGCTGGCGGCTGACGCGGAAGTCGCGGCCGAGCAGCGCCTGCGCGGCGGTCGCGCCGAGGCAGACGAGGACCTCGGGCTCGAGCGCGGCGATCTCCGCGTCGAGCCACGGGCGGCATGCCGACATCTCGCTCCAGCTCGGCTTCTGGTGGATTCGGCGCTTGCCGCGCGCCTGCCACTTGAAGTGCTTGACGACGTTCGTGACGTAGGCCGCGTCGCGGTCGATCCCCGCCTCTTCGAGCGCGCGGTCGAGGAGCTTGCCGGCCGGTCCGACGAACGGCTTTCCCGCGAGGTCCTCCTGGTCTCCCGGCTGCTCGCCGACGAGCATCAGGCTCGCGGACGACCTGCCCTCGCCGAAGACCGTCTGCGTCGCGCGCTCCCAGAGGTGGCAGCCCTTGCACTCCGTCGCCGCCTCGCGGAGCCGCGGGAGGGTCATGGACTCCGGCAGGTAGGCGGCGGCGCTCTCGGTCTGACCTCCCGCGGGCACGAGGGGTGTATCGCCGCACGCGCCGCTCGCTAACCGCAAAGCTCAGCTCGTGAACGCGTGGCTGTCGCTGGCAAGGGAGCGCCTTGCGCTTCGCATCCGCATCGCGCGGCTGCTCTTCTCCGCGACGGGGTCGCTCGCGTGGTGGGCGATCGGGCTCAACGTCCTTGCCGGCCTCCTGCCGGTGCTCTTCTTCTACGCGACGAGCGTCCTCCTGGCGCGCCTGCCGGGGGCCGTGGGCGAGCCGGCGTCCGAGGCTGCGCAACGGATTGGCGCTCCGCTCGCGGTGGCCGGGCTCGCGTATCTGCTCCAGCAGGTCGCGGCGCCGATCCAGGACGTCGTCAGCCAGCGGGTCTCGACGCGGGTCGACGGAATCGTCCGTGACCGCGCGCTCGGCGCCGCGATGGATCCGGACGGGATCGCGCACCTCGAGGACCAGACGCTCCGCGACCACCTGGTCGACGCTGTGGGACAGCTGGAGTGGTCGCCTTTCACGCCCGGTCAGGCGTGCTCGGGCCTCGTTCGCGTCTTCGCGCGGTACGCGGGCTACGCCGGGTCGGTGATCCTCGTCGCGGTCGCCGCGGACTGGCGCGCTGCGCTGATCCTCGGCGCGGGCGCCGCCGCTCTCCGCCACGCGCAGAATGCGTCTGCGCGCCGTTTCGGCGAGATCTGGGCGGCGCAGGCCCGCGACCGCCGCGAGGCGTGGTACTTCCGGCGGGTCGCGGCCGGCGGCGAGGGCGCGAAGGAGGTCCGCATCCTCTCGATCCTGCCGTGGCTCCGGCAGCGGTTTCGCACGGCGATCCTCGCCGCGGTGATGCCCGTTCAGCGGGCGCGCCGGCGGATCCTCTTCACGCCGTTCCTCGGCTACACGCTGGTCGGAGCGGCCGCGGCGGCCGGTGGGCTGGCGCTCGCGGCGCACGCGGCTGCGGCGGGAGACGTCTCGATCCGCGGCCTCGCGATCGTGCTCCAGGGCGGGCTCGCGATCGTCTACTTCGGGCTCTTCTTCGAGGACAGCGACTTCCAGCTCGCGTACGGGCTGGAGGCGCTGCGCGCGCTGGAGCGCTTCGAGGCCGGCACCGTCGCCGAGGCGCCGGCACGCGGCGGCGTCCCTGCGCCCGCGCAGCGCGGCGAGATTCGCTTCGAAGGCGTGGCCTTCGCGTACCCCGGCAGCGAGCGTCGCGTGCTCTCGGGCCTCGACCTCGTGCTTCCTGCCGGGCGGTCGACTGCGATCGTCGGCCTGAACGGCGCCGGGAAGACGACGCTCGTCAAGCTCCTCGGGCGCCTCTACGAGCCGATCGAAGGGCGGATCATGGTCGACGGGCGCGACGTCCGCGACTTCGAGCTCGAGACGTGGCGCGCGCAGCTCGCGGCGATCTTCCAGGACTTCGTCCGGTACGAGCTTCCGGCGGCGGAGAACATCGCCTTCGGAGCCGCCGATCGCGAGCTCGTCGGCGCGGCCGCGGCTCGGGCCGGGGCGCTCGAGCTGCTCGAGTCGCTGCCGAGCGGGCTCGCGACGCCGCTCTCGCGGCAGTACGAGGGCGGAGTCGACCTCTCGGGCGGCGAGTGGCAGAAGGTCGCGCTCGCGCGGGCGCTCTACGCGGTCGCGGCCGGCGCGTCCGTCCTCGTCCTCGACGAGCCGACCGCGAGCCTCGACGCGCGCTCCGAGGCTCGCTTCTTCGACGAGCTCGTCGAGATGACGCGAGGGCTGACGACCGTGCTCGTCTCGCACCGCTTTGCGACGGTCCGCCGCGCCGACCGGATCGTCGTGCTCGAGGACGGCGCGATCGCCGAGGAGGGGACGCACGAGGAGCTGCTCGCGCTCGGCGGCCGCTACGCGACGCTCTTCCGGCTCCAGGCGAAGCAGTTCGCGGAGGAGGCCGCGGCGGATGCGTGACGCGATCCACGCCGCGCGGTTCGTGATCGGCTTCGCGGCCGGGGCTGACCGCCGCCGGACGGCGATCGGCGTCGGGCTGATCTTCCTCGGCCATCTCGGCCCGCCGGGCGCCGCCTTGCTCGCGAAGCAGGTGGTCGACGCCGCGCTCGCGCACGATCGCGGGGCCGCGACCGCGTACGCGGCGGCCCTCGGCGCGACGTGGCTCGCGATGATGATGGCCCGCCACTTCGCGGTCATGTACTGCTACGAGCTCGCCGACCTCGTCGCGATCGCGTTCGACGAGCGGGTGATGGAGCTGGCGAACGACTCGCCCGGGATCGAGCACCACGAGCGCCCGGACGTCGCCGACCGGCTCGCGCTCCTGCGGGAGGAGGCGGCCGGGATCTGGCAGGAGCTCGACACGATCGTGGACACGTTCGCGTTCTCTGCGCAGGTCGCCTTCACGGCGGCCCTGCTCGCGACGGTCTCGCCGATCCTGCTCCTGCTGCCGCTCTTCGGGCTGCCGGCGCTCGCCGCGGGCCGCCGAGCCCAGGACGTCGTCGAGCGAGCGCGCATGGCGACGGCCGAGCGTGACCGGCTCGCGCGGCACTTCTTCCTGCTCGGCACGGACGCGGGGGCCGGCAAGGAGATCCGCCTCTTCCGTCTCCGGGACGAGCTTCGGCGCCGGCAGTCGGAAGCGTGGACAGACGTCGCCGAGACGCGCTGGGCCGCGCAGCGGGGAACGCTTCTCCTCCGCGCCCTCGGGCAGCTCGTCTTCGCGGCGGGCTACGTCGGCGCGCTCGCGCTCGTGAGCGTCCAGGCCGTCCGCGGCCACACGACGCTCGGCGACGTCCTCCTAACGGTCGTGCTCGTCGGCCGCGTCAACCAGCAGGTCGGCCGCGCCGTCTCGATCGCCGACACGATGCGCTCCGTCGCACGCACAGTCGGCCGGTACGAGTGGCTGCGCGGCGTGACGGCGCGGCCAGCGGCACAGGCGACCACGCCGGTCCCGGAGCGGCTCGAACGTGGGCTCTCGCTACGGGATGTGCGCTTCGCGTATCCAGGCACGGACGTCACCGTCCTCGACCGGGTCTCGCTCGACATCCCTGCGGGGACGACGCTCGCGATCGTCGGGGAGAACGGCGCCGGCAAGACGACGCTCGTCAAGCTGCTTTGCCGCTTCTACGAGCCGACCTCAGGCTCGATCATGGTCGACGGCGCCGCGCTTGCGTCGCTGCCGCTCGAAGGCTGGCGCGCCCGGATCGCTGCGGTCTTCCAGGACTTCCTCCGGCTCGAGGCGCGGGTGCGGGAGACGGTGGGCGTTGGCGACGTCGGCCGGATCGAGCAAGGCGCCGCGGTCGCCGTCGCGGTCGATCGCGCCGGCGCCGAGCCGGTCGTCGAGCGCCTGCCCGAACGGCTCGAGACGCAGCTCGGCAAGAGCTACGCGGACGGCGTCGAGCCCTCGGGCGGCGAGTGGCAGCGGCTCGCGCTCGCGCGGGCGCTGATGCGCGACGACCCGCTGCTCCTCGTCCTCGACGAGCCGTCGTCCGCGCTCGACGCCGAGGCCGAGCACGCGCTCTTCTCGCGCTACACCGAATCCGCCCGCGACAGCCGTGAGCGCGCCGGCGCGATCACCGTCTTCACCTCGCACCGCTTCTCGACGGTGCGGATGGCCGACCTGATCGTCGTCCTTCGCGAAGGATCGATCGTCGAGGTCGGGTCGCACGCCGAGCTCGTCGCCCGCGGTGGCCTCTATGCCGAGCTCTACGAGCTCCAGGCGCGGGCCTACCGCTAGCGAATACCCCCGGCGGGGGATACGAGCGACCTGAGGCCAGACCATGCTGACTTCGAGCGGAGTTGCCCCTCCGAAGGAGGTTCTGACGTGCTGCGGCAAGCGACGGTGACATGGGCGGGGTAAACCCGGGCCTCAGGCTTCTTCCAGACGCGCGCGAGAAGGCGACGCCGACCGCCGAGGGGCGGCTCGGCAGCCTGATCGACTCGTACCGCAGCCTCGCGGACGTCTTCCACGAGCTGCTCGCCGAGCAAGGCCTCGACTCGCTCCTGGAGCGGATCGCCGACACGCTCGCGGACCTCGTTCCTCACGACACGCTCACGATCTTCGAGGTGGAGGAGCCGACCGGCGACCTGCTCCCGGTCCTCGCTCGCGACCAGTGGGCCGAGAACATCCTCTCGACGCGGATCCGGGTCGGGGAAGGGATCACGGGCTGGGCCGCGGAGCACCGAGAGGCGGTGCTGACGAACCAGGCGCACCTCGACCCGCGCGTGAAGACCGTCCCGGGGACGCCGGCGGACGAGCCGGAGGCGATGATCTCGATCCCGTTAATCGCCCGCGGCGCGATCAAGGGCGCGCTCAACGTCTACCGCCTCGGCGAGAGCGCAAGCTTCGACGAGGACGAGTTCGAGCTCGCGAAGCGCTTCGGCGACGCGGCCGCGCTCGCGCTCGACAACGCGCAGATCCGTGCGCGGCTCGAGTACCAGGCCCAGACCGACTCGCTCACCGGGCTCTACAACCACCGCTACTTCCACGAGCGCCTGCGCGAGGAGCTCCGCCGCGCTAGCCGCTCGCACGACTCCGTCGCGGTGCTGATGCTCGACATCGACGACTTCAAGCGCGTCAACGACGTCTACGGTCACGGCACGGGCGACGAGGTTCTCCGGAGCCTCGCCGCCGCTCTGCGCGCCACCGTCAGGTCGAGCGACGTCGTATGCCGGCTCGGCGGCGAGGAGTTCGGCGTGATCGTGACGGCGTTCAATGACGAGTCGGCGCTCGCGCTCTCCCGTCGCGTCACGGACTCGCTGGCCGCGATCGACTTCGGCTTCGCAGGAACCGTGACGGTCTCGGTCGGCATCGCCCAGGGCCCGGAGCACGCGATGAACCCGCGCGAGCTCGTCGCCTGCGCCGAGACGGCGATGATGACCGCGAAGGCACGCGGCAAGAACCAGATCGTGCTCTTCGGCGAGAGCACCCACGAGCGCCCCGAGAGCGCGAGCGGCGTCGACCGCGACGTTCGCTCGATCGCGCACCTGAAGATGCTCCAGAGCCTGAGCGGCAAGCTCAACCGGCTGAACGACGTGCGCGAGATCGGCCTCGTGATCGCGAACGAGCTGCGCTCGCTGATCGACTACCACAACTGCCGGGTCTTCGTCGTCGACGGCGACGACGTCGTCCCGATCGCGTTCCAGGGCAGCCTCGCGACGGCCACGTCGAGCGCGATGGACGTGCTCGCCTGCAAGCTCGGCGACGGGATCACCGGCCACGCGGCGCAGACCGGCGAGTCGCTGCTCGTCGGCGACGCCGCGAAGTCGCCGTACGCCCAGCAGATCCCGGGCACGGAGCCGATCGACGAGTCGCTGATCGCGGTCCCGCTTCGCTACGGCTCGCGCGTGATCGGCGCGATCGTCACTTCGAAGCTCGGCCTGAACCAGTTCGACGAGGACGACGTGCGGTTGCTCGAGGTCCTCGGCGGCCACGCGGCGGTCGCGCTCGAGAACGCGCGCCTCTACGAGGCGGAACGTCGCGAAGCGGAGTCGGCGAAGGCGCTGCTCGAGTTCAGCCGCGAGCTGGCGACGGCCGCCGACCTCGAGGACGTGCTCGAGCGGACGGTGGAGCTGGCGGCCGGGCTGCTCCAGTCGCCGCAGACGTCCGTCTGGCTCGACGACCCGAAGACCGGCGAGCTCGTCTGCCGCGCCGCCTGGGGCGACGCGGCCGCCGACCTGCTGCCGCGGCGCTATCCGAGCGACCGCGCGCGCGCCGCGGTCGACCGCGCGAACGCGTTCCTGCTGGCGCCGGAGGACGTGCCCGAGGGCGAGCGCGACGCCTTGCACGGCCGCTCGGTGCTGATCGCGCCGCTGACGCTGGAGCACGGGCGCTTCGGCTGCGTCTCCGCCGAGATCGCCGACGCCGAGGACATCGACCGCCGGCTTCGCCTGATCGCCGGGATCGCGAACCAGGCGCAGCTCGCGATCGCGAACGCGCGCAGCTTCCAGAGCCTCGAAGGGACGTTCTTCTCGACCGTCGAGGCGCTCGCGAACGCGCTCGAGGCGAACGACGAGTACACCTCCTCGCACGCGCGCTGGATCACGGACATGGCGCTTCAAGTCGGGACCGCGCTCGGCCTCGACGCCGCGGCGCTGAAGCGGCTCGAGCTCGGCGCGCTCTTCCACGACATCGGCAAGATCGGGATCTCGTCGGCGATCCTCGCGAAGCCCGGCAGGCTGACCGCCGAGGAGCGGGCGATCATGCAGACGCACCCCGAGCTCGGCGAGCGCATCATCGCGCCGATCGAGCGGCTCGAGGACGTGCGGCCGATCGTGCGCCACTGCCACGAGCACTACGACGGCTCCGGCTACCCGGACGGCCTCGTCGCCGACTCCATCCCGCTCGAGGCGCGGATCATCCTCGTCTGCGACGCCTTCCACGCGATGACGACCGACCGGCCGTACCGGAAGCGGCTCTCGGAGGCCGAGGCGAGCCGGCGCCTGCGAGCCGCCGCTGGCACGCAGTTCGACCCGGAGGTCGTCGACGTCTACCTCGACCTCCTGAAGCGGGACGCTGCTGCGTAGGAGGGCTTGGCGGAACGTCCTGCGTGCCGCGGCCCGCACAACGGATGTTCCGCCAAGCCCTCGTAGCTAGGGTTCGCCTCCGTGAGCGGAGACGAGCGGCTCGACGCATATGCGCGCCTGATCGTGCGCGTGGGGCTGAACCTCGACGCCGGCCAGGACGTCGCGATCAACGGTCTCGTCGAGCATGCGCCGCTCGTGCGCGCAGTGGCGCGCGCCGCGTACGAGGTGGGCGCGAGGTACGTCGACGCCTCCTACGTCGACTATCACGTCAAGCGGGCGCAGATCGAGCTCGGTCCCGAGGACTCGCTCGACTGGACGCCCGCGCACCTCGTCAAGCGCCTGGAGGATCTCGCCGAGCGGCGCGGCGCCCGCGTCTCGATCACGGGCGACCCGGAGCCCGACCTGCTGGACGGCCTCGACCAGCGTCGCGTCGGCAAGACGCGCATGACGTGGCTCGAGGACGTGAACCTGCGCCAGGTGACGTCGAACCAGATCAGCTGGGTCGTGGCCGCTTACCCGAATCCGGGCTGGGCGGAGGCGGTCTTCGGCGAGCCGGACGTCGAACGGCTCTGGAAGCACGTGGCCGAGGCTGTCCGCCTCGACGCGGACGATCCCGTCGACGCCTGGGAGCGGCACATCGCAACGCTCCGCGAGCGGGCCGAGGTGCTGACCGAGCGGCGCTTCGACGCGATCCGCTTCCGCGGGCCGGGCACGGATCTCACGGTCGGTCTCCTTCCGGGAGCCGCGTGGGAGTCCGCGGAGGCCGTCACCACCTGGGGCCAGCGGCACGTCCCGAACCTACCGACCGAGGAGGTGTTCACGACGCCGGATCGGCGCCGCGCCGAGGGCGTCGTGCGCTCGACGCGCCCGCTCGGGCTGAAGGGCACGCTCGTGCGCGACCTCGAGCTCCGCTTCAGCGGCGGCCGCGTGGTCGAGGTGAAGGCGTCGGCCGGCGCCGACGCGGTTCGCGCGCAGCTCGCGGTCGACGAGGGCGCGGCGATGCTCGGCGAGGTCGCGCTCGTCGACGGCTCGTCGGCAGTCGGCCGGACCGGGATCACGTTCCTGAACACGCTCTTCGACGAGAACGCGACGTGCCACATCGCCTACGGCGCCGGTTTCCCGCTCCTCGCGTGGGCCGAGCAGGAGCACGTCAACTCCTCGGCCGTCCACACGGACTTCATGATCGGCGGCCCGGAGGTCGAGGTAACGGGCGTCGAGCCCAGCGGCGCCGAGGTCGCAATCATCCGAGACGACGACTGGGTCCTTTCGTAGCGCCGCGCAGGCGGATTCACTCCGCCTGCGTCCCTACGGCTCGAGCCGATAGACGCCGGAAGCGAAGTGCGCTTCGCCGGCTCCTGAAGCACCCGCACCAAGCCCGCGCCAGCGAGGAGGGGGCTCGCGGGGGAACCAGGCGTTCCCCCGCGACCAAAGAGAAAGACGGCCTCCGGAGAGGCCGTCGTTCTTTTGGAGAGTGACTTGGGCTGCGGCCCCCCAAGTCGAATCTCACCATGGTCGAGGCCCAGTGGCTGTGCATGCCCCTAAAGGGTGAAGTGAAGCGCAGAAGTGAACCACCCATCGGGGGAAGAGTGAAGAGCCCCTGACGCGCCAGAGTACGGGCATCAACGCGGACGGAGCCCCAATGCGGCGGGGCTCACCGGGTTTCACCGGAGGCGGGACTTGTGCGGCGAGTCCAGCCTCGAGCGAAGGCGACGGAGCTATGCGGCGGCTCCGGCTCTTCGCACGGCACCAAGGTCGGAGGCCCTGCGGGCGGCGTGGGGCCTTCGTCACGTGGGGGAACCCCTGGTTCCGGTTCGGGGGGGGGGGGGGGGGGGGGGGGGGGGGGGGGGGGGGGGGGGGGGGGGGGGGGGGGGGGGGGGGGGGGGGGGGGGGGGGGGGGGGGGGGGGGGGGGGGGGGGGGGGGGGGGGGGGGGGGGGGGGGGGGGGGGGGG
>DASUZD010000016.1:0-3547 GCA_036377055.1 Gaiellaceae bacterium | reverse complement strand
GTGCTGGTGTTGCGGGGTGAGGCCGGGTTCGGCAAGACGGCGCTGCTCGAGCACGCCATCGAGTCGGCGTCCCACCTCAGGGTGCTCCGTGCGGTGGGTGTGGAGTCGCAGGTCGAGCTCGCCTTCGCCGCGCTGCACCAGCTGTGCGCACCCGTGCTCGACCGGCTCGACCGGCTTCCGGGTCCGCAGCGCGATGCGCTTGCGATCACGTTCGGGCTGAACGCCGGCCCGGTGCCGGACCGGTTCCTCGTCGGCATGGCGACGTTGAGCCTGCTGTCCGAGGCCGCGCAGGAGCGCCCGCTGCTCTGCGTCGTCGACGACGCGCAATGGCTGGACCTGGCCTCCGGCCAGGCGCTGGGCTTCGCGGCACGCAGGCTGCGGGCGGAGTCGGTCGTCGTGCTCTTCGCCGCGCGAACGCCGACGGCTGAGCTCGCGGGGCTCCCCGAGCTCCTCGTCGCGGGACTCGACGATGCCGACGCGCGCGCGCTGCTGGGCTCGGTGATGCCCGGACGCCTCGACGAGCGTGTCGCCGACCAGCTCGTCGCCGAGGCACACGGCAACCCGCTGGCGCTCCTCGAGCTGCCGCGCGGGCTGTCGCCGTCGCAACTGGCGGGCGGCTTCGGGTTGCCACGAGCGCTCTCGCTCGAGAGCCGCATCGAGCAGATCTTCCGGCAGCGGCTCGAGGCGCTGCCAAACGACACCCGGCGGGTGCTGCTGGTCGCCGCGGCCGAGCCGACCGGCGATCCGGGGTTGCTATGGCGCGCGGCCGAGCGACTGCACCTCTCCGGCCCGGTGCTCGACGCGGCCGAAACCGCGGGCCTGATCGAGGTCGACAGCAGGCGAGTGCGCTTTCGCCACCCGCTCGTCCGCTCGGCGCTCTACCGGGCGGCGACGCCCCAAGAGCGCAGCCAAGCCCACCGAGCGCTGGCCGAGGCGACGGACGCGCAGCTCGATCCGGACCGACGCGCCTGGCACCTCGCCGCGTCGACCGGCGACCCCGACGAGGACGTCGCCGCCGAGCTCGAGCGCGCGGCCGGGCGCGCGCAGGCTCGCGGCGGCTGGGCCGCCGCCGCTGCGTTCCTCGAGCGTGCGGTCGCGCTGACATCCGACCCGTCATCCCGCGCGCGCCGCGCGCTGGCAGCGGCACAGGCCAAGTGCGAGGCCGGCTCGCTCGACGATGCTCTCGTTCTCCTGGACACCGCCGATGTCGCAGCCCTCGACGACCTCGAGCAGGCCCGCGTGGATGCCTTGCGCGCCGAGATCGCCTTCGCTTCCCGGCGCGCCAGCGACGCGCCCCCGCTGCTCCTCAAGGCCGCCCGCAAGCTCGAAGCAGTCGACGCGAGCCTGGCCCGAGCAACCTACCTGGTGGCCCTTCAGGCGGCGGGCTTCGCCGGCCGGCTGGCCCGCGGGGCAGGCGTTGTCGAGGTCAGCAAGGCCGTGCTCGCCGGCCCCCCCGTCCCACAGCCGCCACGGCCGCCCGATCTCCTCCTCCAGGGCCGAGCGATCCACTACACCGAGGGTGTCGCCGCGGGGGCGCCGATCCTCAAGGCGGCCCTGAGCGGCTTCCTGCACGAACCCGACGTCCCCCCACGTTGGTTCTCGCTTGCCGGCTACGCGGCAGCCGACCTCTGGGACGACGAGACGTGGAGGGTCCTCTCCGAGCGTGAGCTCGAGCGCGCCCGCGGCGACGGCGCATTGACGGCGATGCCGCTCGTCCTGAGCCACTTCGGCTACGTCCGCGCCATCTCGGGCGAGGTGGCCCTCGCCGAGTCACTGCTCGACGAGATTCGAGCGGCCACCGAGGCGACAGGCATCCCCTCCCACAACTACGTCGCGCTCTGGGTCGCGGCGCTCCGAGGGCGCGAGGACGAGCTCGCGACGCTGGTCGAAACCACGGCGACCGACGCCCTCGCCCGGGGGGAAGGCTTCGTGCTCGGCATCACCAGGCAGGTGACCGCAGCCCTCAACAACGGCCTCGGCCGGTATGACGTCGCCCTCGACGCGGTTCGCGAAGCAGTCGACGTCGAGGCCTTCGACGAGCTGGGCTCGCCGAGGACGATGCCGGAGCTCATCGAGGCGGCCGTGCGGTCCGGAGAACACAGGCTCGCCGAGCGCGCCCTCGTGCGCCTCGCGGAGAGCACGCGCGCCGGTGACACCGACTGGGGACTGGGGCTCGAGGCCCGCTCGCGTGCGCTGCTCATCGACGGCGATGCTGCGGACGGCCTCTACCGCGAAGCGATCGAACGGCTCGGGCGCACCCGCAACCGGCTGCAACTTGCCCGCGCCCACCTCCTCTACGGCGAGTGGCTGCGGCGCGAGCGCCGACGGGTCGACGCCCGCGAGCACCTGCGCACCGCGCTCGAGATGTTCACGAGCATGGGCACCGACGCGTTCGCGGGGCGCGCCGAGCGCGAGCTGCTGGCAACAGGCGAACGCGTCCGCCGACGCAGCGTCGAGAGCCGTGACGAGCTCACCGCGCAGGAGGCTCAGATCGCGCGACTCGCGCGCGAGGGCCTGTCGAACGCCGCGATCGGCGCCCGGCTGTTCATCAGCCAGCACACCGTCGCCTACCACCTGCGCAAGGTGTTCTCCAAGCTGGACATCACCTCGCGCAACCAGCTCGGTCAGGTCCTGCCCGACTACCAGCCCACCAGCCCTTGAACTACACGTCTAGGGCATCGTCGATTTCTCCTCCGAGGAGGGAGCTGGAGATCACGCGACGCCGCTTTGAAGGGCATCGACGAGTGAGCCGAGGGTCTCGGTCGCGGCTTCGAGCTCGGCGATCTCCTCGTCTGCCATTGCGTCAAGGTGGCTGCGCAGGGCGGCGAGCACCTGGTTGCGGAACGCCTCGAGCGCCGTTCTCCCCGTTTCGGTCAGGGAGACGAGCACGACCCGGCCGTCGTCGGAGTCACGTGTGCGCTCGACCCACCCGCGCTGCTCGAGGCGTTGGACGAGCAGCGTCATCGTCGGCTGGGCCAGGCCCTCGAGCTCTGCGAGCTCGGTGATACGCCGCGGCTGATCGGTCAGCGTCCTGAGCACCCCCGCTTCGGTGCGCGAGACATCGGGCGGAACCTGCCTGACGAGCAGGCGCGTCAGCAAGGCCGCGTGCCCGAGGAGATGGCCCGCGACGTACTCGACTCGCTCGCCGCGAAGCGCTCTTGGGTTGGGGGTCCTCCGATTCATATTGACAAACTATATTGTTTAGCGATACAGTTCGTCAACCCAGTCCGCGATGCCGCCCAGCGCGAAGGAGGGCGTCATGTTCCACAACATCCTCGTAGCCGTCGACGGGTCGCAGCACGCCGACCAGGCGCTGGCCGACGCCATCGACCTCGCCGAAGGCGAGCATGCCCGCATCACGCTGTTGACGGCTGTCGTGCCGCCGCCCGTCGCCGGCCTCTTCGGTGCAACCGGCGACTCGGTCGCCGCGATCTACCAGGAGGCCCAGGCCCGGGCCGAGGCGATCCTGCGGCGCGCGCGCGATCGGGTGCCCGGTGACCTTCCCGTGAGCACGGTCCTGAGCACGGAGCCGATCGAGCCCGCGCTC
>DASUZD010000015.1:0-7073 GCA_036377055.1 Gaiellaceae bacterium | reverse complement strand
CCGCCGCCGCGGTCCTGGCCGCCGTTGAAGACGATCCCGCCGCGTTGCGGCGCCGCCGCACTCGTCCCGTTGCCGACGATCTGGTTGCGGGCGATCGTGACGTCGGTGCCGTAGACGAGGCGACCCGCGTTCGTGCTGAAGGCGAGGAGGATCCCGGGGCCGGCGTCGCCGGAGATGCGGTTCCGCTCGAAGCGGACGTCGAGCGCGGGGCTGCCGCGACCGCCGGGCTCGAGGTCGATGCCTGCGCCGGGGCCGCCGGACGCGCCGGCGATGCGCGAGCGGGAGATCGTGAGGCCGATGACGGAGGTCGCGGAAACGACGTTCCGCGTGCCGCCGAGGAGCGTGCAGCGGGAGATCGTCACGCGGCCCGCGTAGCCGTCGCCGTTCGCGCGGCCGCCGACGATGATCGCGTCGAGCGGCTCGCCGGTCACCGTGACGCGGCTCAAGGTCACCTCGTGGCCGTAGACGCCGACCCGAACATGCCGGTCTCGCGCGGGACGACGACGCGCAAGCCGCTGATCGCGATGTGGACCGGCGCCGGGTCGAGCTGGCGGCTCTTGTTGACGAAGAAGACGGCATCGGCCGCGACGGGGTCGCCGTCCTGCGACGTGAGGCGGACCGGCCCGGGGCCGAGCGCGGTGATGCAGGCGCCGTTCGAGACGATCTGCGTGTCGTCGTGGCTGACCCAGAGGCCTCGGGTCGCGTAGCACTGGCCGCCCGGGAGCTTCGGGAGCGAGATGCGGCCGCCGCCTGCGTCGAGCCGTGCCTGGAGCCAGGCGGTGTCGTCGCGGCCCTCGGTGTGCGCTCGCGGTGTCGCCGCGCTCGCCGCGGTCAGCGTCACGGCGGCTGCCAGCGCGGCCAGTGCGATGCGGGTTCGTAGCATCTCGCCCTCCTCGGTCGCGTCGGCTTTGGTCATGCCCGCTCGGGCGGGTCAGCGAATCCGGCGTCGCTGCGACCACGCGACCGGCGCAGCCGCGAGCTCCCAGAGCACGGCGCGCGGCGAGAGCGGCGCCTTCACGGCGACGATGCGCGTCCGGATCCCTGCGTCGCGATACAGGCGCGTGAAGAAGAACCGAACGCGCGCCTGGTGGATCCACGAGCAGACGACGATCGCCGAGTCGATCCCGCGCTTTTGGAGGAGCGGGAGCGTCCGTGCCGCGTTCTCGGCGGTGTTCCGCGCGAGCGGCTCGAGGACGACCTCGACGCCGCCCTGCCCGCGCCAGGCTTCGCGCATCAGCTCTGCTTCGGTGGCGCCGCCTCTCGGCGCGTAGCCGGTGAAGACGACCGCCGCGGCGCCGTGCTCCTCCGCGAGCGGCGCCGCGGCCGCGACGCAGGCGAGACAACCAGCGCTGAGCGTCCAGCCGTGAGGCGTTCGAGCCGAAGCCCCGGGCACGACGATCGCGAGCCGCTCCACGCCGCGATTGTCCCAACCGGCCACGGCCGGGGTCAGACCCCGGACGTGGCTCGCGGCGGCGAGGGCCATGGCGCCGCGTCCAAACGGCGGGGTCAGTCCCGGGACACGGCCCGGCGAGAGGAGGCGCAGTGGGACGCGGCCAGGGGAGACGGCCGCGCCCCGAGGGAGAGGGTGCGCCTAGGCGGTGCGCGGAGTGAGCCGGGGCCGCGGGTGCGCGACCTTCCGCGCGGCGTCGACGATCCAGCCGCCGACCGCGAGCACGAGCATCGCCACGATCAGGATCGCTATGTACAAGGGCCTCATCTGGAGCTCCTTAAGCGATGGCCGGGGCGGGGGTGCCGCCGGCGGGGACGTAGACGCTGTCGTAACCGAAGATCCGTCCGACCGGCGCGCCCATAGCGAGCGCCGCCTTCTGGAGCGCGTGCGGGACGACGGGCAGGCGGACGTGGTCGAAGTGGTGCCGGGCGATCACGGCGAGCCGGAGCGGGTTCGGCATGCCCTTCTTGCTCGTCTTGCCGTCGGCCGCGAGCCCGTACATCGTCTCGATGAGCGCCTCGAAAGAGAGCGCCGGCCGGACCTCGCACGTGAAGCGCACGTCGTGCTCGCCCTTGTTCTCGAACTTGTGGGCGACGCCGGGCTCGACCGTGTACGACTCGCCGGGGCCGAGCTCGATCTTCTTCCGGCCCGCGGTCATCGTCAGCCGCCCCGAGACGACCTCGAACCGCTCGCGCTGGTACGGGTGGACGTGCTTCGCGGCGACGAAGCCATCGGGGCGAACGACACACTCGATCAGGACGAGCTCGCCATCCGTCTCGCGCGACGTCTTCAGGAACGTCAGCCGCTCGCCGGTGACGGGATTGACGACCGTGTCTCCTGGATTGATCACTGTGGCTCCTCGGTTGCGGTTCGGATTCGTGGAAGCCACTGTGCGCCGGAGCAGGGGCAGCCCGCATCGGGGAGAGCCCCCAAAGACCGCACCGATCTTTTCGCGACCCCCTTAGACGGCCGCCGCCGGAAGCGTGTGAGCGAGCTCCGACCGCGACGAGATCTCGAGCTTCCGGTAGACGCTCGAGAGGTGCACCTCCACCGTCTTCGGCGTCACGTAGAGCGCCTGGGCGATCTGGCGGTTCGTAAGCCCGTCGGCGGCCATCTCCGCGACTCGGCGCTCGCTCGCCGTCAGCGCCTCGACGCCGGTCAGCCTCACCGTCCGCGGCCGCGCGCCTGTCGCCGCCAGCTCCGATCGCGCACGCTCGGCAAGCGGCTGCGCGCCGCAGATCTCCGCGAGCTCGAGCGCGCGCCGCAGCAGCTCTCGAGCCTCCGCGCGCTGGTTCCCGCGCCTGAGCGCAGCGCCGAGATCCGTCATCGCCTCGGCGCGCTCGAACCGCGCAGGGGACTCCTCGAGCACCGAGACAGCCTCTCGGAGCGACTTCAGCCCTGCGCGGCCGCCCTCGACGAGGCCGTGCGCGCGCAGCGCGATCCCGAGCGCCCGGGGAGCGCCCCAGCGGCGCGCGAGCTCGACCTCCTCCCGCGCGAGCTCCCGCGCCTCGTCGACCCGCTCGAGCGCGTGCAGCAAGAGCGACGTCTCCGAGCGCCACGGCGTCAGCGCGGGGTTCTCCGTGCGCAGCGCGTGCGTCAGCGAGGCGAGCTGCTCGAGATCCGCAAGCGCACGCGCCGTGTCGCCCTGCGCGGCCCGCACGCGTGCGCGGGCGTCGAGGAAGAACGTGAGGTGGCCCGTCTGCGGCACCTGCTCCGGGAGGCCGGCCGCGTCGACGAGCGCCGCCGCCTCGTCGACCGCGCCCTTCTGGAGCAGCGTCGACGCGAGGAACCCGAGGTTGTACGGGGATGCCGTCTGCATGCCGTGCACCCGCGACAGCGCGAGGGCCTCGCGCAGGTCCTCCTCGGCCGCCGCAACCTCGCCGAGCCGGCTGAACAGGAAGCCGCGGAAGAGCAGGATCGCGCCGGACATGAAGATGTCGCCGCGGCGCCGGACCTCACCCAATGCCGCGTCGTAGGCCGTGCGCGCGGCGTCGAACCGGTCCGCGACGGCGAGGACGAACGTCGCGTAGAAGAACGCGACGGATCCCGCGGCGACGAGGCGCCCGGGCTTGAGCGCCCGCTCGGCGAGCTCGACCGCCCGCTCGCGGCTCTCGCCGCGGCGTGCCTCGAAGTACGCGTCGCCGGCCAGCAGCAGGTCGGTGCCGAGGCCCCCGGCGCGCTCCTGGCCGGCGACGAGGCGCATCCGGAGGAGCGCCACCGGGTTCAGGTCCGGCTCCCACCACGCGGAGCTGATCAGCTCCGCCTCGAGCCGCTCGTGCAGGTCGGGATCGGCATCTCCGAGGTCGTCGATCGCGAACGTGAAGACGTCGAGCGCTTCGCGGTGCCGATCCGTGTACCAGAGCGCGCGACCGAGCTCGAGCGACGCCTCGCCCCGTTCGACCGGATCCTCGAGCAGCGCCACCGCCTCGGCGAGGTGCTGGGCCGCCGCCGGGCCGTCGAGGCGCCGCTCCGCAAGCCCGAGCTCGAGCAGTATCCGCGCCCGCTCGTCCGGCGCCGGAGGCTCCTCGAGCGCGCGGCGGAGATACGCGACGGCCGCGTCCGTCGCGCCGCCCGCCAGCGAGCGCGCCGCCGCGAGGCGGAGGCGCTCGACCGTCGGCCTGTCGCCTTCGGGCGCCGCGAGCATGAGGTGTCCCGCAATCTGCTCCGGAACGGAGCCCAGCTCGGCGAGTAGGTCGGCCGCACGCCGGTGCAGGCGCGAGCGCTCGCTCGGGAGGATGTCCTCCACGATTGCGGCCCGGACGATCGGATGGACGAAGTTGAGCGGGTCGGTCGTGCGCAGGATGTCGGCCCTCGTCAGCGCAAGCGCAGCGCTCGCCGCGGCCGCGTCCTCGCAGCTCGCGAGCTCGGCTGTGACGCGAGGATCGGCGCCGTCACCGAGGATCGCCGCCACCCGCGCGAGGCGCGCCGCGTCGGCCTCGAGCCGGGCGAGCCGGAGCAGGATCGCGCGCGAGACAGCGCGCGGCCCCAGCTCGCGGAGCCGGCCTGCGTTCGCGGCGGTCGGCGCGACGCCCTCGGTCTGGAGCCGGTTCGCGAGCTCGTGCAGCAGGAGCGGATTGCCGCCGACCGCGCGGTGGCAGGCGCGACAGAACTCCTCCTCGGCTTGCCCGAGGCGTTCGCGCAGGAAGGTGACGGCCGCGGCCTCGCTGAGCGGCGCCGGGCGCATGACGACGGCGAGCGGATCCGCGGTCAGCTCGCCGAGCAGCAGCTCGTCGACGCCCTCCTCCGCGGGCCGCAGTCCGACGGCGACGAGGACCGGCAGCGTCTCCATGCGCCGCACGAGGTACGCGAGGAACCGAAGCGACGGGGCGTCGCACCAGTGCAGGTCGTCGACGACGAGGACGAGCGGCTGCTGCGCGGCGAGGTTCGCGACGATCCAGTACAGCCCGTGGAGCATCGCGAACGAGACGTCCTCCTCGGTTCCGGTCTCGGCCTCGGCGGTCGACGGGTCGAAGAGCGGCGCGGCCTGCGCGGCTGGGCCGCCGAGGAGCTCGGCGCGCTCCTCGGCCGAGGCGAGCGCCAGCGCCGGCTCGAGCAGCTGGCGGACGACCCCGTACGAGAACTCGCGCTCGAACTCGCCGGCACGCGCAGAGAGAATCCTCGCCCCCGCCTCCTCGGCGCGCCTGCGGGCGGCGCCGATCAGGCGCGTCTTGCCGATTCCGGCCGGGCCCTCGACGACCACGAGCCTCGCTGTACCGGCCACGGCTGCGGCGAACAGCTCGCCCAGTGTCGCCAGCTCCGACTCGCGCTCGAAGAGCGGCGGCTCGGCCGGCGCAGTCGCGACCGAGGCCGCCTTCAGCGGCGGGAAGCTCTCCGGCAGGCCTTCGATCGCGAGCTGGTAGAGACGCTCCGGCCGCTCGAGCCCGTCGAGCCGGTGCTCGCCGAGATGGACGATTCGCGCCTCCGCCGGAAGAGCCGTGTCCGCGTGGAGAACCGTCGAGCCCGAGAGCAGCACCTGCCCGCCGTGCGCGACGTCGCCGACCCGCTCCGCGTGGTGCACCGCATGGCCTGCGTAGGCGTCGCCCACGCGGACGGCCTCGCCGGTGTGGAGGCCCATCCGCACGCGAACGATCGCGCCGCCGGGCCAGTCCGCCTCAGCCAGTGCCCGCTGCGCCGCCGCGGCCGCCCGGACGGCGTCGCTCGCCTCCTGGAACGCCGCGAAGAACGAGTCTCCGCGCCGTTCGATCTCGACGCCGCCCGCATCCACGAACGCCTTCCGGACGATCGTGTTGTGCGTCGCGAGCAGCTCGCCG
The DNA here is from genome assembly GCA_036377055.1 of Gaiellaceae bacterium. Classification (GTDB taxonomy): domain Bacteria; phylum Actinomycetota; class Thermoleophilia; order Gaiellales; family Gaiellaceae; genus DASUZD01. Next base: position 1,352 of record DASUZD010000015.1, on the reverse strand, counting down.
TACAGCTCGTCGCCGAGGTCGCCGAGCAGCTTCTTCGACCCCTCCACGTCGGTGAAGAGGAAGGTGACGGCACCCGAAGGCAGCTCGGTTGAGGACACGCTCGCTATTCGGACGACCCCCAGAGAAAGACGCAGAAAAGCCGCTTGATTCTACCGTTCGTCGCTCCGCGACGAGCAGCGCGGCGACTGAGCGGAAGGGCGCAAAATGGAATCGCCGGGCGCGACCCCACCTGAGCAACATCCCGACGCCTCAGGCGGGGCCGCCCGGCGCTAGCTCATCGGCGTCGGCGGGCCTCGGCTTGAGAGCTACGGGCGCGGCGCCGGCTCTTCGGAGTCCGGAACCGCGTCGTCGAGCGAGAGGTCGAAGTCCTCCTCCCACGGATCGAGCAGGTTCCGCGCCTGCTCCGGGACGCTCGGCTCGGGCGGTAGCACGCGCACGTGACGCGGCGGAAGCGTGACCTCCTCGGGCGGCTCCTCGCGGCGTTCGCGGCGCCACCAGCGACGGCGTCGCGGCTCCGCGCCGTTCGACCCGGCCTCGGCGGCGACCGCCGGCTCTGGCTCGGGCTCCTCGGACAGCTCGGGCTCCTCGGGGCTCTCGGCCCTCGGCTCTTCGGCCGGCTCGGGCTCCTGGGCCTCGGCGGCCTCTGCGATTGGCTCTTCGGCCGGCTCGGCCGGCTCGGCCTGCTCGGCGGCCTCGGGCACGGGCGGCTCAGCCGGGACATCGGCTTGTGGCTCTGAGCCACTAACCGGCTCCGAGAGCGCCACGGCCTCGGGCTCGGGCTCAGGCTCCGGCTCGGGAACCGGTGCCTCCGCCGAGGCGAGAGCTTGTGGCTCTGAGCCACTAACTGGTTCGGCAAGCGCCACGGCCTCCGGTTCCGGCTCAGGCTCCGGCTCGAGAACCGGTGCCTCCGCCGGGGCGAGAGCTTGTGGCTCTGAGCCACTAATTGGTTCGGCGAGCGCCACGGCCTCGGGCTCTGGCTCTGGCTCGGGCTCTGCCTCCGGCTCGGCGTCGGCCTCGGCGACAGCGACGGCCTCGGCGATCGCGGTCAGCGCCTCCGGCTCCGGCTCGGGTTCGGGCTCGGGCTCCGCCGCGGGCAGCGCCTCCCACGCGTCCTCGGCGACCGGCGGCACCGGCATGAGAGCGGGCGCCCCGGGCTCCGCAGTCGCGGCCTCCGGCTCCGGCTCGGCGGCCGGGCGCGCCGGCGCTCCGACGGCGAGCCGCTCCCGAGACGCGGCCCACTCGACGAGGCCGACGATCAGCACCGCGAGCGCCATCACGCCGGCGAGGACGAGCGGCCGAAGCCCGGCCTCGTACGAGCCGACCGCGACGCCGATGATGAAGATCGTCTCGAC
>DASUZD010000014.1:0-26606 GCA_036377055.1 Gaiellaceae bacterium | reverse complement strand
CCGCGCTGTACGCCCAGTACGTGCTCGGCATCCGGCACGGCTTGTCGGTTGCCCTCGGCACACCGTCCGTGGTGTCGGTGTACGGCGCCCAGCCCGACCTGCGCGACACGCTGGTGATCGGGATCAGCCAGTCGGGCGCCTCACCGGACGTCGTCGGTGTCGTCGCCGCGGGTCGATCGCAGGGTGCGCCCACGCTCGCGATCACGAACGACCCGACGTCGCCGCTCGCGCAGGCGGCCGAGTGGACGCTGTGCCTGCACGCTGGCGAAGAGCGTGCCGTCGCGGCGACGAAGACCTACCTGAACTCGCTCGCCGCCGTCGCTCTCCTCTCGGCTGCGTTCACCCGGGACGACGAGCGCGTGCGCGAGCTGAGAGCGATGCCGGCGCTCGTCCGCGAGCAGGTCGAGTCGTCGCTCGCGCAGGCCGAGCGGCTGGACGCTTACAGCGACGTCGAGAGCGGCAGCGTCGTCGCGCGCGGCATCAACTACGGGACCGCGTTCGAGATCGCGCTGAAGGTCCGCGAGCTGTCCGGGATCCCGTTCGAGCCGTGGTCGCCGCCGGACCTCCTGCACGGTCCGATCGCGGCGCTCAAGCGCGGCCGGCCGGTGATCTTCGTCGCGCCGTCCGGGCGCGCGCTCGGCAGCATGGTCGACACGATCGCGAAGGTGCGCGAGCGAGGCCCGGAGGCGATCGCGATCAGCGACGATCGCGAGGTTCTCGCTGCGGCGGACACCGCGCTCCCGCTCGTCGGCGCGCCGCCGGAGTGGCTGAGCCCCCTCCTGACCGTGATCCCGGGCCAGGTCGCCGCCGTGCGGCTCGCAACGCTGCGCGGGATCGACGTCGATCGCCCGCTCGGCCTCACGAAGGTCACGCTGACCCGCTGAATCGGGCCCGCCCGCCGGGGACGGTCGGCGTGTGTGATGTTCGCGCGTGCTGCGTGCGTAACCGGGGTCAGACCCCGGATCTCGGCCACGGCTGGCGATCGCGCCAGGAACCATGATCTTGTCGCCGCGCTGTGGATCAGGCGCGCGCGTTTCGCGCAGAACCGGGGTCAGACCCCCGACTGGCCGGCCGGGACGCGTCTACGCGTACTGGAGTCCCTCGCACGGCTAGCGCTCTGTTATCCGGCGCCCTGTGAGCCGAATGAGATCAGCAGCTCGCGCGCGTAGACGTCCTCCCAGCGCTCGCTCGGCTTTGCCGCGGTGTACTCCTTGTCGAGCTTGACGAGCATGTAGACGAGCTCGCTACGGACCGGCTTCGTCCCGAGGCGCTCCGGGAGCTCGGAATGGTCGAGCAGCCAGTCGGCGTACCACGACCCCCAATCCGGGTCCTCGCCGTCGGTGATCCGGTACACGACGTGGTGCGTCTCCGCCGCCTCGTGCAGCAGATCGGCGATCGCCTGCTCGCGTCCGTCCATGTCGGCTCCACCGTATCCGCCGCCCGCACCTTGACATGTGACTGATTGGTCACATAACATCGCACCGTGAACGACGACGACCGCGTGTTCAAGGCGCTTGCGGATCCAACCCGCCGCTATCTGCTCGACCGGCTCTTCGAGCGTGACGGCCGCACGCTGACGGAGCTCGAGTCGGAGCTGGAGATGACGCGCTTCGGCGTGATGAAGCACCTGCGCGTGCTCGAGGAAGCCGGCGTCGTCGTCGCTCGGCGGTCGGGCCGGGAGAAGCTGCACTTCCTGAACCCGGTCCCGATCCGGTTGATCCACGACCGGTGGATCGACAAGTACAAGGAGCGCCGCGTCTCGGCGCTCGCAGACCTCAAGACAGAACTGGAGGAGACGGCATGACCACCATGACGGCCACGTCGACGCAGCTCTACCAGCTGTTCATCCGGGCCACGCCCGAGGCGATCTGGGACGCGATCACGAAGCCCGAGTTCACGAAGCGCTACTTCTACGGGTCCCGCGCGGACTACGACCTCCGGGCCGGCGGGGCCTTGCGCTCGTACGCCGGCGACAGCGACACGCTGCTCGTCGACGGCGAGTTCGTGGAGGTCGACCCGCCGCAAAAGCTCGTCCACACGTGGCATGCGGTCTACGACCCCGAGCTGGCCGGCGAGGAACCGAGCCGCGTCACCTGGGAGATCGAGCCGCAGGAGGGTGGCTTCTCGAAGCTCACGGTCGTCCACGACCAGCTCGAGGGCGCGCCGAAGACGGCCGAACAGGTCTCCGGCGAGGGCTGGATGCTGGTCCTGAGCGGACTGAAGACGTTGCTCGAGACGGGCGAGCCGCTCGCCTCCGCCTGACGAATCTCGCGACGGAGCGGGCGGCGAGTCGCCCGCTCCGTTGACGAGCGTTCGCGGCGTTTGGAACTCGCGGCCGAACCTGTTAGGGTCCCGCCAGCGATCTAGTAAGGGTTCCTAACCAGATCGGACAGGGGGTCCCATGGCACGTATCGCTCAGGCCGCGCTCCTCGTCTGCACGTTGCTGCTCCTCGCAGCCGGCCACGCGGGCGCGGCGACGGTCAGCTCCACCGAGCTGAAGACAGGGTGGTCGCTGAGATCAGCGCTGAACGTCACCGACACGGGCGCGACGATCTCGCAGCCTGGCTATGCGGCGACCGGGTGGTATCCGATCTCGCTGCCCTCGACGGTGCTCGCAGGCCTTGTCGCGAACAACGTCTACCAGAACATCTACTTCGGCACGAACCTCCAGTCGGTGCCCGACCTGACGGGCCAGAACTGGTGGTACCGCGGCGAGTTCACCGCGCCCGCGACGAACGCCGGCCAGGCCTACTGGCTCAGGTTCAAGGGGATCAGCTACCGCGCCCAGATCTGGCTGAACGGCACGCAGCTCGACGCCAACGCGGTCGGGACGATGGCCGTCCACGAGTACAACGTGACGAGCCTGATCCACCCCGGCGCGGCGAACGCGGTCGCGATTCTCGTCACGCCGCCGCAGCACGGCTGCAAGGACCTCTCGTTCTGCACGGTGGACTGGAACCCCGAGGCGCCCGACATGAACGCGGGCGTCTGGGGCAAGACCTTCCTCGACACGACCGGGCAGGTCGCGCTCCGCGACCCGTACGTCCAGACTGTCCTGCCGCTGCCGGCGACCAGCTCGGCCGACCTGACGGTCTACGTCGACGCGATCAATACGACGAACGCGCCGGTCACGACGACGATCACGGGCACGATCACCAAGCCGCCCTTCCCAACGATCACCGTCAGTCAGACGGTGACGCTGAACGCGAACGAGCGCCGCGAGATCTCGTTCGCGCCGGCCGCCTATCCCGCGCTCCACGTGACGAACCCCGCGCTCTGGTGGCCCTACCAGTTCGGCACCCCCGACCTTTACCAGCTCGCGACGACCGCGGCGGTCGGCGGCGTCACCTCCGACACGAAGACGATCAGCTTCGGGATCCGGCAGTTCACCGACTACCGGCAGATCGTGAACGGCACCTCGTTCGTCGGCTACAAGGTGAACGGCGTCCCGATCCTCTTCCGCGGCGGCGGTTACGTCTGGGACATGCTCCAGCGGTTCGACCCGAAGAGCGACGCGACGACGATCAAGTACGTGAAGGACATGGGTCTGAACTCGATCCGCTTCGAGGGCACGCTCGGCAACGAGAACATCTACGACCTCGCCGACCAGAACGGGATCATCCTCATGGGCGGGTTCGTCTGCTGTAGCACCTGGGAGAACGACACCTGGACGGCCGAGCAGGAGAACGTCGCCCACGCCTCGCTCGACAGCCAGATGCGGAACCTGCGCGCGCACGCGAGCGCCTTCCTCTGGGCGTTCGGGAGCGACCAGCCCGTGAGCGCGACGCACCTCTCGCAGTACAAGACGATCGCGACCGGACTGCACTGGCAGAACCCGACGCTCGACAACGTCGCGACGTGGGCGAACGCCAACGCGGGGATGAAGATGGACGGTCCGTACGTGTGGGAACCCCCGAACCTCTGGTGGGACACGACGAAGGCCGGTAGCGCGTTCGGCACGACGGCCGAGGAGGGAACCGAGTCGCCGCCGCCGCTCGAGAGCCTCCAGAAGTTCATCCCGGCGGCGAACCTCTGGCCGATCGGCGCCGACTGGAACTACCACGCCGGAAAGCCGAAGAGCGTCTTCGACAACATCCACTGGTTCACCGACGGCGTGAACAACCGCTACGGCACGACGACCAGCGCGGCCGACTACGCGCGGAAGGCCGAGCTCCAGAACTACGAGAACACGCGCGCGTTCTTCGAGTCGTGGAGCGCGCACGAGTACACGCAGACGTTCGGGACGATCTTCTGGATGCTGAACGGCGTCTGGCCGTCCGTGCACTGGAACCTGTACGACTGGTTCTACGAGCCGGGCGGCGGCTACTTCGGCGCGAAGAAGGCCGACGAGCCGGTGCACATCGCCTACGACTACGCGACGAGGAACGTCTACGTCGTCAACTCGACCCTCACGGCGCGGAGCGGGATGAGCGCGACGGCGACGTTCTACAACATCCCCGGGATCACGAGCCAGTCGACGACGAACGCGTCGAGCCTGAGCATCCCGGCGAACGCCTCGACGCAGGTGATGACGCTGCCGGCGGTCTCCGGACTCTCGACGACGTACTTCCTCCGGCTCCAGCTCAAGGACTCGACCGGCGCCGTCGTCAGCAACAACCTCTACTGGTACTCGACGAGCCCCGACACCTTCGGGAACAAGGCCAACTGGTACTCGACCTCGGTTCGGAGCTACGCGAACCTGACCGGCCTCAACAGCCTGGCGTCCAACTCGAGCGTGACGAAGTCCGTCTCGCGGACCGTCGCAAGCGGCACGGAGACGGTCACAATCACGCTCTCGAACACGAGCGCGACGAACATCGCGTTCTTCCTCCGGCCGGAGGTGATCGCCGGGAGCGGCGGGACCGAGGTGCTGCCGATCACCTACACCGACAACTTCGTCTCGCTCTTCCCGGGCGAGTCCAAGACGATCACCGCGACCTACCAGACCACCGACCTCGGCGGACAGGCGCCGTTCCTGCTGTTACGCGGTTACAACGTCCCGACCACGACCACCGCCATCCCGTAGCCATGCCCTCCCCCCGACTCGCCATCGTTGTGGCCGCGGCGCTCGTCGCCGCGGCCGGCGGGTCCGCCGCGCCCGTAGCCGCGGCGACCGCACCGACCGTGGTGACGATCCAGTTCGACGACGGCTCGGCCGACCAGTACGGCGCGCTCGCGATCCTGAACGCGCACGGGATGCACGCGACCTTCTACGTCAACACCGGCTTCACCGGCGACTCGACGCACCTCTCGTGGGCGCAGCTCGGCGACCTCTACGCCGCCGGCAACGAGATCGCGGGGCACACGCTGACGCACGCGCACCTCAAGCACCTCAAGACGGCTCAGGCGCGCCACGAGGTCTGCGACGACCGCGTCAATCTCTTCAACCACGGCTTCCAGCCGACGTCGTTCGCGTACCCGTTCGGCGAATTCGACGCGGGCGTGAAGCAGATCGTCCGCGACTGCGGCTACAACAGCGGCCGTGGCGTCTCCGGCGTCGACGACCGGAGGACCTTCGCGGAGACGATCCCGCCGCTCGACGCGTATGCCACCCGCACGCCGCCGAACCCGAAGCAAGGGACGACGCTCGCGACGATCGAGGGCTACGTCACCGCCGCCGAGCAGCACGGTGGGGGCTGGGTGCAACTCGTCTTCCACCACCTCTGCGACGGCTGCGACGCGTACTCGATCACGCCCGCGAACTTCAGCGCCCTGCTCGACTGGCTCCAGCCTCGGGCCGCCGCCGGGACCGTCGTCGAGACGACGACCCAGGTGATCGGCGGCCCGGTGAACCCGCCCGTGCCAGGTTAGGAGACCGCAGAACGACGAAATGACCTGATCGCGACCATCGTGAGCAGGGCGGCGAACGCGGCGACGACCGCGAGGCTGAGTCCGGCCACTCGCCGTCGTCGAGCTCATCCGCCAGATGTCGTGGAGCCCGCTCGAGTCGCCGAGGAGGCCGTAGCGGACGAGCGCGAGGCCATGCGTCAGCGGCAGGAACCGCGCGATCCAGCCGAGGAAGGTGGGCAGCGCGGCGATCGGGAAGAGCGACCCGGCGAGGAACCACGGCACGATCGCGATCGCCGGGACGCGCGCGATGTACTCCTCCGCCTTCGGCACGCGGCTCGCGAGCGTCTCGGCCGCGCCGTACATCGCGATCGTGAAGAGCGACGCGGCCGCCGCGAACCACGCGACGCCGGCGACGCTCGCGTCGAAGTGGATCCCGCGCGCGACCGCGACGGCGATCAGCGCGAGCACCTGGAGCGCGGTCACGGCGAACGCCACGACCATGTTCCCGAAGACGAGCAGCGAGCGCGGGACCGGCGCCGCGAGGAGCTCGCGCCGAGCGCCGCTCTCGCGGTCGACGATCACGCCGAGCCCGGCGAACATCGTGTTCAGCGGGATCAGCAGGCCAACCGTGCCCGTGGCGACGAAGGACTCGTACAGTGAGCTCGTGTGGAGCGCGTCCTTCAGCGCGGGCGCGATCACGAGCGCGAACAGGATCGGGGTCAGCAGGGGGACGACCAGCTCGCGCGGCGTCCGCGCCGCGAGCCTGAACCTGCGGGCGGCGAGCGTGGCGAGCGGTGCGAGCGGGTTCTGCGCGGCGGGGCGCGCGCGAAGGGTGATGTCGGGGGACACGGGAGTCATCTCGGCTCTCCTCTCGGTGGTCGGGGTCAGGCGGCCTCGGCGAGGCGGCCGCCGGTCAAGCGCAGGTACACGTCGTCGAGCGTCGGCTCGCGGGTGCTGATCGCCGCGACGGGCAGGCCGGCTCCGTCGAGCGCTGCGACGGCTTCCGCGGCAGCGCGGTCGTGCAGCGGCACGGTCAGGCTCGAGCCCACGGCGAAGGCGTCGTCTCCGGCGATGCCGCGGGCCCGGAGGTACGCGAGCAGCCGGTCCGGCTCGCCGTCGGAGCGCACTTCGACGAGCTCGCGGCCGAGACCCGCCCGAAGCGCCGCGGGCGCGCCGGCCGCGACGACCTCGCCCGCGTGCATGATCGCGATGCGGTCGCAGAGGCGCTCCGCCTCGTCGAGGTAGTGCGTCGTCAGCAGGATCGTCGTCTCGTCGGTCGCGCGCACGTGTGCGATCACGTCGAGCAGCTCGTGCCGGATCCGGGGGTCGAGGCCGACGGTCGGCTCGTCCAGGAAGAGGACTTTCGGGGGCGAGACCAGGGCGCGGGCGAGCTCGAGGCGCCGGCGCTGGCCGCCGCTGTACGCGGCGACAGGGCGGTCGAGGAGCTCCGAGAGCCCGAGCGTCCCGGCCAGCTCCTCGATGCGCTCCGCGCCGGCGGCCCGCTCGACCGCCCACAGGCGCGCGTGGATCTCGAGGTTGCGCCGCCCGGTGAGCGCCCGGTCGACCGCGGGGTCCTGGAAGACGACGCTGCTCACCCGGCGGGCGGCGAGCGGCTCGCGCTGCACGTCGAAGCCCGCTAGCCGAGCCGACCCCGCGGTCGGCACGATCGTCGTCGTGAGCATTCCGATCGTCGTGGACTTGCCGGCGCCGTTCGGCCCGAGCAGGCCGAACACCTCGCCGGCGGCGACGTCGAAGTCGACGCTCTTCACCGCCGCGACGTCGCCGGGATACGTCTTGCTCAGCTTTCGTACGTGGATCATCTCTGCCTCCTCACCGGCGGTCACAGCAGCCGCCGCTCGTTCGTCATCGCTATGACGGATGCCGACGAAGGGACGTGACATGACCGAGCGGGACTGGCTCGCAGCGAGGTTCGAAGACCACCGGCCGCATCTGCGCGCAGTGGCGTACCGGATGCTGGGCTCGGTGTCGGAGGCGGACGACGCGGTGCAGGAGGCGTGGCTTCGCCTGAGCCGGGCGGACGCGGGCGCGGTCGAGAACCTCGGCGGCTGGCTCACGACCGTGGTCGGCCGCGTCTGCCTGGACGTGCTGCGGACACGCCGTTCGCGGCGCGAGGACTACGTCGGCAGCTGGCTGCCGGAGCCGATCGTCAGCGTCGACACCGAGACCGATCCCGAGCTGAGCGCGCTCCTCGCCGACTCGGTCGGGCTCGCGCTGCTCGTCGTGCTCGAGACGCTCACGCCGGCGGAGCGGCTTGCCTTCGTGCTGCACGACATGTTCGGAGTGCCGTTCGACGAGATCGCGCCGATCGTCGACCGCACGCCTGCCGCGGCGCGGCAGCTCGCGAGCCGCGCCCGGCGTCGTCTCCACGGAACAGCGCCCGTCGTCGAGCCGGAGGTCGACCTCGCGCGGCAGCGGGAGATCGTGGACGCGTTCCTCGCGGCTTCGCGTGCCGGCGACTTCGAAGGCCTGCTCGCCGTCCTCGACCCGGAGGTCGTCTTCCGCGTCGACGCCGGGGCGGCGACGCCGCTGGCGCGTGCCCCCGTCGCGGGCGCCGCCGCGGTCGCGCGGCAGGTCCTCGCGCGCGGCACGAGGTTCGCGCCGCACGCGCGCCCGGCTCTCGTGAACGGCGCGGCGGGCGTCGTCGTCGGCCGCGGCCGGCGGCCGTTCGCTGTCGTCGGCTTCACGATCGCGCGCGACCGGATCGTCGCGATCGACCTGATCATCGACCCCGCGAAGCTCCAGCGCGTGGACACGGCCGGCTGACGACCTGTTGTTCGCTCGCGCGGCACGTACCGCGTTGACACCCGGGGGAACGTCTGAGATGCTCGGCCCTCAGGGTCAGCGAGACGAATGAGGTCTTCCTATCGCGCCCCACCCTCTGTTTGCGTGCGCTCGAACAGGCGGCTCCGACCTGACGCCTCGCGTCTTAGAGCCCAGCGGCCCCGCTCTGCGCGAAAGGCGGACTGCCTAGCGCACTAGTGCCGGCGAACGCAACGGCGTGGGTGTGCGCGCTCGGCGTCGGGGCTGAACGCCTTCGCGACGCCGCGCGAAAATCGCTCCGTGCTGCGGGGGTCGACGCGCGAGTCCTCGACGGCCAGCCCCCGACCGGGTGCGGGATCGTCTTCTTCGACAGCGCGGCCGGGCCCGTCGCCGCGCGGATCGGGGAGCTCGCGCAGGCGGGCGCGGACCGGATGCTCGCCGTTCCGACCGAGCGCTCGGCGCTCACGGGCGAGACATCGTGGCGGCTGCTCGCCGCGGGAGCGTCGGACGTCGTCGCCTACGACTCGTCGCCATGGTGGGCCAAGCGGGTCGCGGCGCGGATCGCGCGCTGGAATCGCGTCGAAGAGCTCGCGAGCTCGGCGGCCGTTCGCGACCGGCTGATCGGCGAGAGCGCGCGCTGGCGAGCGTCCGTTCGAAGCGCCGTCGAGGCAGCGCACTTCACCGACGCGCCCGTGCTCGTCACCGGCGAGACGGGGACAGGCAAGGAGCTCGTCGCCAGGCTGATCCACTCGCTCGACGCGCGGCGGGCGAAGCGCGAGCTCGTCGTGGTCGACTGCACCACGGTCGTGCCGACGCTCTCGGGGAGCGAGTTCTTCGGCCACGAGCGCGGCGCGTTCACGGGAGCGGTCGCGCGCCGCGAGGGCGCCTTCGCGCTCGCCGACACCGGGACGCTGTTCCTGGACGAGGTCGGCGAGCTCCCGCTGGGGCTGCAGAGCGAGCTCCTGCGCGTCGTGCAGGAGGGCGTCTACAAGCGCGTCGGCGGCAACGACTGGCACCGGACCTCCTTCCGGCTCGTCTGCGCGACGAACCGCGACCTGGCCGCCGAGGCTGCGGCGGGCCGCTTTCGCCACGACCTCCTCTACCGGATCGCCGGCTCGACGCTGCGGCTGCCGAGCCTTCGGGAGCGCCGCGAGGACATCCTGCCGCTCGCGCGGCACTTCCTCCGGGACTCGGCCGGCGACGACGAGATCGAGCTCGACGGGACGGTCGAGGACGTGTTGCGCAGCCGCGAGTACCCCGGGAACGTCCGCGACCTGCGCCAGCTCGCGCTGCGGATCGGCTACCGCCACGTCGGACCCGGTCCCGTCACGATCGGCGAGCTGCCCGAGGACGAGCGGGTCGTTCCCGAGACCGCGGTCGACTGGCGCGACGACGGCTTCTCGGAGGCGATTCGTTCCGCGGTCGCGCGCGGCGCGACGCTGCGCGAGATCGGCACGGCCGCCACGGACAGCGCGATCAGCGTCGCGCTCGCGGAGGAGGGCGGGAACCTCCAGCGCGCGGCGCGCAGGCTCGGCCTGACGCCGCGGGCGCTCCAGCTCAGGCGCGCCGCCGGCAAGCTGCCCGCGCCGTCTTGACCCTTGGTTCCGACTGTCGTACCTTGGATTGAAGAAACGACGGCCCCGGCTGTGTCTCGTTCGAGGCGACGGACCAACCGGGGTCAAAAGGACCGGCCGAGATGAAGTCACAACCTCGCGCCGTCTCGCGGCCAGGCGAGCGTAGGAACAAGGGGCGCCTGCTTACCCTTGCAGCCTGGCTCCTGCTGGTCGGCGTCATCGCCCTCGTCGTCAACGCGTTGCCTGCGGCCGCGGCCGGCGAAAGCTCGTGCGTCCCGAGGCGAGGCATCTCCGGCCAGGCGAAGCCGGACGACCAGCTCGGCGAGTTCTACGTCAGCGACAAGAGGTTCCGCATGCAGTTCAAGGAGAGCCACGTGCGGAAGGCGGAGACCCGCATGATCCAGGGGTATACGAAGACTCCGCGGAACCTGACTGCGCGGCTCGACGACGTCCTCACAGGGACACAGGGGCAAGACGACATCACGGCGAACGACGTCCACGTCGTCGCGGCGGTCGTCCAGCCCGCGATGGCCGGCAAGCCGGCGATCGTGTCGGTCTGCGTCCAAGTCGATCCCGGGGCGATCGCCAATCTCCAGCCCGGCCACTACGACGGCTCGATCGTGCTCAGCGCCGACAATTACCGGGACTCGTACATCCCCATCGTTCTGACGTTTCGCGGCTCGCGAAACACGGCGCTCATCCTCGCGTTCGGCGGCGTCTTGCTGGGGCTGTTCCTGAAGCTCGGTGCCGATTCTGAGCTACGGAAGCGGTCGAAGAAGCCGCACTCCGAAGGAGCCGAGCACTCGAAGGGAGGTCTGATCCCGGACTTCTCGCGCTTCCTCCCCGCCGGCGTCGTGATCGCGATTGCGGCCGCGCTCGTCGGCGGCCTGCTCGGCTTCGTCGAGATCTACAACGCCAACGCAACGTGGGGCGCCGCGAGCACCGACTGGCTGAAGCTCTTCGGCACGTGCTTCGGCTTCCAGATGGGAAGCTTCAGCGGAGTCGACATCGCGAAACGATTCATCGGCTCGGATACGCCCTCCAGCGTCATGAGCTCGACATGAGCTCGCGTTCGCCGGCTCGCTTGCTTGCGCTGCTCATTGCGCTCGTGGGTGCAGGGGTCGCCGCCCAGACGACCGACTCGGCGCTGCGACCGGTCGTCGGCTACTTCGCCTGCTACCAGGCGCAGTTCAGGAGCGTTCCGATCCGCATCGTCAGGACCAGGGACGTCTTCGGAACGCGTAGCGTCTCGGTCGGGCAACCGCTCTCCGTCTGTTCGCCGGCGACCGTCGGCGGGCGACGAGGCTCGGATTCGCGCACGCACCTGACGTGCAACAGCGTCGCGGCGACACCACTCGCTCCACGCCAGTGGCGCGTGACGAGCATGTTCGGGACGCTGGCGGCGAGCGTCGTCGCGCCGAGTGCTTATTGCGCGCCCTCGTCGGCGGCTAAGGGAGGAGTCCTCTCGGCCGTGCCGACGACGATCGACAGCTACACGTGCTACTCGATCAAAGCAGCGTTCCCGTCGCCGAAGAAGGTTTCGGTCGCCGACGAGTTCGGAACCTCGACCGACACGGTCACGGCCGCGGCCAGCGTCTGCATCCGGGCCTCGACCAGCCTGCTCTCGGGCGCGTTGGCCTGCTATAGCCTCGACTCCACGATGGCCGCGCGCTCGGTCATCGTCGCGAGCAAGTTCGGGCTGCTGAAGGGCTCGCTCGGCGCGCGCACTCAGGTCTGCGTGCGCTCCTTGGTTCGATCGGCCTAGAGCGCGACCTCCGCCTCCGGCTCCCACGGATCCTTCGCGAGGGGCGGGCGTCCGCGCGCGAACTGCGCCGGGCGCGCGCGTCTCGGGTTCCTGCCGGCCGCGGAGAGCAGCCGCAGCGCGTTGCCGCCGAGGACGAGTCGCTCGGCCGGCGGGGCCAGGCCGAGCAGGCGGACCTTCTCGAGCTCGAGGCCGGGGTGGAGCCACGGGCCGTCGGAGCCGAACAGGACTTTCTCCGGGCCGGCGCGCTCGACGGCCTCCTGGAGGATGTCGAAGCGCCGCACTCCCGAGGTGTCGGTGTAGACGTTCGGGTGCCGCACGAGCAGGTCGATCAGTCCCTGCTGGGCGCGCCAGTCGTCGGAGAAGCTGCCGAGGTGCGGGATGACGAAGACGACGTCCGGGTACTCGCGCGCGAGCAGCTCGACGACGGACGTCTCGCCCATCACGTCGTAGAGGACCGGCAGCGACCAGGCACGGGCGACCTCGCAGACCTCGCGAGTGATACGCGCGTCGTGGTTGTGCAGCTTGATCCCGCGGAACCCGTGCCGTAGCACCGCCTCGCGGACGAGCTCGCCGATCCGGCCTCGATCACGGGCGGCGTGGACGAACGCGAAGCCGTAGAAGCGTCCGGGCGCGCGCGCGACGATCGCCGCCACCTGCCGGTTCGCGACCGCGTAGTCGGAGTGGAAGGCGGCGAACAGGATCGTCCGGTCGATCCCGGCGCGGTCCGTGCGCGGCAGGTAGCGGTCGAGCCGCGCCTCGGTGTCCCACGGGCCGGTGAGGCCGTCGCCGAGACCGGCGTGGCAGTGGCAGTCGACGATCATCTCGCCGCGACCGCTGTCGCGCGTGGCCGCGCCGGCGCCGGCGCCGTTCGCGCAAGCTCGTCCAGGAACCAGATGCAGGTCTCGATCGCGCGTCCGAACGTCGGCAGGTGGACGCGCTCGTTCGGCCCGTGCCAGCCGTCGTCGGGAAGGCCGAAGCCCATCAGCGCGGTCGGCACGTCGAGCGCCTGCTGGAGCGCGGCGACGATCGGCGTCGTCCCGCCCGAACGAACGAGCACCGCCGGTCGCCCGAACGCGCGCCGGTACGCCGCCGCCGCGGCGCGCATCGGCGGCGTCCGCGGATCGCAGAGGGTGGGTGGGGAGGAGGAGAGCGTCCGGACGTCGAGCCGGACGCCACGGGGTGCGGCGCCGGCGAGGTGGGCGCGGATCGCCTGCTCGACCGCAGCCGGCTTCTGGTTCGGCACGAGCCGGCAGTCGAGCTTCGCCGTCGCGCGCGCCGGGACGATCGACTTCGCGCCGGCGCCGACGTAGCCTCCGCTCAAGCCGGTGACCGTCAGCGCTGGCCGCGCGGTGGTGCGCTCGTAGAGCGAGTACCCGGGCTCGCCAGCGGCCGGCGCGCCTGCGGCCTCGAGGAGCTCGGCGTCGCGCGGTCCGTCGCGCGCCATCGCGGCCCGCTCGGCCGCGGAGAGCGGCGCGACGCCGTCGTAGAACCCGCGCGCCGCTACGTGCCCGTCCCGGTCGTGGAGCGAGGCGACGACCCGGCAGAGAGCGTCGAGCGCGTTCACGATCGCGCCGCCGTACCTTCCGGCGTGGACGTCCTTCGTCCCGCCGCGCGCCTCGACCTCGAGCGCGAGCTGGCCGCGCAGCGCGTACGTCAGCGCCGGCCGGTCGGGATCGAGGATCGCGCCGTCCGACGAGACGGCCGCACCGATGTGAAGCGCGGTGCGGTTTGCGAGCAGGAACGGGAGCAGCGACGGGCTGCCGATCTCCTCCTCGCCCTCGAAGACGCACACGACGTTCAGCGGGAGCGCGCGCGCCGTTCGCAGGTACGCCTCGATCGCCTTCACGTGCGCGAGCACCTGCGACTTGTCGTCGGAGACGCCGCGGCCGACGAGGCAGTCGCCGCGGCGGACGGGCTCGAACGGCGGCGACTGCCAGTCGCGGAGCGGCTCGGCGGGCTGCACGTCGTAGTGGCCGTAGACGAGGAGCGTCGGCGCGCCGGGCCGGCGGCGCCACTCCGCGACGACGATTGGATTCCCCTTCGTCTGCTCCGTGCGCGCCCGGTCGAGGCCGATCGCGGCGAGGTGCTTCGCGAGCCAGTCGGCGCAGCGACGGACGTCGGCGGCGCGCTCCGGCTGCGCGCTCACGCTCGGGAAGGACGCGAACCGCGCCAGGTCGGCGACGGCGCGCTCCAGGTTCGCGCGCGCGAACGCCACCGCTGCGTCGGCCTGCGTCATCGGACCGCGACGCGGGCGTGCGGGGCGCCGAGCGCCGAGACGGCCGCGTCGATCTCCTCGGGGCGGTGGCGGGCCGTGATCAGGAAGCTGAGGCGCGCGTCGCGGGTGCCCGAGCCGTCGTGGAGGACGGCCCGGATGGCGCGCCGCGCCAATCGATCGAAGAGCGCGCTCGCCTGCTCGCCCGTCGCGACGGTCTGCACTGGGAACAGTCCTCCGTGTGCCCGAAAGCCGGCCGCGGCCGCACGAGCCCGGAAGCGCTGAACGAGCTCCGCGAGCCGAGCGCGGCGCGACTCGCCGACCCGCTCGTTCAGCGCGAGAGCGCGCTGTGCGGCCTGGACCATGGCGGCCGAGGGCGGGCTGCAGTGCACGCGCGTCGCCGACCGGCGCTCGAACCGGCCGACGAGCCCGGCGCCGCCGGAGAGCACGGCCACCGGCACCCCGAAGCCCTTCGCGAGCGACGCCACGACCACGACGTCCTCGCCGGCGCGGATGCCGTGGTGGCGCAGCGAGCCGCCGCCGCCGTGGCCGAACGGTGCCGCCGGCCCCAGCCGCTCGCCGAGGATGCCGAGCGCCTGCGTGTCGTCGACGACGAGCAGTCCGCCGAAGCGTCGTGCCAGCGAGCAGTATGCGGCGAGCGGTGGCGGTCCGAAGCCGGGGCGCCAGCCGTCACAGACGACGATCGGTCGCCTCCCTCGTCCCGTCACGCGGAGCGCTCGCTCGAGCGCGTCGGCGTCACCGCGCGGGAACGTGTGAGCCGAAACGCCGCGGGCCTGAGCGCGCTCGACACCCCAGCGGGCGATCGGGTACGCGCCGGCGTCGACGTGGATCGCGGCGGCCGGCCCGGCCAACAGCGGGAAGAGGTCGAAGAAGAGGTGGAGCGTCGACACCGCGAGGGTCCCGCGTTCGCAGCCCTGAAGCCGGGCAAGCGCTGCGGCCGCCTCCTTCGCGGCCGGCGGCTCGGCGAGGGCCGCCGGCACCCCCGTCGTCAGCTGCTCCCAAGGCGGAAGCGAGACGGAGGGGTGCCGGAAGCCCAGGTAGAGCGCCGACGTGAAGTCGAGCACGGCCCGCTACGGCTGCCCTTCGAACTGCTCCTCCTCGAACCGCGCGCGGCGCGGGATCTGCCGCCGGACGCCGACGCCGAGGGTGCCGCGGCTCAGCCGCCGGCGCTGCTCCGTCAGGCGCTGCCGCAGCAGGAACGCCGGCTGCGTGTACCGGTCCGGCGGCAGCTGCGCCTGCCGGACGTCGCTCGTGTCCGCGGAGAGGTCGACGCCCGTGACGGTGTGGTACGCGTGGATGTACCACTGCACCTCCTGCCGCCAGTAGCGGGCCCAGTTGCCGGCCTGCTCGCGGTCGAACACGTTGCCCCAGTTCCCGAAGCGGATCGAGAGCAGGAGCTGCTCGCCGAACACGCCGAGATCGTGGAAGTAGCGGACCGGGGTGTCCGTCCACTCCTGGAGCTTCTTCATCGCGTCCACTCGGTGCATCCACGGCTCGGGCTCGACGACCATGATCCGGCTCGGCAGGAACTCGCGGAGCTCCGGCCGGGCGAGGAGCCACTGCTGGATCAGCATCTCGTGCCGGGCCGTCCACGGCAGGTCGCCGTACTGGTTGTGCGCGCCCTCGGAGAGCACGAGGTGCACGTCGCGGAGCGCGTTCAGCACCGGGAACGGGTCCGCGATCATCGTCGTGTCGTCGTCCTCCTTGTAGAAGATCGACGCGCGGTGGAGGAGGGTGTGGAACGCCTGGAGGAACCGTGAGCGCGGGTCGGCCGTGCGGATCTGCGGCACCGCGCGGCCGAAGAGCGTCAGGCCGTACTCCTGGTCGTACTCCGCCACGCGACGGGCGAGCGTCAGCCGGTGCTGCTCGTCCTGGATGTACCCCCAGAGGAGGTTGTTCAGCGGGCGGAGCGGGTCGAGCGCCATCGCCGCAAGCGGGTCGCGCGGCCCCGAGGCGCGGTTCTGGAACCGCATGCTGATCGCGTTCATCGTCTGGACGAGCATCCCCTCCTCGTGCCAGTACGACCAGATGAGCTCGAGGAAGCAGGGGTTCGTGAACTTCTGCCCCATCAGCTCGTAGCAGAGTTCCACCTGCTCCTCGGCGTCGGCCCGGAGCTCGAGCCGCATCTCGGGCAGCTGGCGGCGGACAAGCGCGAGGTACGGGAGCGTCGCGACGGTCGCCCCGTCGCGGCCGTCGGTGTCGACATCGGCGGGTCCGATTGGGATGTCCTGGAGGTAGCGCTTCCAGAGCCGGCTCAGCTTGTCGCCCTTGTCGAGGTCGAGTCGCTCGTCGAGCTCCTCGCGGTCGATGTGGTCGAACCTCTCCCTCTTGAGGTCCTGCGCAGCAGGCGCGAGGCCCTCGAGCCGCTCGCTCACGTCTCCCGTCGCGACGATGACACCGCAGCGCGCGAGCAGGTACGCCTCGGTCGCGAGCTTCAGCGCCTTGTAGGAGATGATGTCCGGGAACGGGAGGCTGTTGCGGACGAACGCCGCCACTGCAGCGTTGAAGCGCTCGCCGCCCCCGCAGAAGATCGAGTCCATCCAGTCCGCGTAGTTGTTGAATGCGAGGGCTCCCGACGAAGCGCGAATCACGCTCCAGAACGCGAGATCCGGCGTGTCGATGATCGCCGAGCGCCGCAGGTTGACCGCGAGAGGACCGGTCACGCCCTCACCGCCGATCGTCACGGGGACGACGTCACCCGCTGTTAGTGGCCGCGGCTGAACCGAGAAGCGGACGTCATCGGTGGTGGTGGGGGGCTTCACCTTCGGGTTCGTCGCCTCGACGCGGACGTGGACGGCGACCTGATAAGCCGGCGCCCGCCAGTAGACGACCTTCGCTTTCTGGCTCACCTTCACGAGGTGCCCGACGTCCTTTCCGTCCTTGTCGTGGAACAACCACGTGTACGCCCAGGCGCCCACTAACCCAGTTGCCTCAAAGCGAAGCTCGTCTCCGGTGAACGGCTGCGCCGGCCCGTCGACCTTGATCGTCACCACATTGGCGGTCGCCATTGCTTCCTCCTCTTCAGACGGGTTGGGTTTCGAGTAGCCGCTGCTCGCGCCGTGTCGGGGCGGAGACCGGAGCGGCACAGATCTCTGCGATGTCGAGCGTGCTTCGGAGCGCCCAGTAGGTCAGGAGGTTTCCGACGGTGCGGCTCTCCTGCTCCGGGTCGAGCAGTCCCATCGCGCGCGCCTGCCCCAGCACGGCGAAGGCCAGCGTGGGCGGCGCCTCGCGCAGCTGCTCGCGCCGGCCGCGCCACGCGCGGTAGAGCGCCGCGAGCTGCGCGGGGCGACGGTCCTCGAACGGCAGCACGTCGCCGAGCGAGAGCCCGTGCAACGACGCCGGCCGGTGGCCGAGCAGCACCTCGACGAACTGCGGGACCGTGCGGTCGAGCCCCTGGAGCGTGCGCTGCCGGTCGCGCTTGAGCACGCTGCGTGGGTAGAGCGCCTCCCACAGCTCGGAGAGCTCCTGCCACTGTGGGTGGGGGTAGAGCGCGTCGCCGACCGCGCAGCTCAGCCGGACCCGGATCCACGGGACGGGGTGCGGGTCGTCCGTCGCGATGCGGAAGACGAACCAGTTCGGCATGCTGACGACGCCGATCAGCCCGAGCGTGGAGCCGATCCCGAGCTTCGCGACCGAGTAGAGGTCGGCCACGATCTCCGACACCCACCGCTCGTAGAGCGTCCATGCCTCGCGCTCGCGCGGATGCCCGCGCTCCGCGTACGCGTGCAGCACGGGGCGGAGCGACGGCACGAGGTCGAGCAGCGCCGCTGCCTGGTGCCCGACCTCGTGTACGAGCGACGAGGCGATGCCGTGCCCGACCATGCGCTCCCTCGGGACGCGGACGATCGCGACCGGATTGTCCCCTCCGCCGGGCAGCCGCGTCCGCGCGCGCCGCACGGCGGCGCCCGGCCCGCGGGCGAGGTAGCAGATCACCTGCGGCGCCTCGAAGAAGCCGCCGGGGAGCGAGAGCGCGTCGGCGGCGAAGACGTCGAGCCCGGACAGCCACACGCCCGTCTCGGCCTCGCTCCGCTGCGTGATCACCTCCGAGAAGAGGTCGAACTGCGAGAGCACGTCGTTGAACCGAAGACGGACGATCGTGAAGCGGCGCTGCATCTCCGCGGGGCTCACGTTCCGGCCGTCCTGCTCGAGCCAGTGGGCATACTCGCGCACCTGCTCGCGCAGCGTGTGCCGGTTCCCGACGAGGAACCGCTCGATCGCGATCAATGCTGCCGGCGACAGGGCCGCCGCCGGCAGCATCGTCTCCTGGAGCGCGAACGGCTTCACGCGACCGAGCCGCGTCAGCAGCGCCCGGGCCTCCTGCCCGAGCATCCACCGTGCCATCGAGTTCGCGTTCATCCCGGCTCCGGCACTCGAGCCCTACACGCCGAGGACGATGATCCGGCGCCCGCGGCGGATCCAGCGGCCGCTCATCGCCCGGCCGCCGCCGTAGCCCCCGCCCCCGTAGCCGTACCCGCGGCGGCGGCGCCGGCCGTAGCCGTAGCCGTACCCGCCGTTGCCGAACTCCTCCTCGCCCTGGTACTCGCCTTCGCCCTGGTACTCGCCCTGGTATTCGCCTTCGCCCTGGTACTCGCCCTGGTACTCGCCCTGGAACTCGCCTGAGACCTCGGCGTGGATGCCCATCTCGCGCGCGGCCTGCGCGACGGCCTGCTGGGCCACGGCCTGCGGCGGGATGTGGGCGGGAGCGCCCTGGGCGATCTGCGCGGCGTTCGTCGCGAGCTGGATGACCTTCTTCGCGACCTCGAATTGCTCCTGCTCCGACTCGGTCTCGTAGCCCATCTCGAACAGGTTGCTGGCCATCGAGCCGAGCTGGGAGCCGATCGCCGTTCCGATCCCCGGCGCGACCATCGACCCGAGCGCACCTCCGACGACCGGGAGGGCGGTCTTCGCGACGTCCTTGACCACGCCGCCGATCGCCTTGCCGACGGGGCTCTTGAGGAAGCTGCCTGCCGCCTTGACGAGCCCGCCGAGGAACTCCTCGAGCTCCTGCTCGTTTGTGATCTCCATCAGCTCGGCCGCGAGCTCCATCTCCTGGACCTCGTTCAGGCCGCCGGCCTCGTACGACTCCTCCTCGAACTGGCCCTCGTACGCCTCGGTCTCGTACGTCTCGTACATGCTCATCGTGCTTCTCCTTTCTCGCTGCTCGGGTGTCGGTCGGGTCGGTCGCTCACCACAACTCGCCCGCACCGCCTTCGGCGGGAGCGCCGTTCGGGGGTCCCTGCTCAGGTCCGGCCGCGCCAGCCGCGCCGCCGTTCCCGCCGGGCGCGCCGCCGTTCCCGCCTGGGGCGCCGCCGTTCCCGCCCGGTGCGGCCTCGGGACCGGGTCCGAACGCTCCCGGCTGAGGCCCGAAGCCCGACGGCTCCTGACCTGCCGGCGCCGGTGGCTCCGGCCCGAAGCCTGCTCCCGGCCCGAAGCCTGCGGCCGGTCCGGGCGCGGGCGCCTGCGGCGCTCCGCCGTTCCCACCCGGTGCGCCGCCTTCTTCACCGCCCGCGAAGAACGACTGGAGCGGCGGCCACCAGAACGGCTTCGCTCCTGGACTCGGGATCCAGGCCCAGCGGCGGCGGCGGTGCCGACGACCGCGGTACACCCACTGTCCCGGGGCGCCCGGTGGCGGCGTCGGCGGCCGATCGCCGAGGAAGGCGCGGAACTGCGACCAGTCGATCGGGATCGTGTCGTCGACGTCCTCGGGCCCGCCACCGGGAGCGCCTGGAGCGCCTGGGGCGGACGGAAAGCCAGGCATCGGCGGCCCGCCGGGAGCCCCCGGCTCGGCGATGTCGGGCGGTGCGCCCGTGTCCTCGGGGCCGCCGTAGGGGACGCCGTACGGAATCCCGACTCCGGGAGCTCCGCCGTACCACCACGGCTGGCCGGCGGGCGGCTGCCTGTAACCGCGGTACCACCACCACGGCCGCACGCCCGGGCGCGCGCCGGCGCCAGGCGTCGCGGGCGGCTGGCGGTAGCGGCCGTACCACGGGCGCCCGCGCCAGTAGCCCTGGGGCCGGTAGCGCGGCCAGGCCCGGCCTCTGACCTGCGGCCTCGGCCGGAAGCCGGGGCGCGGCCGGTAACCGGGGCGCGGCCGGTAGCCCGGCCGGGGCCGATAGCCGGTCCGCGGCAGCCGCATGCGTGCTGTCGGCGGGCGCTGGCCCGGCCTGAGCCGGGCTCCGGGCCGCCGCGCCGCGGCGCCGGGGCGCTGCCCGTAGCGCGGGCGCTGGCGGTACTGCGGCCGCTGGCCTGGGCGCTGCCCGGGGGTCGGACGACGCCCGTAGGCCGGTCGGCCTGCGCCCGGGCGCGACGCGCCGGCTCGGGGCCGTCCCGCCGCGGGCCGTCCCGCGGCGGGCCGTCCCGCGGCGGGCCGGCCGTAGCCGCCCGGCCGTTGGCCGCCCGGACGCGCCTGCGGCCGCTGCGCCGGTCGCTGTGCCGGTCGCTGGGCGGCGCGCGGCGCCGGCCGCCCACCGCCGCGGATCTCGTGCGCGATGCCCGGCGCGAACCGGTGCGCCGCCGCCACAGCCGCCGCGTGTGCAGCGGTGTCGGGTGAGATCGTCGGCGGAGCGAGCGCGGCCTGGTGTGTCGCCGCCGAGGCAAAGCGGACGAACTGCCGCGCCGCCTCGAACTCCTGGTCCTGCGGGCTCAGGCCTTCGAGCTCGAGCCCGAGCAGCGAGCCCGCGGCCTGCCCGAGCCGGCCGCCCCACTCGCCGCCGCGGCCCGGCGCGATCTTCTCGCCGATGGCGCGACCGACGACCGGCAGCGCCTGCTTCGCGGCGTCCTTGAGGATCCCGCCGAGCGCCTGGCCGGTGTCGGAGCGGACGAACGAGCCGACGGCGTTGCCGACGCTCGAGAAGACGTTGCCGAGAAACTGTTCGAACTCCTGCTCGCTCGACACCTCGAGGAGCTCGGAGGCGAGCTCCATCTCGAGCGTCTCGTTCAGCGGAACCTCGAGCTCGCGGCCTACGACCGCACCGATGATGTCGCCGAGGAACTGCTCGTGCTCTTGCTCGTATCCGAGCTCGAAGGCCTCCTCCTCGAGCTCCAGCTGCGTTCGGTCGATGTCGTGCATCGTCGCCTCCTGCGCGATTGCGTCCCTTGCCGCACTTCCTGCACGAGGCGTGCCAGGTGTGTCGCGGGTCGCGGCGCGCGTTTTCGCGAACGACCCTTCGCCGCGCCCGCGCTCGCGGCGAACGCGACTTCGCTCTACCGCTCGGTGTGGGGCGCGATCCCGAGCCGCGTGCGGTACTTCGCGACGGTGCGGCGCGCGACGCGGAAGCCGAGCTCGAGGAGGTCGTCGGCGAGCTCGGAGTCGGAGCGCGGAGCGGTCTCGTCGGCGACGAGCTGCGCGAGGGCCGCGCACGGCGCCTGCGCCGCGTCGAAGAAGCGCGAGAACGGCACGAGGCGGCCGTTCGGAAGCAGGACGTAGCGGCCCGCGGTCGCGCGGCTGACCGTCGACTCGTGCACGCCGACCTCCGCCGCGACGTCCGCACGCGTGAGCGGAGCGGCGAACCGCGGCCCGCGAAGGAGAAACTCGTGCTGGCGCTCGACGACAACCTCCGCGATCGCGCGCATCGTCTTCCATCGCCGGTCGAGTCGATGCAGGAACGCCCGCGCCGACGCGAGCTGCCAGTCGACCGCGGCGCGGGTGTCGGCATCCAGCGCGTGCGCGTCGAGGTGCGCGTACTCCGGCGAGACCGAGAGCCGAAGCCTGCGCGGCTCCACGAGCTCGATGACGAAGCGCGGCACGGCGTCGTCGGCACGACGGACGATCACGTCCGGAAGCGCGGGGGAGGCCGCGTTCGGGGGGTCGGGCATCGCCGAGGGACGCAGGCGCGTCCGGATCAGGTCGGCCGCGGCCGCGACCTCGTCGTGCTCGACGCCGAGCGCGGCGGCGATCGCTCGGAGCCGGCCGGCCGCGAGCTCCTCGAGATGGTCGGCGACGATGGCTCGCGCGAGCGCGACTAGATCGTCGTCCGGCAGCCGCTCGAGCTGGAGCAGCAGGGAGTCGCGGAGGCCGGAGGCGGCGACGCCGGGCGGTCCCTCGCGCCGTAACACCTCGAGCACCGCGTCGACCTCGGCACGGCCACAGTCGAGGCGCACGGCGACCTCCTCCGGCGTCGCGTCGAGGAAACCGCGCTCGTCGAGACAGCCGACGAGGTACTCGAGAATCCGCTGCCGCCGGGGAGGCAGCAGCGGGCGAAGGTCCTCGAGCAGGAGCTCCGCCGCCGTCAGCTGGGCCGGCATCGCCCCGGCCTCCGCGGGCTCCGTGTCCGGTCGCGCGGCCGGCTGGCGGCAGAGGAGGCAGCGAGCGCCGGCGACAGGCTCTCCGCAGAACGGACAGACGGCCTCCTCGAGTCGGTCGAGCGCAGGGTTCTGCGCGAGCTCCTGCTCGACCACGTGCTCGAGCTCGACGGCCGGGAGGGCGAGCAGCTCTGCGTACGCGAGCAGGTCCGGCGACGCGCGCAGCTCGAGGCGCGGCGTCAGCTCCAGCGCGAGCGTTGCTGTCAGAAGCGCTCCCGAGGATCGACTGGGCCGAGCATCTCGTCTTCGGGCCTCCGCTGCAAGACCCGTGCCAACGAGACCCTCCTACGCGGGCAGGCCCTGGTCGTTCGTGTTCAGCGTCTGCGTCTCGAACTTCGTCAGGAACGCCGCCAGCCGCCCGTCCGGGTGCTCGATCAGCGTCCCGCCGTCCTGCCAGATGCCGTCGGACGGTTGGTGGATCCCGGGCGGGTCGCCCTGGTTCATGTGGATGTCGTGGACGCCGAGCCCGTGCGTGTACGGCGCGCCGAAGACGAATAGACGCGAGCTTCCCTGGAGCGCCTTCTCGAGCTCGTCGAGTGCGTTGTCGCCCGTGCTGTCGACCCAGCGCTCGAGCAGCGCGTTGAACATCCGCCGGAGCAGGTCGAGGATCGGGCTGAAGACGACGGTCATGCAGCCGACGCGCGGATGGAGGAGCGGGTTGCGGACGTAGTCGAGCGCGCCAGAGGTGGAGTTCCGCTGGAGCTGGTGCCAGCCCGCCGAGAGGCCGCCGAGCGGAAACAGGCTGCGGTCGAGCGAGGGCAGCGAGCGGTACTGCACCTTGATCCCCGATGGCGTGGCGACGTCGACCGCGCCTTCGTAGAGGCCGTTCGGCGTCTGGACGTACAGCTTCCCGTGGTAGTAGGTCCCGAAGTCGGTCGGGTCCTCGCGCGCGAAGTGGTCGAGCGTGCCGACGAGCACGCCATAGTCGGGCAGCACCGGCCGACGCTCGCACCCCGAGTGCCTGTTGTCAAGCGGCCGTCGTGAAAGAATCGGCTGCGATGGCGATCGAGCCTCGAACCGCCGCCGCGATGCGCCTCGCGCGCGACGGCGGCACGCCGGCGCGGACACGTCCGGAGCAGCCGATGTTCCCGGGCGGGATGGAGGTGGGGGACGAGGAGCTGGCGGCGCTCGAGCGCGTCGTTCGCAGCCGCAACCTCTTCCGCTACTACGGCGTCGGCGACGGACCAGGCGAGGTTGACGCCTTCGAGCGGGAGTTCGCGCAGCACTTCGGAGCGCGCCACGCGCTCTGCGTCAACGCCGGCTCGTCGGCGCTCATCTGCGGGCTGATCGGCGCGGGCGTCGGTCCGGGCGACGAGGTGATCGTCCCCGCCTATACGTGGAACGCGACTCCGAACGCCGTGCTCGCTTCCGGAGCCGTGCCGGTGCTCGCGGAGATCGACGAGTCGCTGACGCTCGATCCGGCGGACGCAGCCGCACGAATCACCCCGCGGACACGCGCGATCCTCCCCGTGCACATGCGCGGCGCGCCGGCCGACGTGGGCGCCCTCGCCGCGCTCGCTCGGGAGCATGGACTTGTGCTCGTCGAGGACGTCTGCCAGTCGGCCGGGGCGTCGTTCGAGGGGCGGCGGCTCGGGACGTTCGGCGATGCGGGCGCCTTCAGCCTCCAGTTCAACAAGATCATCACGACCGGCGAAGGCGGGGTGCTGATCACCGATCGCGACGACTTGTACGACCTCGCGATCGACGTCCACGACTGCGCCGGTCCGGTACGGCGCGGCGAGGGGCTCCCGCGCTTTCCCGGCTGGAACTTCCGCGCCTCGGAGCTGACGGCCGCCGTCGCGCGCGTCCAGCTGCGGCGGCTCGACGGGTTGCTCGAGCGGATGCGTGCGGCTCATCGCCGGGTCAGCGCGCACGTGGCGGAGCTCCCGGGCCTCACGCTCCGGCGGGCGAACGACGCCGACGGCGACGCGGGAATCGCCCTGATCGCGTTCGCCGAGAGGGCCGCGCTCGCGCGCGAGGCGGTCGACGCGCTGCGGGCCGAGGGTGTCGCCGCGACGCAGATCTACTCGCCTGACGTCGTCGACCTGCACGTCTTTCCATACTGGAAGCCGGTCCTGGACCGGATCGCGCCGCCGGAGTGCCCGCGCACGCTAGAGCTGCTCGAGCGGACGATCCACCTCGACCTCTCGCCGCTGAACGACGAGGAGGACCTCGCCGAGATCGAGCTCGCGCTGACGAAGGTCGCGACGCAGGTGCTCGATTGAGGGTGCGGGTGGCGGTCGTGGGCGGCGGTCTCGTCGCCCAGGCCGAGCACCTCCCGTATCTGGCGCAGTTCCGCGATCGGTTCGAGCTTGCCGCGCTCGTCGAGCCGGGGGAGACGGTGCGCGAAGCGCTCGCCGCGCGCTACGCGATTCCCGCGACCTGCGCGGACTACCGCGAGCTGCTCGACGCGGACGGCGTCGACGCGGTGGTCATCTGCTCGCCAGCGGGCACGCATGCCGAGGTCGTGTTGGCCGCGCTCGACGCGGGCCTGCACGTCTTCGTCGAGAAGCCGATGTGCATCACCCTCGCCGATGCGGACGCGATCGTGGCCGCGCGCGACCGGGCCGCGAAGGTCGTGCAGGTCGGGTACATGAAGCGCTTCGACCCCGCCTATGAGCTGCTGCTGGAGGAGCTGCCGGCGGCGGCGTCAGGGCTTCGCTACGTCTCGGTCGTCGTCAACGACCCGGAGTTCGCGCCGTTCTTCACGCAGGGCGAGATCGTGCGCGGCGAGGTGCCGCGCGAGGTGATCGAGGCGACGCGGCGCGCCGAGAGCGATCAGGTCGAGGCGGCGGTGGGCGACGGCTCGCCGGACGTCGTCATGGCGTTCTCGGAGGCGTTCCTCGGCTCGCTCGTCCACGACGTGAACCTCGTCCACGGCGTGCTCGAGCGGCTCGGCCAGCCCCTGCCGGCGGAGGTTGTCGGCGGCGCGTGGTGGGCGGGCGGAAGGGCGGTGAGCGGCTCGGCGCGGCTCGCGAACGGCGCTCGTTGGGACAGCGCGTGGATCCAGCTCCTCGACGTCTGGGAGTACCGCGAGTCGGTCGCGTTCATGTTCGACGACGGCGTCCAGCGGCTCACATTCCCGTCGCCGTGGCTGAAGCAGTCGCCGACGCGCTACGAGCGGATCTGGACGAGCGACGGCCGCGCGGCTCACGTGGCGGAGCGCTACGAGGAGAGCTTCGCCCGCGAGCTCTTGCATTTCCATGCCTGCGTCACCGAAGGCGTCCAGTGCCGCACGCCGCCCGAGCAGGCGCGGCTGGACATCGACGTCCTGACGCGGATGTTCCTGGCATCGCGGTGAGGGCGGGGATCGTCGGCGGCGGGTTCGTATCGCGCGTCCACGCGAGCGCGCTGGCGCAGCTTCGGGTCGAGCTCGTCGGGGTGTGGGGGCGCGACGACGACCTCGGAGCGATGCTCGACGCGGCGCGACCCGACGTCCTCCACGTCTGCACGCCGAACGCGCTGCACGCCGAGCAGGCGCTGGCCGCGCTCGAGCGCGGGATCCACGTCGTCTGCGAGAAGCCGCTCGCGGTCACGAGCGAGGAGAGCGTGCGGATGGTCGAGGCCGCCGCGCACGCCGGCCTCGTGGGCGCGACCTGCTACCACGTACGCGGCTACCCGCTCGTCGACCGGATGCGCGCCGCCGTCGGGGCCGGCGAGCTCGGCGACGTGCGCGTCGTCCACGGGCGGTACCTCTGCGACGACGTGCTCCACGGCGACGCCGGCTGGCGGACGCGGCCCGAGTCGTCCGGCCCCTCGTACGTCGTCGCCGACCTCGGTACGCACTGGCTCGACCTCGCGGGGCACGTCACCGGCCTGCGGGTGCTCGAGGTGCTAGCGCAGTTCCGCGGCCAGCCGCTCGAGGACTACGCGGCTCTCCTCCTTCGCCTCGAGAACGACGTCAGCGGCTCGCTCCTCTTGTCGGCCGGCGCCGCTGGGCGGAAGAACCAGCTCCTGTTCGAGTGCGAGGGCTCGCGCGGGGGTCTCTCGTGGGACCAGGAGCGCCCGGACGAGCTTCTCCATCGCCACGCGGAGCGGCCGACCGAGCTCGTGCTCAAGGATCCGGCGACGAGCCCCCTCGCCCGTTTCCCGGCCGGTCACGCCGAGGGCTACGGAGACGCGTTCGCGAACCTCTTCCGCGAGATCTACCGAGCGATCGCCG
>DASUZD010000013.1:0-6325 GCA_036377055.1 Gaiellaceae bacterium | reverse complement strand
GCCGGCCCGTGAGCGTAGAAGTCGCGGCAGTCCGAGCTGTCGAGGTGCCGACCCGGATCGTCCACGGCGCCGGTTCGATCGCGCACGTGGGCGAGCTCGTCGCCGGCCTCGGAGTCACCCGTCCCCTGCTCGTCACGGACCCGGGCGTCGTCTCCGCCGGGCTCGCCGACGCGACGCTCGCGCACCTCGAAGACGCGGTCGTCTTCGCCGAGGTCCGGCCGAACCCGGACATCGAGCTCGTCGGGCGGGCGAGCGCCGCGTACCGCGAGTCCGGCTGCGACGGCTTCGTCGCGCTCGGCGGCGGGAGCTCGATGGACACCGCGAAGGCGGCCGGCGTCGAGGTCGCGCACGGCGGCTCGATCCTCGAGTACGAGTACGGCGGGACGCCGATCACGAGCCGCATCCCTCCGCTGGTGGCGGTGCCCACCACGGCCGGGACCGGGAGCGAGGCCACGCTGTGGGCGGTCATCACCGACCCCGATCGGAAGATCAAGTTCAACGTCGGCGGGACGCCGCTGATCGGCGCCCATGTCGCGCTCGTCGACCCCGAGCTCATGCTCGGCCTGCCGCCCGCGATCACCGCAGCGACCGGAATGGACGCACTGTCGCACGCGATCGAGTGCTACACGTGCGACTACAACCAGCCGTTCAACGACGCCGTCTCCCTGCTCGCGATCGAGCTCGTCGGCCGCTGGCTGCGCGTCGCGTGCGAGGACGGCGGCAATCTCGAGGCGCGAACGGCGATGGCGCATGCTGCGACGCTCGGCGGGCTCGCCTACGGGACGGAGAGCGCCGGCGCGGCCCACGCGATGAGCCAGTCGGCAGGCGGCGTGCACGAGTGCCCGCACGGGGCGCTGACCGCACGCGTGCTCGGCCCGGTCTGCGAGTACAACGCGCCCGCGGCGCCGGAGCGCTACGCGCGCATCGCGAAAGGACTCGGGATCGACGTGCCCGACCGGTCGAGCCTCGACGCGGCGTTCTTCGGGGTCGAGGAGGTCTACCGCCTCACCGACGACGTCGGCATCCCGACGATGGAGGAGCTCGGCTTCTCCGAGGAGGAGATCCCGATGCTCGCGCGGATCGCCTTCGAGGACCCGCAGACGATCGGGAACCCGCGCGAGGTCGACCAGGAAGCGTACGAGGAGATCTACCGCAACGCCTTCGCGAGGGGGAAGCGCTGAGCACGCGCGTGACCGACTACTCGATGTACGTCGGGGGCGCGTGGGTCGAGAGCGAAGCCGGCGGGCGGATCGAGGCCACGAGCCCGGCCACCGGCGAGACGATCGGCTCGGTCCCCGAGGGGACGCGCGACGACGCCCGGCGCGCGATCGCCGCGGCGAACGCCGCCCAGCGCGAGTGGGCAGGTCGCTCGGCCTTCGAACGCGCCGCGGCGATGGAGCGAGTCGCCGGGATCGTCGAGGAGCGCCGCGACGAGCTGGCGCACACGCTCACGCTCGACCAGGGCAAGCCGCTCCACGCCGAGTCGTACGCGGAGGTGGACGAGCTCGTGGAGTACTGGCGCATGGCCGCAGGCGACGTGCGGCGCCTCGAGGGCCTCATGCCGCCGTCGGTGGACGCGTCCAAGCGCGTGCTCGCCTATCGCGTGCCGCGTGGCGTCGTGGGCGTGATCACACCGTGGAACTGGCCCTACACGATGGCCGCGGAGGTCGTCGCCCCCGCGCTCGCGTCGGGGAACACCGTCGTCTGGGGGCCGGCCAGCTCGACGTCGGTGTGCTCGGTCAAGCTCGCCGAGTGCGTCGTGGACGCCGAGCTTCCGGCCGGGGTCTTCAACGTCGTCACCGGGCCGGGCTCGGTCGTCGGAGACGAGATCGCGGCGAACGATGGCACCCACGCCATCGGCTTCGTCGGCTCGGTCGCCACCGGGTATCGAGTCGCCGAGCGCGCGGCCGGGAAGGCGCTCCTGCTCGAGATGGGCGGCAACGGGCCGCTCGTCGTCCTCGACGACGCCGACCTCGACGCGGCCGTCGAGGCCACGCTCGCAGCGGCGTTCCTCTGCGCGGGGCAGAGCTGTACGGCCGGCGAGCGCTTCCTCGTCCACGAGGACGTGCACGACGAGTACGTCGACAAGCTGACCGCATCCGTCTCGACGCATATTCGACTGGGCGATCCCTTCGCCGACGAGACGACGATGGGCCCGCTCAACAACGAGGGCACGGCCGCGAAGATGGACGGTCACGTCGGCGACGCGATCGAGCGTGGCGCGACGCTCGTCGGGGGCGGCGCCCGCGCGCAGGGCTTTCCCACGGACCTGTACTACGAGCCGACCGTCCTCGACCGCGTGACCGACGAGATGGACGTCGCGAGGGAGGAGACGTTCGGGCCGGTCGTCCCGATCACGACGATCCGGAGCGAGGACGAGGCGCTCGCGCTGATCGACTCGTCACCGTTCGGGCTCCTGACCGCGGTGTTCACGCGTGACCTCCGCCGCGGCCTGCGCTTCGCCGAGGCCGCGCGCGCCGGCTGGGTGAACGTCAACGAGTCGACGAACTACTGGGAGAGCCACCTCCCGTTCGGAGGACGGGCGGGCTCGCAGAGCGGGATCGGCCGCGTGGGCGGACGCTTCTCGATGGAGACCTTTACCGAGTTGAAGACAGTGATCGTGAACCTGGCGTAGGAGGAGGGAGGAAGCAGTGGCGCAGATCATCGAGCACCCCGAGGTCTTGCTGTACTCGCGGATCCGGAAGTCGCCGTACTTCTACGCCTCGCGCAAGCACGGCGTGCACCTGTACAGCTTCTACAACCACATGTACCACCCTCGCCACTACGGCGACCCGGTGGCGGAGTACTGGGAGCTCCTGAACGGCGTCACGCTCTGGGACGTGGGCGTCGAGCGCCAGGTCGAGATCACAGGCCCCGACGCGTTCAAGCTCGCGAACATGCTCGTCCCGCGCGACCTCAACAAATGCGCCGTCGGGCAGTGCAAGTACGTCTTCATCACCGCCCCGGACGGCGGGATCATCAACGACCCGATCCTGCTCCGGCTCGACGAGAACCACTTCTGGATCTCCGTGGCCGACAGCGACGTGCTCCTGTGGGCGATGGGCGTCGCCTACAACTCCGGGCTCGACGTGAAGATCGGCGAGCCGGACGTCGGACCGATGCAGATCCAGGGCCCAAGGTCGAAGGACGTCCTCGGCGACCTCTTCGGCGAGAGCGTCCTCGACATTCCGTACTACTTCTGCCGCGACTACGAGCTCGAGGGGATGGACGTGATGGTCTCGCGGACCGGCTACACGTCCGAGCTCGGCTTCGAGATCTACTGCCGCGACGCGAGCCGCAACGGACTGAAGCTGTGGGACCTCGTGCTCGAAGCCGGCAAGCCGCACGACCTCGCCGTCATCGGGCCCTGTCACATCCGCCGGATCGAGGGCGGCATCCTCGCCTACGGCGCCGACATGTGGCTGGACACGAACCCGTACGAGGTGGACATGGGCTACGAGTGGATGGTCGACCTCGAGCAGGAGGCGGACTTCGTCGGCAAGGAGGCGCTGCGGCGGATCAAGGAGCAGGGAATCTCGCGCAAGCTCGTCGGCGTCGAGATCGGCGGCGCGGGGCTCGGCTCCTACAACGACGGCTCGATGATGGACTTCTTCCCGGTCTACGCGGACGGGCGGCAGATCGGGCGCGTGACGTCCGCTTGCTACTCGCCGCGCCTCGAGAAGAACATCGGCTTCGCGATGGTCCCGATCGAGCACCACGAGCTGGGGACGGAGCTCGAGGTCGAGACCCCGGCGGAGCGAACGTCGGCAGTCGTCGTCCGCAGGCCGTTCATCGATCCCGAGAAGGAGATTCCGAAGCAGGACCTCGCGGCCGCGGGTGCGAAGGACGAGTCCTAGAGGCACGCTCGCCGAGCTGCTCAGGCGTCCTCGCTACGAGGTCTTCCCGGTCGCGGGGATCGGCGACGAGGTCGTCGCTCACGTTCCAACCGAGATCGAGGTGGCGGTCACCTCGTCGCCGACGAGGGGGATCGAGGCGACCCTGCGGCTGTGCGAGCAGCTCGCCGGAGCCGGGTACGACGTCGCGCCGCATCTCGCCGCTCGCCTGGTGAGGGACGAGGAACACCTGCGCGACATCCTCGATCGGCTCGGTGAGATGGGCGTCAGCGACGTCTTCGCGATCGCGGGCGACGTGGGCGTGCCGGCCGGGAAGTTCGGCGGTGCGACGGCGCTGCTCGCGGCGATGGCCCAGCTCGGGCACGGCATCGACCAGGTAGGTATCTCGGGCTACCCGGAGAGCCACCCGTTCATCAGCGACGAGACGACGATCCAAGTGATGTTCGACAAGGAGCCGTTCGCCACGTACATCGTCAGCCAGCTCTGCCTCGACGCGGGCGTGATCGCGTGGTGGATCGGCGCTGTCCGCGCCCGCGGCGTCCGCCTACCGATCTACGTCGGCATCCCCGGGCCGGTCGAGGGCACGAGGCTCCTGCGCATCGCGACCAAGATCGGCGTGGGGGAGTCGAAGCGGTTCCTCCGGCGGCACGGAGGCCTCCTCGCGCGCCTGCTCTTGCGAGGCCGCTACCGGCCGGACGCCCTGATCGGCCACCTGACGCCCGAGATTGCCAACCCCGAGAACAGGGTCGCAGGTTTCCACGTCTACACCTTCAACGAGCTCGAGGCGACCGAACGCTGGCGGCGCGAGGCGCTCAGCCGCCTCGAGGGACGAAGGTCAGCTTGATCTCGATCGTCACGCCGTTTCTGACCGTCGTGAGCCCGGCGACGCTGGGTGGGTCGAAGCCGAAGCTGGTCATCGTCGTTCGCAGCCGGCCGACGACCTGGAACCGCTCGCCCGACAACCGCACCTGAAGGGGGAAGTCGACGCGGCGGTCGACGTCGTGGATCCGCAGCGTTCCCGGCGCGACGACGTCCACGATCGACCCGCTGCCGAGCCCGTGCAACTCGACCGGCCGGCTTCCGAGCGTGAATCGTCCGTACGGATGCTTGTCCCAGATCGGCCCGCGCGACGAGCGCAGCGTGTCGTCTCGTCGCGAGTCGTTCGTCTTTAGCGTTCGCATGTCGACGACGACCCTCGTGGCGACGATCGCCCCGCCACGCGTCTCCATCGTCCCGTGGACGACCGACGTGCGGCCGACCACCACCGACGGAACCGGTAGCGAGAGGTACTTCTCGCGCGCGCGGAAGCCGACGACCGACTCGGAACTTCGGACGACCCATTTTCCGTCGGCCAGCGCGGCTGGTCGGCCCGAGGCACGCCTGTCGAGCGTGAGCGGGGCTGGCGCGTTTCGGTCCTTGAAGGTCAGGTACGCGTAGCCGCCGCCGATCCCGATGACCAGCAGAGCGGCCAAGCCCAGGGCGACGAACCGCAGCCGGCGCACGTTCCTCATGCTTCCGACGGTTGAGCCTACGCCCGCTAGCGGTTCGCCGGCTCGAGGAGCGAGGTCTCGTCGGCGGCGAGCGGGGCGGTTGTGGCTGTGTCGGGCACGGTGCTGGTTTGTGGCGGCCGGCGTGCGGCTGCCCGGCAGGCGCCGATCCCCGCAGCTGCTCCCGCGATCGCGGCAGTGGCGAAGAAGAGCCAGGTGGGCGTGTCTCCGTGGGACTGGCGGAGATACAGGGCCGCGAGAGGGGCGATCGCCCAGGCGACCGAGCTGCTGGCGCCGAAGGCGCCCATGTAGGCGCCGCGGTAGGCGGCGGGCGAGAGGCGAGCGGCGAGCGCCTGCGCGAGCGGGGTCCAGAGCATCTCGCCGAAGACGAAGATGAGGATGACGAGCGCGATCACGACGATGCCCGTGTTTACGAGCAGGAGCAGAAACGGCAGGCCCATGAGGAGCATCGAGAGGGCGAGCCGCGGCGCGGCTGGAAAGCGTTCCGCCCCTCGGGTCAGGCGCATCTGGAGCACGGTGACGAGGACCGGGTTGATGATTACGAGCAGGCCCCAGGTTGCCGGGGCGAGGCCGAACGAGGAGACGGCCGCGATCGGGAGCACCGCCTCGTAGGCGACGTAGACCACGAAGCCGAGCAGGGTCGAGGCGAGCAGGAGCAGGAAGGCGCGGTCGCCGACGATCGCGCGGAACCCTCCTGCCGCTGGGGTCGTGGCCTCGCCGGCCGCCTCCATGGCCGGGCGGCCGCGCGGGAGGGAGGTGAGCGCGACGGCGGCCGAAGCGAGACCGACGAGCGCGACGGCCGCGAAGAAGCGTGGCCAGTGGGTGCCGATCAAGAGCAGTCCTCCGAGCGGCGGCCCGGTCACGAAGCCGAGGTTGGTCGCAACGCGCATCGCCGCGTAGGCGGATTCGCGCTCCGTTTCGGGGACGAGGTCGGCGACGATGGCGTTGGTGGCGGCGAACCCG
>DASUZD010000012.1:0-11100 GCA_036377055.1 Gaiellaceae bacterium | reverse complement strand
CGAGGCCACAAAAGGGTGCCTCGAAGCGAAAGAAGCGGCTGACATGACGAACGCCGAACTTCGGATCCTTCGGACGATCGAGCAGCGGCTCGACGCACACGCTCGCATGCTCGCGCGAATCAGTCTCATGCTTCGGATCGCGATCGGAACGCTCGCTCTGATGGCATTCGCGGCGATCGCCTTCGCCGCGGTGATCACGGGGTCGCTAAGTGGCCCCATGCGGGTGGCGCTTGCCGGTTTCGCGGCCCTCGCGTCAGTGACCGCGATTGCCGGCTTCTTGTTCGGGTTCCGCCGAGGCTGGTCGCTCTTCCGCGGCGCCGGGGCGATTCTGGGTGCTCTTGCTGCGCTGTACGTGCTGGCCGAGGTTGTGGCGAGATGAGAACGTAGAGGTCGTCCGCCTGCCCGTATAGGGTCCCGTCGGACCCGAACCCCTTTAACCCGGTCCAGTGAGGCCGGAAAGGAGTCGTATGCAGCTGCCTGCCCAGGCGACCGGCAAGGTCGTCATCGATGCAGACGCGCTCGAGCGGACGCTCTCCCGCATCGCTCACGAGATCATCGAGCGAAACGACGATCTCGACGACGTCGCGCTCGTCGGCATCCACACGCGCGGCGTCCCGATCGCGCAGCGCCTGCGGCGCCTGATCGAGGAGCGCGCCGGCATCGCGCCGGCACTCGGCGCGGTCGACATCACCTTCTACCGCGACGACGTGCAGGTGCGCGGCGGCGAGGCCCCGCTCCACGCGCAGCCGGTCGTCCGCTCGACCCAGCTCGACTTCCCGCTCGAGGGACGGACCTGCATCCTCGTCGACGACGTCCTCTACACGGGCCGGACGATCCGCGCGGCCGTCGAGGCGCTCTTCGACTACGGCCGGCCGGCGCGCGTTCAGCTCGCCGTGCTCGTCGACCGCGGCCATCGCGAGCTCCCGATCCGGCCCGACTACGTCGGCAAGAACCTGCCGACCTCGCGCGAGGAGCGCGTCCAGGTGCAGCTCCTCGAGGTGGACGAGGTCGATCGCGTCCTCCTGATCCCGTCCAGCGAGGAGGAGTCCCATGGGTGACATCCGGCTCATGCGGGAGCAGCTCCGCCCGCCCGCGCCGCCGCCACGCCGGCACCTGATCTCGATCCGCGACCTGACGCGCGACGACGTCGAGCGGCTGCTCGCGACCGCGCGCACGTTCGAGCGATCGCTCGAGCGTGAGGTGAAGAAGCTCCCGACGCTGCGCGGCCGGACGGTCGTGAACCTCTTCTACGAGTCGTCCACGCGCACCTCGTCGAGCTTCGAGCTCGCAGCGAAGCGGCTCTCGGCGGACACGATGTCGATCAAGGCCGTCGGCTCCTCGGTCGACAAGGGCGAGTCGCTGAAGGACACGGCGATCACGCTCGGCGCGTACGACCCGGACGTGATCGTGATCCGGCACCCGCAGATCGGCGCGCCGCACATCGTCGCCGAGAACACGCGCGCGCACGTCGTGAACGCCGGCGACGGCAAGCACCAGCACCCGACGCAGGCGCTCCTCGACCTGTACACGATCAAGGAGGAGCTCGGCCAGATCGAGGGGCTGCACGTGGCGATCGTCGGCGACGTCCTCCATTCGCGCGTCGCGCGCTCGAACATCCAGGCGCTCGTTCTGATGGGCGCTCGGGTGACGCTCGTCGGACCGCCCGCGCTCCTGCCGCGCGGGATCGAGGACATGGGCTGCGAGACGACCACCGACATCGAGGCGATCGGCGCGGCCGACGTCGTCTACATCCTGCGCATGCAGCGCGAGCGGATGGAGGAGGGCGCGAACTACGTCCCGAGCCTCCGCGAGTACGCGGCGCGCTGGGGCGTGACCCCCGAGCGGCTGCGGCCCGGCCAGAAGGTCATGCACCCCGGGCCGATGAACCGCGGCGTCGAGATCGACCCGCGCGTCGCCGACGCCGCGGACGCGCTGATCGAGACGCAGGTGCGGGCGGGGCTCGTAACGCGGATGGCGGTGCTCTACGACCTGCTCACGCACGGGCCGGTCGGCGTCCAGACGGCTGTCGCGGAGGAGGTGGCGTGATGCTCTTCGCGAAGACCGGGCCGCGCGACGACCTCGTCGTTCGCGGCGCCCGCGTCGTAGACCCGGTCGAAGGCTTGGACGCGATCGTCGACGTGCGCGTCGACGCCGGCACGATCTCGCAGCTCGGCACGGACCTGCCCGCGAACGGCCATCGAGTGGTCGACGGCGCGGGGCTGCTGCTCACGCCCGCTTTCGTCGACCCGCACGTGCACCTGCGAACCCCGGGCCGCGAGGACGAGGAGGACGTCGCTTCGGGGACGCGCGCCGCGGCCGCGGGCGGCTTCTGCGCGATCCTCGCGATGCCGAACACCGACCCCGCTGTCGACTCGGCCGCGGTCCTGGGAGCGCTCGTCGAGGCGGCGCGTGCCGAAGCGGAGGTGCCGGTCGGATTCCTCGGCGCGATCACGAAACGCCAGGACGGGGCGGAGCTGACGGAGATGGCAGAGCTTGCCGACGCCGGTGCCGCGGGCTTCAGCGACGACGGCGTTCCGGTCGTCTCGCCCGGCCTGATGCGGCGCGCGCTCCAGTACGCGGCCGTCACCGGGCGGAGGCTCGCGCTGCACTGCGAGGAGCCGAGCCTCTCGCACGGCGGCCAAATGCACGAGGGCGCCGTCTCGGCCGAGCTCGGCTTCGCGGGCTACCCGTCGGTGGCCGAGAGCCTCATGGTCGAGCGCGACCTCGCGCTCGCGGCGTACGAGGGCCAGCCGCTGCACCTGCTCCACCTGTCGGCGCGCGAGTCGGTCGAGGCGCTGGAGGCGGCGCAGGCGCGCGGTGTGGAGGCGACGGCGGAGGTGACGCCGCACCATCTCTGCCTGACGGACGAGGCGGTGCGCTCGCTCGACCCGAACCTGAAGATGAACCCGCCGCTCCGCGCCGAAGCCGACCGCGCAGCGCTGCTCGAAGGCTTACGGAACGGCAACATCTCGGCGATAGCGTCGGACCATGCGCCGCACGCCCGCCACGAGAAGGAGGTTCCGTTCGAGGCGGCGCCCTTCGGGGTGACAGGGCTCGAGACGGCGTTCCCGGCTCTGTACACGCACCTCGTCGAGCCGGGGCTCCTGCCGCTCGAGACGCTGCTCGAGCGGATGTCGGCCGGCCCGGCGCGGGCGTACGGGATCGAGCCGCCGCGGATCGCGGTCGGCGCGCCTGCGAACCTCGTGCTGATCGACCCGAACGCGAGCTGGCGCGTCCGCGAGGACGGCTTCCGCTCGCGCTCGGCCAACTCGTGGCTCCTCGGGCAGACGCTGCGGTCGAAGATCAGGATGACCGTCGCGGCCGGGCGGGTCGCGTTCGCGGCATGACCGGCTTCCTCGCCCTGGAGGACGGGACGGTCTTCCGCGGCGACTCCGTCGGCGCGCCCGGCTTCGCGTTCGGCGAGGCCGTGTTCACGACGGCCATGACCGGCTACCAGGAGCTGGTCACCGACCCGAGCTACGCCGAGCAGCTGCTCTGCTTCACGGCGCCGATGGTCGGCAACTACGGCGTCGCCGACGGCCGGTCGGAGTCGAAGCGACCGCATGCGACGGCGGTGCTGATGCGCGAGGCGCGCGGGCCCGCGTGGACGGACTGGCTGCACGACCACGGGGTCGTCGCGCTCTCGGGGATCGACACGCGCTCGCTCGTCCTCCACCTGCGCGACCGCGGCGCGATGCGCGGGGCGGTCGTCGCGGGCGATGGCTCGACGGAAGAGGCGCTGCGGGCAGTGCGCGAGCGGCCCGAGATGACGGGTCGCGCGCTCGTCGCTCAGGTCTCGACGCGCGAGCCGTACGTCTATGCCGACATCGGCCGGGTCGACGTGGCCGTCGTGGACTACGGCTGCAAGCGGTCGATCCTCCGCCGGCTCGCGGGCGCCGGCGCACGCGTGACGGTCTATCCGCACGACGTGGACGCGGAGACGTTGGCGCCGCACGACGCCGTCCTGCTCTCGAACGGCCCCGGCGACCCGGAGCCGCTGCACGACGAGGTCGCGGCGCTTCGCGAGCTCCTCGGCCGCGTGCCGGTCCTCGGTATCTGCCTCGGCCACCAGCTGCTCGGCCTCGCGGCCGGCCACGAGACGTTCAAGCTCCCGTTCGGCCACCGCGGCGCGAACCACCCGGTGCTCGAGCGCGCGACCGGCCGCGTCCTCGTCACGAGCCAGAACCACGGCTTCGCCGTCTCGCCGACGGAGGCGCGCGAGGCGACGCACGTCTCGCTCTACGACGGCACCGTCGAGGGCTTCGACTTCCCCGACCTGCGTGCGCGCTCGCTCCAGTTCCACCCCGAGGCGGGGCCGGGCCCGCACGACGCTTGGGCACTGATCTCCGACTGGGTCGAGGAAGTCGCGGGTGCTTAGGCGCGAGGACATCCGCTCGATCTGCCTGATCGGCTCGGGGCCGATCGTGATCGGCCAGGCGTGCGAGTTCGACTACGCCGGCTGCCAGGCGCTCAAGGTGCTGCGCGAGGACGGCTTCCGCACGATCGTCGTCAACTCGAACCCGGCGACGATCATGACCGACCCCGGCTTCGCCGACCGGACGTACCTCGAGCCGCTCGACCTGGCCGGCGTCGCCGACGTGCTCGCGCGCGAACGCCCGGACGCGCTCCTGCCGACGATGGGCGGCCAGACCGCGCTCAACCTCGCGCTCGAGCTGGCCGAGGCCGGCGTCCTCGACGAGCTCGGCGTCGAGCTGATCGGCGCGTCCATCGACGCGATCCGCCGTGCCGAGAACCGCGAGCTCTTCAAGGAGGCGGTCGCGAGCGTCGGCCTGCGAGTGCCGAGGTCGACGATCGTCACGCACGCCGGCGATCTCGCCGGCCTGAGTACCCCCGCGGTCGTGCGCCCGGCGTTCACCCTCGGCGGCCACGGCGGTGGCTTCGCTGGCTCGCAGTTCGAGCTCAGGCGGCAGGTCGAGCTCGGGCTAGCCGAGAGCCCGATCGGCCAGGTCCTCGTGGAGGAATCGGTGCGCGGCTGGGACGAGTTCGAGCTCGAGGTCGTGCGCGACCGCGCGGACAACGTCGTCGTCGTCTGCTCGATCGAGAACCTCGATCCGATGGGCGTGCACACCGGCGACTCCGTGACAGTCGCGCCGCAGATGACGCTCTCCGACCTCGCCTACCAGGAGCTCCGCGACGCGGCGGCAGCGGTGATCCGCGCGATCGGCGTCGACACCGGCGGCTCGAACATCCAGTTCGCGCGCGAGCGCGAGACGGGCGAGCTGCGCGTGATCGAGATGAACCCGCGCGTGTCGCGGTCCTCGGCGCTCGCGTCGAAGGCGACCGGCTACCCGATCGCGAAGGTCGCGGCGAAGCTCGCAGTCGGCTACACGCTGGACGAGATCCCGAACGACCTGACCGGCACGACGCCCGCGAGCTTCGAGCCGACCCTCGACTACGTCGTCGTCAAGTTCCCGCGCTTCGCGTTCGAGAAGTTCCCCGGCGCCGACCCGCGGCTCGGCACGCAGATGAAGTCCGTCGGTGAGACGATGGGGATCGGGCGCACGTTCGCCGAGGCCTTCCTGAAGGCGATGCGCTCGCGCGAGCTCGAGCGCGGCTCGCGGACGCCGTGGGCCGAGCTGACCGACCTCCCCGACGGGCTGCACCCGTTCTTCGACGCCGAGATCGAGCGGATCCAGGAGGCGCTCTTCGGGCTCGACTCGCTCGACGACCTCGTCGCCGACGACTGGGTGCGGCTGAAGCGGATCGGGCTCTCCGACGCCGAGATCGCCGCCGCGTGCGGCAGGACGGAAGCGGAGGCACGCGCGCGGCGGCGCTCGTGCGGCGTGCGGCCTGCGTACCGGCGCGTCGACTCCTGCGCCGGCGAGGTCGAGGCGGCTTCGAACTACCTCTACTCGACGTGGGGGGAGATCGGCGACGCGCCCGGGCCGGGCGAGAAGCCGCGGGTCGTGATCCTCGGGAGCGGGCCGAACCGGATCGGCCAGGGGATCGAGTTCGACTACTGCTGCGTCCACGCGGCGCAGAGCTTCCGTGCCTTGGGCTACGAGGCTGTGATGGTCAACTGCAACCCCGAGACCGTCTCGACCGACTACGACACGTCCGACCGGCTCTACTTCGAGCCGCTCGGCGTCGAGGAGGTGCTCGCGATCTGCGAGCGCGAGCGGCCGGAGGGCGTCGTGATCCAGTTCGGGGGACAGACCCCGCTCCGGCTGGCGCGCGCGTTGGAGGAGGCGGGCGTGCCGATCCTCGGGACGCCGTTCGAGGCCGTCGACCTCGCCGAGGACCGGGAGCGGTTCGCCGCGCTGCTCGATCGGCTCGGGATCCGCTGCCCCGAGTGGGAGATCGTCTCGAGCTGGCGGGAGGCGGTCGAGGCGGCGGAGCGGATCGGCTACCCCGTGCTCGTCCGGCCCTCGTACGTGCTCGGCGGCCGCGCGATGCGCGTGTGCTACGGCGCCGACGACATCCGGGCGGCGCTCGAGAAGCAGCTCTACGGCTCGATCCTCGTCGACCGCTTCGTCGAGAATGCGGTCGAGATCGACGTCGACGCGCTCTGCGACGGGCGCGAGACCCTCGTCGCCGCCGTGATGCAGCACGTCGAGGAGGCGGGCGTGCATTCGGGCGACTCGGCCTGCGTGCTGCCGGCGCCATCGCTCGACGCCAAGGCCGAGCTGGAGATCCGCGAGATCGTCGCGCGGCTCGGGCCGGCGCTCGGCACCGTCGGCCTGCTGAACGTCCAGCTCGCGGTCGCCGACGGCGAGGTCTTCGTGCTGGAGGCGAACCCGCGCGCGTCGCGGACGGTGCCGTTCGCGTCGAAGGCGATCGGCGTGAACCTCGTCGAGGCCGCGTGCCGGCTCGCGGCGGGCGCCACCCTGTCCGCGCTGGACCTGCCCCAGGGCCTGACCCCCGGACATGTCTCCGTGAAGGCGGCCGTGCTGCCGTTCGCACGCTTCCCCGGCGCCGACCCGGTGCTCGGGCCCGAGATGCGCTCGACGGGCGAGGTGATGGCGACCGCTGCGGATCTGCCCACCGCGTTCGCCAAGGCCGAGCGCGCCGCGGGCCGACCGCTCCCCGACTCGGGCACGGTCTTCCTTTCCGTCCGCGACGCCGACAAGCGGGCGCTCGTCCCGGTGGCGGCGGCGCTCTCGGGGCTCGGCTTCCGGCTCCTCTCGACCTCGGGGACCGCGCGAACGCTCGCGGCCGCCGGCCTCGAGCTGGAGGAGGTCGAGAAGGGACGGACGGTCGTCGACCTGATCCGGCGCCGCCGCTGCGACCTCGTGATCAACACGCCGCAGGGCTCGGGTGCGCGCGCGGACGGCTCGCGGATCCGCGAGGCGGCGCTGATCGCCCGCGTGCCGTGCATCACGACGCTCGCGGGCGCGGCCGCCGCGGTGCACGCGATCGCGAACGCGCGAACCGAGGCGGCGCTGTCGCTCCAGGAACGGCTCGATGCCGAGACGAGAAGCGCTTAGCGTCGTCGCGGCCGAGGCGGTCGGCCCGTACACGCTGCTGCGGCTCGCGCGCGGGCGGCTGGAGCCGGGCCGGCCGGGGCAGTTCTTCATGCTCGAGGCGCCGCGCCGGCTCCTGCCGCGCGCGATGAGCCTCTGCTTGGCGCCGACCGGCGAGCTCGCATTCCTGATCGACCCCGTAGGCCCCGGCACGCGCGCGCTCTGCGCCCTCGCCCAGGGTGACACGATCCACGTCCTCGGACCGCTCGGGAACGGCTTCGACCTCAGCGTGCGACGGCCGCTCCTCGTCGGCGGCGGGATCGGGATCGCGCCGCTCGTCCACGCATCGCATGAGCTGCGCGACGCGCCGGCGGTCCTCGGCTTCCGGAGCGACCACCACGCTGAGGCGGCCGCACTCCTGCCGGAAGCGACCGTCGTCGTCGAGCCGACCTACGTGACCGATGAGATGGACGCCGATCGCGACGTGCTCGCCTGCGGTCCGGAGCCGATGCTCGAGGCGGTCCGCCGGCTCGCGCCGAGCGCGCAGCTCGCGTGGGAAGCGCCGATGGCCTGCGGCTACGGCGCGTGCTACGGCTGCGCGGTCGCGATCGACGGCGAGCTCAGGCGACTCTGCCTCGAAGGACCGGTTCTCCGTGCTGCTTAACGCGAGCGGCTGCCTCGACGCGCTCGCCGCGCCGGACGTCGCGCGCTCGCTCGACGCCTTCGTGACGAAGACGGTGACCCCGCTCCCGCGCGAGGGGAACCCGCCGGTGCGGATCGCCGAGACCGAGCTCGGGATGCTGAACGCGATCGGGCTCGCGAATCCCGGGCGCGACCGCTTCCTAGCCGAGACGCTGCCGCGGCTCCACGAGCTGGGCGTGCCGATCTGGGTCTCGGTCGGCGGCTTCTCGGCCACCGACTATGCCGAGACCTGCGCGT
Source organism: Gaiellaceae bacterium (assembly GCA_036377055.1). Taxonomy (GTDB): domain Bacteria; phylum Actinomycetota; class Thermoleophilia; order Gaiellales; family Gaiellaceae; genus DASUZD01. The sequence continues at coordinate 2,737 of DASUZD010000012.1, read as the reverse complement.
TGCTCGACGACGTGACGATCGAGCTGAACCTCTCGTGCCCGAACGTCGACGAGGCGCCCGAGTCGGCCGCCGAGATCGTCGCGGCCTGCCGCGCGGCGACCGCGCTGCCGCTCTTCGCGAAGCTCTCCGCCGCCGCTCCCGACGTCGCCGCGACCGCGCGCGCCGTCCAGCTCGCGGGCGCTGACGGCCTCTCGCTCGTGAACACGATCCGCGGCCTCGCGCTCGACGAGCGCACGCTGCGCCCGCGCCTCGACCGAGCGATCGGCGGCCTCTCAGGGCCGGCGCTGCGGCCGATCGCGCTCGCCGCCGTCTTCGCCTGCTACCGCGCGACGGGCCTCGAGATCGTCGGGATGGGAGGGGTTTCGACGGGCCGCGACGCCCTCGAGCTCATCGCCGCGGGAGCGGCGCACGTCGCGCTCGGCACGGTGCTCTTTTCGGACCCTGACGCGCCCGCGAGAGTGCGCGAGGAGCTCGCGCGGGAGGCGCGGACGCTCGGCTACGACGACCCGCGCGAAGCGTTCGCGGCAGCCCATCAAGGCGCGCTCGTGGAGGCCCGAAGCCTCGATCCGAGGTCGAGGGTTCCGGCCTAAAAAAGCCTGGAAAAAGACAAAAATCTACGAGGTTGACCGCAGGCTCTTAGGTGTTAGTATCCCGCGCCATGGCGTCCCCGAAGCTGCAGGCGCAAGCGCCCCTTCGCTCGCTCGATCAGCGCATGGAGGCGCTCAAGCGGGCGAACGACATCCGGGTACGCCGGGCGCGATTGAAGAAGGATCTCAAGGACGGACGTGTCCGGATCGAGCAGATCCTGCACGACCCGCCGGAGTACGTCTCGACGGCAAAGGTGTTCGACATGCTGATGGCGGTGCCGAAGTTCGGGCGCGTCAAGGCGGCGCGGTTCCTGAACCAGTGCCGCATCAGCCAGTCGAAGACGGTGGGCGGCCTCTCCGAGCGCCAGCGTACGGAGCTGATTGGCCTTTTCCACCGCTAAGGCGCCGGCTCGACGGCGCCGACCGTCAGGATGCGTGGGCTTCGCCCAGGCATCCGTCTGAAATGACCGGTCCACACGATGATCTTCAGGCCGGGCACGACTCTAAGCCGGTCGTAGTGGTGACCGGCACGTCCGGTGCCGGGAAGGGAACCATCGAGAAGGCGCTCCTTGCGCGGATGCCCGAGCTCGAGCTCGCCATCTCGGCCACGACCCGGGAGCGCAGGCCGGCCGAGCGGGACGGTCGCGAGTACTGGTTCCTGAGCGACGGCGACTTCGATCGCCTCGTCCGCGAGGGCGCGTTCCTCGAGCACGTCACGCACGCGTGGGGTGCGCGCGCCGGGACGCTCTACTCCGAGATCGACCGGATCCAGGAGGAGGGGAAGGTGCCGCTCCTCGACCTCGAGACGGAGGGTGCGCTTCGCGTCCACGAGCAGGTTCCGGGCGCCGTCACGATCTTCGTCAAGGCGCCGAGCTTCGACGAGCTCGAGCGGCGCCTCCGCGAGCGCGCGACCGAGAGCGCCGGCGAGATCGGCGTCCGGCTCGAGGTGGCGCGGCAGCAGCTCGACCTGGAGGACCGCTTCGACCACGTGGTCGTCAACGACGAGCTCGAGCGCGCGGTGAGCGAGGTCGAGGACATCGTCCGCCGAGCCCTGGACGGCGCAGGTACCATGGCGCGGCCATGATCCATCCCCGCATCGACGAGCTGCTCGAGAACGTGGACTCGCGCTACGCGCTGGTCATCGTCGCCGCCAAGCGCGCGCGGCAGATCAACAACTACCACCACATGCTGGGCGAGGGAACGTTCGACGAGGCCCCGCCGCCGCTCGTCGAGTCGCGCTCGAAGAACTACCTGACCATGTCCTTGGAGGAGATCTCCGAAGGCAAGCTCCGGTACGAGTACCGCCGCTGACGCTCGCTCGCGCCTTCGGCGCTGACGCTCGCTTCACGGAGGAACCCATGGTTCCCCCGTGTGCCGCCTCCTTCAGATCTCGCTCCGGATAGCGGCTCGAGCTACGGCGGGCAAAGCCCGCCTCCGCGGCGGTGGAACGACGTCCAAGCACATTCGCCGCTCCGGCGGGCTTTGCCCGTCGGAGCTCGGGCGGCTGTAGGCGAGATCAAGGAGGGGGACACGGGGGAAGCCATGGGTTCCCCCGTGCTAGAGCGGGCAGAATGTGTCCCGTGGCGCGGATCTTGCTCGGGGTTACCGGCGGCATCGCCGCGTACAAGGCCTGCGAGCTGACGCGCCTCCTCGTCAAGGACGGGCACGAGGTGATTCCGCTCGTCACTCGCGGCGCCGATCGGTTCGTACGTCGCGAGACCTTCGAGGCGCTCGCCCGCCGGCCGCGGAACGACGATCCGTACCCGCATCTCGCGCGCGCCGACCTGCTCGTGATCGCGCCGCTCACGGCGAACACGCTCGCGCGGCTCGCGCACGGGCTCGCGGACGACGTTCTCACCGAGGCGGCGCTCGCGCACCGCGGCCCGACCCTTGTCGCCCCCGCGATGAACGCGCGCATGTGGACGCATCCGGCGACGCAAGCGAACGTCGCGCTGCTCGAGGAGCGCGGCGTCGAGCTGATCGGACCGGCCGAGGGGGAGCTCGCGGAGGGCGAGACCGGCATCGGCCGCATGGCCGAGCCCGAGGAGATCGCGGCCCGCATCCGGCAGCTGCTCGAGCCGGGCACGCTCGCCGGCCGCCGCGTCCTCGTGAGCGCGGGCGGCACGCGCGAGCCGATCGACGCGGTGCGC
>DASUZD010000011.1:0-9354 GCA_036377055.1 Gaiellaceae bacterium | reverse complement strand
CGAGCCGACGACGAGCGCCGCGAGCGCAAGCGCCGCGATGATGAGTCGCTTCATTGTGACCTCTCCCCCCTCCTCGCCGGCGAAGGCCGGCGATGAACGACCGCACTTACTGCCCGCCGTCTTAGCTGATCCGAGGCGCTTGCGCAAGGCAGGGGGCGAAAGCCCCGCCAGTTCGGGCGGCGATTCGGCCAAGAGCTCGAGGGCGCGCAGCGTCGCCGGAACCGCGTCGGACCCGATCAGTAGCCGGCGCCAGGCGCGAGCGTAAACATGAGGACGAGGTCAGCGACGATGACGATCAGGAAGGCCAGTCCGACGAGGACCACCCATCGCGGGGACGCGCGCCGAACGAAAGCCGGCGTTGCCCGCGTGACGTACAGCACACATCGACGTGAACATCGTTCGCCCTCTCGTGGCGCCTCCTCGAGCCTGTGGGATGCCCCGGCTCGGAGGCGAGAAACAAAACGGAGTCGCGACTACGCCGCGTCCTCTCGTCCTCGTACGCGAGCGGCGTCGGCCACGCCAGCGTATACGCCCCTCAGGTCCGCCAGAGCGTCGCGTGGAACTCGGCATTGCCGGTCGTGGAGCTCGAACCCGCGACGTCGCCGCGTGCGTTGACGCCCGAGGCGAGGCTGAAGTCGCCGCTGAGGGTGCCGAGGTCGACCATGCCGCCGGACCCTTGCTGCCGATGGATCGCCCGGCTCGCCTACGGCGTCGCGCGAGCTCGGGCTAGCTCAGCTTGAAGGTCGCTCACAACGAAGCCGGCGACAGGTTTACCGGCGGTGCTGAGAAGGGGGTCGATCACGACACCCTCGCCGTTAGATGAAGCGTCGACGACGAAAGTATCGAACTCCTCATCCGAGCTGATGACGTACGTACGGAGCGACGGGATGGCGAAGCCCGCGCGCTCCCAATTCTCGATGCTGTCGCCGAACCCGGGCGGGTCGGTCAGAAGGACACGCGCCTCGCCGAGGGCGAACGGCCGCCCCGCGTCAGCGTCCAACACGCTGATCAGCGGCGCATAGAAGTTGTCGGCGTCGTCATACGCGAGCAGCGTCGCCCGCGTCAGTGGCCGCGCCTGCGCCGAAACGACCTTCTGCACCTTCGCACGCGGATCCGCGCGCAAGAGCGCTGAATATGGGCCGAAGGCCCCGCGCTCGGTGACGGAAAAGGGATCATTCTCGGTTTCAGCACGGCGGAACCCCTCGTTCATCTCCTGAGCATCAGCTTCCGCCTGCGCTCTCGTCAGCGCCGTCACTCGCGCTCGATCACGGACCCATCGGATCGTGCCGTCTTCGAGTTGTGTAAGCGACGCCCCACTCGCCGACGTGTCCGCGGGGTCGTCCGGGCTTCCAGCCGATCGTAACGATCTGGCCCTGAAGCGCCGGGCTCATGTCGCTGAACGCGGCTTGCCCGCGTGGTCTCGTCGCGAGCCATCTGCGGTGATCGAAGTCGTATGGGAGCTGGTACTGGCTGAACGCGTCGACTGAGACTCGTCCGATCACGCGGTGCGTTGGCCGCAGGCAGGCAGCGTGGACGAGGCCAGCGTCGTGAGGCACGCCTTCCTCGTCGATCTCGGCTGCGTGAGGCGACGACTCGGCGATCGGACGTCCGCACGCGATGCATTCGAGCGCTGCCGCTCCCTCTCGCATTCGCTCGGCGCAAAGTTCGGCTTGGGCGAGCGCCCATGGCGACCAATCGGCGTCATCCTCGCCCTGAATAGGGAAGAGGTGAACCTCGCGCCCCTCGGTGATGGTGGGGTCGGCTGCCAACAACCGTCTGATGCCGGCGAACGTCGCGGCGCGCCGCACGACGCGGAACCGAGGGCCTTTCGGGAACTCGACATGGTCGTCGGTGAACCGAACGCGTCGCGCGCCGTCTTTGTCGAAGCGGATCAGCTCGAACAGAAGAAGGCGCTGTTCGTCGTCCTCTGCGAGCACAACTTCCCGCCCCGCCGAGAGCGCGAGAACGTCAGCCTCCGTGGAGGTCAGCGGATTTGCATCCGGCCCGAGCTCGTTCAGCCGAGCCGCCTCCGTCAGCTTTCGGAGCTCGAGTCGAACGGTGCTCGAGGCGTCAAGGGAGGTGGCAAGGACGTAAACCTCGTCCTCGTCGGGTGCCGCTGCAAAGCGATCGACGAACTGCCGCAGCACTGACACGAACTCGGAGGTCGCCGAAGTCTTTGGAAGTCGATACCAGCGTTCGTTGCTGAGACGGAAGCGCCAACGATTCTCGTTCAGGCTAAGCGCTCGTTGGTCACAACCGCAAGCCCGAGCGTCCCGAGCGTACTACCGACGGCGCCCTCCGACGATCGGTCGAACGCGCCGGTCCCATCCTCCTACCAGACGCCCCGCCTCTTCACGGCTGCACGTGCGAGATGTGCATGTCCTGCGGCGTGTGCCACCAGCGCCACTCGTAGACTGGCCACCCGCCTTCGTGCGGAGTGGTTCTGAACGGGCGCCCGTGGTCGTCGATGACGAACCTCCTCGTTCGGCTGCCAATGGCGGCTGTGAGCTCGAGCCTCCATGTCACGGCTCGCCGCCGCGCAACGCCCTCGAGTTCGAGTGGAACGACCTCGTGCTTCGCCGCGGTGATGACGCGCCCGTGCACGAAGTAAGGCCCTGCAGGCACGGCGTGGTCGAAGTCGCCCGTCATCCGGAGCGCCCTCGGCTTCCTTGAATCTAGGTTGAACCTCAGCCGCAGCGCGCTCTCCGCCCCGCCGCCGGCACACTCCGCCTCGGCGCCGCCAGTCGCTCGGCTCCGCGACGTGACGATCGCGCGCATCCCGATGATCGTCGCGGTGTCGGCGAGTCGGCCCTGCACAAGCATCGCGAGCCTCGTCGTATGAGGGTCCGCTCCGCCAGCTTCGCGCGCCGATTGCTCGAGCGCGCGGCAGTTCTTCGCATGCGCGAGCTGCGCGGACTTGCCGCGCGGGATTGAGACGACGTCGAAACCCTCTTCGTCGCGCCACCATCGGAAGCTCAGCGGTGATGGAGGCGTGCGGGCGGTCGGCGGCGGAGATCTGTGCACGATCCGGCGCACGCTGTGCTGGAAGATCCCGAAGACGTCGGTGGCGATCGCGACAGCGATTGCTGCCACCACGGCTGCGCCGGCCACGCCGAGCGTCCACTTTGCTGCCCGTTTCCCGCGAAGGACGGTCGACTTCCTTCGCGTCTTCGAAGCGCGGCCCGTCTTTCGACGCTCGGAACGTCGTACTACAGGCGTACGCGCGGCGCGTCTGCGTCGCATTCGGCGTCCTTAAAGTGCCTGCAAATTCGCCTAATCGAATCGGGGCGCCGAGATTTGAACTCGGGACCTCTAGTCCCCCAGACTAGCGCGCTAACCAGGCTGCGCCACGCCCCGCGACGGCTCAGGATAGCTCAGCGCCAGCCGACCGCTACCGCTTGCGGAAGCGCGCGCCGACCGCGTGGTCGGCGGCCGTCGTGAGCACGCACGCGGCCTTGCCGCCGCAGTCGCCGCTCCAGCCTGCGAAGCGGTAGCCCTTCGCGGGCTTCGCGCGGAGGCTGACGCTGCCGCCGCTGAACGTCGCCGCGCAGCGGCTCGGGCACGAGATCCCGGCCGGCGTGCTCGTGACGGTGCCGCGGCCGGTTCGGGTCACGCTGATGCGGACAGCCGCCGGCGCAAACTCGGCCGTGACCGCCTTGGCCGCGTCCATCGTCGGCGCGCACGAACCGGTGCCCGTGCACGCGCCGCTCCAGCCGACGAAGCGCGCGCCCTTCGCGGGCTGCGCGACCAGCGCGACGTGCGTGCCGTTGTCGAGCGACTCGGTGCACGCGGAGGCGCAGCCGAGCTCCGTCGGCGCCGTCATCGCGATCGATCCGGTCGCGCTGCCGGTCGCGCTCACGTTCAGCGCGAGCGTGAACTGCGGCAGGTGCATCAGCCAGGCCGAGTCCTGCACGTCCCACCACCAGCCGGAGTGGCCGTAATAGTCGTCGCGACCGTAGTCGAGCACCGCCCCGTCGAGCGTGGCCCCGAAGGTCACGTACGGGAAGAGGATGTCCGTGGGGCTGTCGCACGGATGGCCTGCGTTCTCGTCCGGGCAGGCGTGCGGCGGTCCCCCGTCCGGCTCGGCGCCGAGGTTGTGGAGGAGCTCGTGGGCGGCGACGCGGGCGGTGAACTCGCCACGGCCGGAGTCGTTCGGGCAATCCGAGTCGAGGTAGACGAACGCGAACCCGAACCGGCCGCCGTCGTTCTCGGCGAGGAAGTCGGTCGAGCCGCAGATGTCCGGGTCGTCGAGCGCGCCCTCGTAGAAGACGAGGTTCTTCACCTTCGCCGAGTGCGCGAAGACGTCGAGGTCGGCGCCGAGGCGGAGCTCGCCGCCATCACCGGCGTAGTAGGCGGCCGGGTGCGGCAGGCGCGCGTAGCCGAGGTCGAGCAGCCCGAAGCGCGAGGAGCAGTTCGGGAACGGGAACAGGTCAAAACGCGGTGTGCGGGTCGGGTCCTGCCGCTGCCACCACGCGTCGATCGCGGCGATGTCGGTCGCGATCGGCGAGGCGAGCGACGCGAAGCGGTCGGGCGCGTCGGACGGCACGGCGTAGACGACGTGGATCTGGTTCGGCGACGAGACCTCGACCGAAGGCTCGCGGCCGATCGGAGACGGGCCGCTCCCGCACCACGTGACCGGGCTGAACGCCTGCGTACGGGCGAAGGCGCGCGGAACGTCCCGCGCGCGGAGGACGTCGCGCGCGGCCGCCGGCCCGGCCGCGACCAACGCCGCGAGCAGGGCCACGCCCACCGCTAGGAATCTGGTCCTCGTCATCGCCGCGGACGAGGTATCGGCCAAAGAGGCCTCCGACCTAAGCCCACTTGCCGAAACCTGCGGTGTCGACCGGTCATTGCAGACGGCCACGCGGGCAGAGCCCGCGTGGCCTGAATGTCGGCGCCGCCGAGTAGGCGCCTTAGGTGCCCAGCCGCCTGTAAAGCCGGTCGATCAGCTCGGGCATAGCCTCGAGCCGCTCCGTGATCACGCGCAGGCGGTACTCGCGGAAGTGGGCCGGCTCGACGCCGAGCGCGGTCGCGAGCGTCTCCACGACCTCGTTCGAGGGCACCGGCCGGTTCCCGTGGACGAGGTGGTTGAGGTAGCCGGCGGAGAGCCTCGTCTTCTCGGCCAGGCCGCGGTAGGTCACGCCGGCCTCGTTCATCAGCCGCTCGACAGTCGGGCCGAAGGGCTCGTCGCTGAAGCGGCGCTTGCGGGCCATACCTAGAGTTCCTCCACGGGGACGCGCCGCTCCTCGCCGGTCGCTCGGTCGCGAACGTCGACCGCCCCGTCCTCGAGACTCTTGCGCCCTGCTGTGACCCGCATCCGGATGCCGATCAGGTCGGCGTCGGCGAACTTCTCGCCCGCGCGGCGGTCGCGGTCGTCGAGGAGCACGTCGTGACCGGCCTGCGAGAGCCGCTCCGCCGCGCGCTCCGCGATCTCCTCCGCCCCCGGAAGCGAGACGACGTGCACGTCGTAGGGAGCGATCGACGCCGGCCACGCGATGCCGTGCTCGTCGTGGTGCTGCTCCACAGCCGCGGCCATGATGCGTCCCGGCCCGATCCCGTAGCAGCCCATCATCAGCGTCTTCTCGGAGCCGTCCTCGTCGACGAATCGAGCCCCGAGCGGCTCAGAGTACTTCGTCTCGAGCTTGAAGATGTGGCCGACCTCGATCGCGATCTGGAAGCGAAGCCTGCCGCCACAGTTGGGGCAGGTATCTCCTTCTTGTGACTGACGGAGGTCGGCGAAACGTGGCTGGTAGTCGCGGCCTGCCTCGACGCCGCGCAGGTGCCACCCGGTCCGATTCGCGCCCGCGACGAACTGCCCCTCGCGGAGCGCGTCGTCGGCGATCACCTCGCCATCGAACCCGATCGGCCCGAGCGAGCCCGGATCGGCCCCGAATGCCTCGCGGATCTCCTCCTCCGTGGCCGGCCGGTAGGCGGACCCGAGCGCCCCGATCATCTTCGCCTCTTCGAGGCGGTCGTCGCCGCGCAGGAGGCCGAGCACGAGCGTCCCGTCCTTCTTCACGACGGGCATCGCCTTCGACGTCGCCCCCGGGTCGATCCCGAGCAGCTCGGCGAGTTCGTCGATCGTGGTCACGCCGGGCGTCTCGACTTCTTGCGGCTTCGCGAGCGGCTCGGGGAACGTCGGAGGCCGCGGGATGGTTCGCGCGATCTCGAGGTCGGCGGCGAAGTCGCCGTTCTCGCACGTGACGAGCGTGTTCTCACCCGAGCCCGCGGGCGCCAGGAAGTCCATCGACGCGCTTCCGCCCATGATTCCGGACTCGGCTTCGACCTCGTGCGTCTCGAGACCGCAGCGCTCGAAGATCCGGTGGTATGCGCCCTCGTGAAGCCGGAAGCTCCGCTCCAGCCCCTCGGCGTCGCGGTCGAACGAGTACGAGTCCTTCATGATGAACTCGCGGACGCGAATCAGGCCGCCGCGCGGCCGCGGCTCGTCCCGCTCCTTCGTCTGGAAGTGGTACCAGACCTGCGGCAGCTCGCGGTAGCTCTGGATCTCCCGCGCGTGGAACGTGAACGTCTCCTCGTGCGTCATGGGGAGGATGAAGTCGCGGCCGAGGCGGTCGTGGACGTGGATGATCTCGGGGATCCCCGCTCGGCCCGTCGCCTGCCAGAGCTCGACCGGCGTCATCACCGGCCCGAGCCACTCCTGCGCGCCGATCGCGTCCAGTTCCTCGCGGATGATCTGCTCGATGTTCCGGTGCACGCGCCAGCCGAGCGGGGTGAAGCTCCAGATTCCCGCCGCGAGCTGGCGCACGAACCCGCCGCGGACCAGGAACTTGTGGCTGACGGCCTCGGCGTCGGCCGGGTCCTCGCGGAGCGTGGGTAGAAAGAGCTTGGAGGCGCGGGCGAGCACGTTGTCGCCGCAGGCTATCCGCGCCCTGAGATCTTCGCAGGCCCAGGCTGCCGCCGCGGATCCCGAGGAGCGGCGGAGGCGGTTCAGCCGCTCGAGCGGAGCAAGCTCGAGCCTGACCGCACGGATCATGTCGCTTGGCGCCTTGCCGCTCTGGCGCTTTCGGCCACCCCGGGGTCTGACCCCGGTTTGCGCCGGAAGCTGCGCCGATCGCGCACAGGCCGCAGGCGTTCTGCCCGTACTTCCGCGACGAACGTGGTCGAGCGGCGGGTTGGGTCTGACCCCGAAGTTGCTCGGAAGCGTCACGTCGTCTCCGCAGAGCGCGGTCGGACGCGCCGTGGCGGCGTCAGTCGAGTGGGATCAGGCTTGCCTCGGCCATCGCGAGCGCGGCCGGCTTGGCCATCTTCAGGCGCTTCGGGCGCTGCATGCCGCCCTCGATCCAGCGGTCGATCTCGTGGAAGAGCTCGTCGATCAGGATGTCGGACGAGACCTTCTTCAGCACGCGCCCGTGCGCGTAGATGAAGCCCACGTCGCGGCCGCCCGCGATGCCGAAGTCGGCGTCGCCCGCCTCGCCGGGGCCATTCACGGCGCAGCCCATCACGGCGACCTCGAACGGCTGCACGTAGGCGCGAAGCCGCTCCTCGACCTTGACCGCGAGCTTCTCGACGCCGACGTTGTCGCGGCCGCAGCTCGGGCACGAGATCATCACCGGGCCGCGCTCCCGTAGGCCGAGAGCCTTCAGGATCTCCCACGCGACCTCGACCTCCTTGACCGGGTCTGCCGTGAGCGAGACGCGGATCGTGTCGCCGACCCCGTCCATGAGCAGCGCGCCCATCCCGACCGCGCTCTTGATCGAGCCGGAGAACGGCGTGCCCGCCTCCGTGACTCCCAGGTGGAGCGGGTACGGGACCTTCTCGGAGAGCAACCGGTAGGCGCGGATCATCGTCGGCACGTGGCTCGCCTTCACCGAGATCTTGAAGTCGCGGAAGTCGAGCCTCTCGAGGAGCTCGACCTGCTCGAGCGCCTCGACGACGAGCGCCTCGGCTGTGTCCTTGCGCGCCAGCTCCTGGAGGTGCTGCGGCAGCGAGCCTGCGTTCGCCCCGATGCGCATCGGGATGGCGGCCTTCTTCGCGGCGCGCACGACCTGCTCGACCTTCTCGGGGCCGCCGATGTTGCCGGGGTTGATGCGGACGGCCGCGACGCCGGCGTCGATCGCCTTCAGCGCGAGCGAGGCGTTGAAGTGGATGTCCGCGATCACCGGGATCGGCGAGAAGCGGACGATCCGCCGGAGCGCCTCCGCGTCCTCGTTCTTCGGGACCGCGCAGCGAACGACCTCGCAGCCCGCGGAGGCGAGCGCCGCGATCTGCGCGGTCGTCGCCTCGACGTCGTGCGTCATGGTCAGCGTCATCGACTGCACGACGACCGGAGCGCCGCCCCCGATCTTGACCCCGCCGACGGAGATCTGCCGCTCGCTCGCCATCGCGGCGATTGTAGAGGCCCCCTTGTAGCGGCCGTGAGGGAGGAGTACCTTTGTTGACAGAAAGATGCGCGGCGGCGGCAGGCTAGTACTGATCGCGCTCGTCGTTCTCGGGACGCTGACCATGGTCGGCGCGGCGGGCGCGAAGACGATCGTGGGTACGAGTCACGCCGACGTGCTGCGCGGCACGCCGGGCGCCGACGCGATCTACGGCAAGGGCGGGAACGACACCATCTACGGACGCGGCGGCGCCGACCGCCTCTACGGCGGACCTGGCGCCGATCGGTTCTTCTGCGGCCCCGGCCGCGACACCGTCTACGGCGACCCGCGCGACAAGGTCGCGCCCGATTGCGAGGTCGTCATCGGGCTGAAGCCGGCGCCGCAACCGACGCCTCCACCCCCGCCACCGCCTCCACCCCCGCCGCCTCCTCCACCGCCGCCACCCCCGCCCCCACCGCCTCCGCCGCCGACGGCGAAGCCCGGCCACTACTGCGGCTTCACCAACAACGGGTTCGGCATCTGCTTCGACGTCACGCCCGACGGCCACTCCTTCACGAACGCGAACTTCGAGCTCAAGGTGCATTGCCAGCAGCCCGACGTGACGGTTCAGGCCACCCTTCAGACGCACGGCCTCACGCCGATTCAGCCCGACTTGACGTTCGACTTCGAGGACGACTCGGGCGGCGAGTTCACGGGCAGCTACATCCGAGGAAAGCTCGACACCGCCGGCAACGCACAGGGCATCGTGCACATCAGTGCGACCGGCGACTACCAAGGAACGCACTACAGCTGCGTCTTCGACACGGAGTGGTCGGCGAAGCTGGGGACGTTCGCCGGCGTGGCACGGTCGGCAGGCGCCGTCGCCGCGCCGGCGAGGGCGATTACGCCCTGGTCGCGGCGCTACTAGCGGCGGTCAGCCGCCGCCGACGCGGCCGACGTCGTTCGAGAGCCCGATGAAGAAGAGCATCAGGACGAGCGCCATGCCCACGACGGACACGCGCTCGTACACGTGCCG
>DASUZD010000010.1:0-7140 GCA_036377055.1 Gaiellaceae bacterium | reverse complement strand
GTGATGGTGCTGCCCGCGATGGGGATCATCTCGGAGGTGATCCCGGTCTTCTCGCGGAAGCCGATCTTCGGCTACAAGGCGATCGCCTTCTCGACGGTCGCGATCGGGTTCTACTCCATGCTCGTCTGGGCGCACCACATGTTCAGCGTCGGCATGCCGACCTACCTGAACGTCTTCTTCATGCTCTCGTCGATGACGATCGCCGTGCCGACCGGGATCAAGATCTTCAACTGGATCGCGACGACCTGGCGCGGCAACCTGATCTTCGACACGCCGATGCTGTTCGCGCTCGGCTTCGTCGGCCTCTTCACGATCGGCGGCCTCTCCGGGATCTTCCTCGCCGCCTTCCCGGTCGACTGGCAGGTGACGGACACGTACTACGTGGTCGCGCACATGCACTACGTCCTCTTCGGCGGAACCGCGTTCGGGATCTTCGCCGGGCTCTACTACTGGTGGCCGAAGATGTTCGGGCGTGTGCTGGACGAGCGGCTCGGGAAGCTCCACTTCTGGCTGACGTTCGTCGGCTTCAATCTCACGTTCTTTCCCCAGCACATGCTCGGCCTGCTCGGGATGCCGCGCCGGATCTACACGTACGACCACCACGGCCTGTGGGAGGCGTACAACCTCGCCTCGACGGTCGGCTCGGGGATCCTGGCGCTCGGCGTCCTCGTGTTCCTGACGAACGCCGTCCGGACCGCGCAGGTCGGGCCGCGGGTCGGAAACGACCCGTGGCTCGCGGACACGCTCGAGTGGTACACGACCTCGCCGCCGCCGGCCTGGAACTTCGACACCCTTCCCTACGTCACGAGCGCTCGGCCGTTGCGCGACCTTCGCCGCAGGCTCGCGGAGCAGGGTGTCTTCTAGGCTCGCTCCCGGGCCGTGGCTGCGGCTGACGGCGTTCGCCGCCTCGGCTGCGACGCTCGTCGCCGTCGTCAGCGGCGCGCTCGCGCTCGGGACCGCGCACCGACTCCTCTCGGCGCTGGCGCTGCCGCCGCTCGCGGCGCTCGCGACAGCCGCCGCGCTCCGGCACCGCCGGCTCTTGCCGGGCGTTGTTGCCGCGGTGGCGTTTTTCGGGACGGCGGCGCTGGCGACCCACGAGGGCGTCCATCTCGCAGCAGCGGCGGCGGCGTTCGCCGCGACGCTCGTCGTCACCGTGCAGACCTTCCGCGGCGAGCCGGTCGCGTCGGGGCCGTGGCGCGACTACGTGACGCTGACGAAGCCGCGGATCATGTCGCTGCTGCTGATCACCGGTCTCGGCGGGATGTTCGTCGGCGCAGGCGGTGCGCCCGGTCTCGGCCTCGTCGCCGCGACGATGGCCGGGCTCGCGCTGGCGTGCGGCGGCGCGAGCGCGCTGAACCACGTGCTCGACCGCGACATCGACCGGCTGATGGGGAAACGCACGAAGCGGCGACCAGTCGCGGCGGGACGCGTGCCCGCGCCGCGCGCGCTCGAGTTCGGGCTCGCCCTGTCCGCGTTCTCGTTCGTCCTGCTCGCGTCGCTCGTGAACGTCCTCGCGGCGGTGCTCGCGCTCGCCGGGAACCTCTTCTACGTGCTCGTCTACACGCGGTGGCTCAAGCGCTCGACGCCGCAGAACATCGTCATCGGCGGCGCAGCCGGCGCGATCCCGCCGCTCGTCGGCTATGCGGCCGCGACCGGCGACCTGACGCTGACGGCCCTCTTCCTCTTCGGGCTCGTCTTCCTCTGGACGCCGCCGCACTTCTGGGCGCTCGCGCTGCTGATCCGGCGCGACTACGAGGCAGCGGGCGTGCCGATGCTCCCGGTCGTCCGCGGCGAGCGGGAGACGACGCGGCAGATCGTCCTCTACTCGCTCGTGCTGGTCGGCTTCAGCCTGCTGCCGCTCGCATGGGGACGGTTCGGCCCGGCTTATGTCGTCGCAGCGGCGCTTCTCGGCGCGTGGTTCCTCGAGCTCGCGCGCCGGCTGCGGCGGGAGACGACGCCGCGGCGCGCCAGCCTGCTCTTCCACTACTCGCTCCTCTACCTCGCGCTGCTCTTCGCGGCCATGGCTGTCGACGCGGTGATCGGATGACGCAGCCGCTCCGCGAGCCGCTGCCGCCGCAGACGCACGTCCAGCCGCGCGACCCCGAGGCCGACCTCGCGCGCCGCAACGTGCTCCTCGGCTGGGCGCTGTTCGCGCTCGCGCTCCTGATCTTCGGCGGGACGATCGGGGTCGCGCTGCTCTACCTCGCTCTCGACTGACGGCTCCCGACGGGATCTTTCTCGCACGGCCGGAAGAGCCACGGCCTGGGGTCAGGCTCGCGGTCAAGGACCTCTTCGACACGGCCGGACTGGTCACGACCTACGGGTCGATCGTCTTCGCCGACCACGTCCCGGACCGCACCGCGGAGGCGGTCGTGCGGCTCGAGGCCGCCGGCTACGCGAACGTCGGCAAGACGAACCTCCACGAGTTCGCGTACGGCGTCACCTCGGAGAACCCGCACTTCGGGACGGTGCCCAATCCGCTCGCGACGGGAAGGATCGCCGGCGGCTCGAGCGGCGGCTCCGCGGCTGCGCTCGCGGCGGGTCTCGCCGACGCAGCGCTCGGAACCGACTCCGGCGGCTCGATCCGGATCCCGGCGGCCTGCTGCGGGATCGTCGGATTCAAGCCGAGCTTCGGCCTCGTCTCGCTCGAAGGCTGCTTCCCGCTCGCGCCGAGCTTCGACCACGCAGGGCCCATGGCCCGAACCGTCAGCGCCTGCGCGGACATGCTCCAGGGCCTGACCCCGGGTCATGTCCCCGCGAGCCCAGTCGAACCCAGCGAGCTTCGCGTCGCGACGGCCTGGCTCGATCGCGCCGAGCCGCTCGTCCGTGCCCGGGTCGAGGAGGCCGCAGCGCTGCTCGGCGCGCGCGAGACGCTCGAACTGCCGGAGCCGCGCCACATCTACCGAGCCTTCACGTATGAGGTCGCGCGCGTGCACGAGGCGCTCTACCCCGAGCACGCCGACAGCTACGGCGAGGACGTGCGCGAGAAGCTGGAGGACTGCTTCAAGGTCTCCGAGCGGGAGGCCGACGCCGCCGCCGCCGAGCGCGAGCGGTACCGCGAACGCTGCCTCGAGCTCGTCGAGCCGTTCGACCTCGTCTTCACGCCGACGCTCGCGATGGTCGCTCCGCCGGTCGGTTCGATCACGAACGACGACCGCGGTCTCCTCACGCAGTTCACGTACCCGTTCAACGTGCTCGGCTGGCCCGCGCTCGCGTTGCCGTGCGGCCTCGCCGAGCACGGTCTCCCTGCGTCCGTCCAGCTCGTCGGGAAGCCGGGAGAGGACGCGCTCGTGCTCGCGGCCGGTCTGTCCCTCGAACGAGTGACTGCCGAGCCCCAGTAGCTGCCGACACAAGCCGTTGGCGATGTTCGTCCTCCGTCTCGCTGCGGCGTGCTCCACCATCCTCGTCCTCGCGGCCACCGCGCAGGCCGAGCCGCACCGCGCGCGCCCGCCCGCGACGCCCAACGGCTTGAAGCCGTTCCTCGTCCGCGTCGACGAGGCTCAGGCGCACACGTTCTCGCGCACCCCGTCGTTCGCGTGGTCGCCGGTGCGGAACGCCGCGCTCTACGAGTTCGAGCTCGGGACGAGCGACGCGTTCGACGAGGGCTCGATCGTCTTCTCCTCGAACACGCTGAAGACGCCTGCCGTCTCGGTGACGGCGTCGCTGCCCTGGCTGACCGGCAAGCCCTACGCGCTCTACGCCCACGTGCGCGCGATCGCGCCGGACGGCTCGACGAGCGCGTGGAGCGCGCCGTACGGCCTGAACATGCGCTGGTCGGACGTGCCGACGAAGCTGCCCGGCACGGAGTATCCCGGCCTCGTCCAGTGGACGCCGGTCGACGGCGCGAGCGCCTACGACGTCTGGTTCGTGGAGCCAAACAAGATCATCCGGACGAAGACGAACGCCGCCGACGAGCGTGAGTACTACACCTTCCATCACCAATCGCCGTGGCCGGACGTCGTCCACTGGCGCGTTCGGGCGGTGCGGAAGACGTACGGCGCGCTACCGAACTTCTTGCCCACGGTCACGTACGGCCCGTGGAGCCCCGTCCAGACCTCGACGAACCCGGCGTTCGAGACCGGTGTCCTGCACGACGTCGCCGCGACCTCCGACGCGACGAGCACGGACGCGCAGCCCACTGCGCACCGCCTGACGCCGGGGTTCGCGTTCGGCGGGGACAGGTCCCTGGACGGCAAGCCCGGCGAGCTCTACCGCGTCTACGTCTTCAGCGACAGCGACTGCGTGAACGTCGTCTTCAAAGGCGCTCTCGTCGGCAGTCCCGCCTACGCGCCGCGGATGACCGGGCCGCTCAACCTTCCCGGGCTCGTGAACCAGCTCTTCGTCGCACCGCAGCAGTACCTCAAGGACGGGACGGAGGGCAAGACGTTCATGCGCGACAGCTCGCCGATCCAGACGACCGAGTCGGACAAGCCGCCGACGAACCCGCCGAGCGGAAGCGACTCGAGCGGCGGCACGCTTCCCGATCCCTCGGCGACGCCCCCGCCGCCGGAGGCGACGACTCCGCTTCCGGGTACGCCGAAGGAGAGCGGAGCGCCGATCGACCTCTGGGACAGCGGCTGGCCGAACGGCCGCTACTACTGGACGGTCGTGCCGGCCGAGCCGGTGGTGGCAGCGAACCTCTCGACCTTCGTCGCCGTGCGCGCCAAGTCCGGCGACAACCAGCTGGTCGTCAACGACAGCCTCGGCTTCGGCCCGCTCTCGACGATCCTGATCGGCGACGGTGAGACGCAGGAGCTCGCCCAGGTCGTGTCAGTCGCCGGTCGCGTCCTGACGCTCGCCGCACCGCTCACGTACTTCCACGAGGTCGGCGAGCGCGTCTTCTTCCCGCAGACGCTCGTCGAGTACCACGAGCTCGACATGCCGCAGGACGCGTGCGCCGCCGGCCGCGTGCAGGCCTTCGGGAAGACGAACGAGCCGGCCGTCACCGTCTCGGGCGCGCCGTTCGTCACCGGCCTCTCGCCGGCCGGCCGCCTCGTCCAGGCGACGGGCTCGAAGCCGTCCTTCTACGGCTCGCCGCTCGTGGCGTGGAAGCCGGCGCTCGGCGCGGACGAGTACCAGATCCAGTGGAGCCCGAGCCGCTACCCGTGGCGCCCCGTCGACCCGGTGACGAAGGAGCGCTACGAGAAGGTCACCTTCGCGACCTCGGCGCTCCTCGACCGGAAGGTCGTGAACCAGAACGGCGCGCAGCGCGGACCGCTCCCGCCCGGCACGTGGTGGTACCGCGTCCGCGGGCTCGACTTCTTGCTCCCCGGAACCGCCCGCGCAATGTCGTGGTCGAAGCCGGTCATGGTGCGGATCGCGAAGCCGAAGTTCACGGTCGTCAAGAGGCGGTAGCTGACACCGGTTAGGGTCGAGAGGTGGACGACGACCTCGCGTTCGCGCTCCAGCTCGCCGACCTCGCCGACTCGATCTCCCTCACGCGCTTTGGCGCCACCGACCTCCAGGTCGAGACGAAGCCCGACCTGACGCCCGTCTCCGACGCCGACCGCGCGGTCGAGGAGGCGCTCCGCATCGCAATCGGGGCCGGACGGCCGGGGGAGGCCGTGCTCGGCGAGGAGCTCGGCGTGGGCGCCGGTGACGAGGCTGCGCTCTGGGTGCTCGACCCGATCGACGGAACGCGGAACTTCGTCCGCGGGATCCCGATCTGGGCGACGCTGATCGCGCTCGAGCGCGACGGCGAGCTCGCGGCGAGCGTGGCCTCGGCGCCGGCGCTCGGGCGACGCTGGTGGGCGTCGCGCGGCGGCGGCGCGTTCGCGGACGGCAGCGCGATTCGCGTCTCCGGCGTCCGCCGGATCGAGGACGCGACGTTCTGCTACACGAGCGCGCGCTCGTTCGCGCGGGCCGGGCTCAGCGACCGGTTCCTCGAGCTCGCCGGGCGCGCCTGGGTCGAGCGCGGCTTCGGCGACTTCTGGATGCACGTCCTCGTCGCCGAGGGCGCGGCGGACGTCGCCGTGGACACCGCGCTCGAGCGCTGGGACGTCGCGGCCGTACAGCTGATCGTCGAGGAGGCCGGCGGCCGTTTCTCCGCGCTCGACGGCTCGCCTCATGTCCCCGGTGCGCCTGCGCTCTCGACGAACGGCGCGCTGCACGACGCGATCGTCGCGGCCTTCACCTCATAGACGTCTCGAAGCGAGTTCGGTATGTGTCGACCGGTCCTTGCAGACGGACGCACGGGCAAAGCCCGCACGTCCTGATGGTCGGCGCCGCCAAGTCGGCGCCTTAGGGCAGCACAGGCCCGAAGCCGGGCTCGGGCTTCGGCTCGGTGGGCGGCTCCGGCTCCTCGAACCGGTCGAAGCTCGTCGTCGCGGCGCTCTCCGTCTTCCCCAGCTGCGGGGCCGCTATGTACACGTGCACCTGGAGCGGCTCGAAGACGTCGGTGAACGCCCCGCCTGCGGCCTGCACCTGGCGGTGCTCGTCGTAGACGTCGAGCTTGTCGTCGTAGAGCTCCGGCAGGCCGATCTTCGCGGGGACGAGCGCGTTGCTCGAGTTCACCGCGATGACGTAGACCGCGCCGTTCAAGATCCGAGCGCTCACCTTGATCGCGGGCTGATCCGACTGCGCCGTCACGGGCATCGCGAGCAGCGCGGGCGCGAGCTCCTGGATCTCGCGATCGGTTCGAGTGATCTCCTGGTCGATCCCTTCGGTCCAGCCGTTCGGGAAGTAGCCGATCGCCGTCGCGCCGCCGGCGATCGCAAGCCAGCTCTCGGCGCGCACGGTTTGGGCCGTCGGCGCCAGCTCCGGCTGCGGGCAGTGCTCCATCGGCGCAGCCTCGATCCACTGGTACGTCGGCTTCCCGGCGGCGAGCTGAACGAGCTCGCGCTGCGACTCGTAGACGTGTCCGAACGCGTCGGCGCGGCACCAGACCTGGAGCGGGTAGAGGTCGAACCCGAGCACGTTGGCGGCCTGCGCCAGCACCGGGTACATCCCGCGACCCTGCGGGAGCGGCGCTGCGTAGCTGTAGAAGTGATTCGTGAGCGTGAGGAAGCTGAGGAGCGGCGGCGTCGCCGGAGCGGCCGTCGCTTGGAGCGTGGCCGCGGTCACGTCCGACGGGAGCCCGTTGTCCCATTCGTCCGGGTAGTGCCACCCGACCACGCCGCCGCCGCCCTCGGCCGCGGTCTC
>DASUZD010000009.1:0-17778 GCA_036377055.1 Gaiellaceae bacterium | reverse complement strand
CGGACGAACTCGGCACGCTGCGTCGCGAGCCACGCGACCTGCGCCGAGTCGTCACGCCCGTCGACGACCTGGTCGCGCCACCAGAAGACGCGCTCCAGGTCGAGCTCGGGGATCGCCACGCCCGGCGCGTAGCGCGCTGCGCCGACGAGCTCCGTCGCGCGCAGCATCGTCTTCGTCGGCATGCACGCCCAGTAGGAGCACTCGCCGCCGACGAGGCGGTTTTCGACGAGCGTGATCTCGCACTCGGCGTCGAGCCGGCGGAGGGCCCCGACGAAGTGCTCGCCCGTGGACCCTCCGCCTACTACGACGACGCGCAAGCGCCTACTTCTTCAGGTGGTTCGCCCTGAGGAAGGCCGAGGCCACTGCCGCGGCCGACTGCTTGTCGATGATCACGGCCTTGTTCATCGCGATCATCGCCTTCAGCGTGAGCTTGGCGCTGACGGCGTTCACGGTCTTCGCGAACTTCAGCCCGTACGCCTTCGTGATCTTCTTCGACACGACCGGCGCGACGTTCTGGAACCCGAAGATGTGCTTCGTGTCCGTCAGGATCGTGTACTTGCCGCTCGCGAGCTGCGGGTCGGTCGTGAACACGTCACCTGCGTCCACCTTCCCCTGGTCGAGAGCGGTGTAGATGCTGATCCCCGACAGCGGCACGAACGAGAGGTTCGTGAGCCCGTAGACGTCCGTCAGGCCCTTGAAGCACGTGATCCGGGTCTGGCACTCGGGGAAGCCGCCGTATTGGAGCTTCGTCGAGACCTTCTTCACGTCCTCGATCGTCTTCAGGTTGTACTTCTTCGCGGTCGTGGTGAGCGTGCCGAAGGCGTCCGAGTCGTAGAACGGCGTCCGCCTGAGCAGCGTGAAGCCGCGCCCCTCCTCGAACTTCTTCGCCGCCACGAACGTCGCCCCGGCCGTCGACGGCGACGTCTTGTGCGCGAGCACCTGGACGATCACGCCCGTGTACTCGGGATAGAAGTTGATCTTCCCGCTCGTGAGCGCGGTGTCGATCAGCTCCGAGCTCCCGATGTTCTCCTTGTACTTGACCCTGAAGCCCTTTGCCTGGAGGGCCTGCTTGTAGAGCTGGCCGAGGATGAATTGCTCAGGGAAGTTCTTCGTGCCGACGATGATCGCCGGCTTCTTCGCGGCGGCCGAGTGGGATGCGGCCGCAGTCCCGCCTAAAACGAGTGGGACCCCCAGTGCGATTGCGAACGCGGCCTTGGCGGCGCGCCGCGTGTGCTTGCGAACCATCTACCCTCCCTTGCCCGTTGTGGACACGACGCGGCGGACCCTACCCGCCGCGCGCACCTCTCGGCGAGAGCGCGCGCTGCGCGACGGCCAGGAGACCGGCCGCCGCGAATGCAAGAAACGAGACCCAGAGCGACGCCGCGACGACGCCCGCCAGGCGGTAGCTCGCCTGGTTGACGATGATCTCGCCGAGGCCGCCGCCGCCGGCGATCGCCGCGATCGTGGCGGTCGCGATCACGAAGATGGCCGCGATCCGGATCCCGGCGAAGACGAGCGGCAGCGCCAGCGGGAGCTCGACGCGAAGCAGCATCTGGCGCCCCGTCATCCCCATGCCGCGCGCAGCCTCCACCACGTCGCGGTCGACGCCGTCGACGCCGAAGAACGCGTTCGTCAGGATCGGCGGAATCGCGAGCACGACGAGCGCGACGGTGTTGTTCCAGAAGCCGATCCCGAGGATCGTCAGGCCGAAGGCGATCAGGACGAGGCTCGGCAGCGCGCGGCCGAAGTTGGACGCGTTGATCGCGACGAACGAGCCGCGGTGCAGATGCCCGAGCCAGACGCCGAGCGGCAGCGCGAGCACGAGAGCGATCCCGAGCGCCGCACCCGAGAGCTCCATGTGCTCCAGCGTCTTGTGCGCGAGCAGGTCGAGGTTGTCGCCCATGAAGCGGAACGCGTCGACGAACGTGCCCGGCCGGAACTGGTCGGCGAGGATCAAAGCCGCTGCCTCCGCGCCCAGGGGGTCAGCACACGCTGGAGTACGACGAGCAGGCCGTCGGCCGTCAGCGCAAGCGCGATCGCGAGCCCGCCCGCGGCGATGATCTCCGTCTTGAACACGTTCGTCGAGAGCGCGACGAAGATCGGCCGGCCAAGACCCTCGGGGATCACGAACGCGGCCACCGTCGCGATCGAGACGGTCGAGACGGTCGCGATCCGAAGGCCCGCGACGATCGCCGGCACCGCGAGCGGAATCTCGACCCGGATGAGCGACTGCGTCCTCGTGTAGCCCATCCCGCGTGCCGCCTCGCGCACGTCCTCCGGCACGCCGCGCAGGCCCTCGAGCGTGTTCCGGTAGAGGATCAGGAGCGTGTAGCTGACGAGCGCGACCTCGACCGTCGTCACCGTCAGCCCGGTGATCGGGACGAGCAGCTGGAAGAGCGCGAGGCTCGGGATCGTGTAAAGGAAGTCGGAGGCAAGCCCGATCGGGTGGTCGAGCCGGCGCACGCGGTACGCGACCAGGGCCAGCGCGAACGCGAGGACGAACCCGATCGCGACGGCGATCGCGCTGAGGCGGATGTGCTCGAAGAGCGCGGGCTGAAGCGTGTCGTCCCAGTGCGCGCGGAACCAGTCGGTGCAGAAGAAGCGGTTCTGGGTCACGCACGAGCTCGCGTGCCCGAAGTTCGGGATGACCGGCCCGCTCGCGCCCGGAGTCATGTCACGAGGTCGTCGCGCGTGACCACGCCGAGGACGTCGCCGTCGTCTCCGGTCACGGCGAGCCGCTCCGCGTGGGCGCCGACGAGGACCGAGATCGCGGTTCGTTGAGTCGCCTCGCGCGGCAGGCGGGGCAGGTCGGGCCGCGAGCCGTCGGCGGAACGCAGGTCGAGCTCGCCGAGCGTTCGCAGCGCGAGCCGCTTCAGCGCGCGGTCGGGCCCGACGAACCGCTCCACGAACTCGTCCGCCGGGTTGCCGAGGATGCCGTCCGGCGTGTCGTACTGGGCCAGCCGGCCGCCCTCGCGAAGGATCGCGATCCGGTCGCCCATCTTGATCGCCTCGTCGATGTCGTGCGTGACGAAGATCACGGTCTTGCGCAGCTCGTTATGGAGGCGGAGGAACTCGTCCTGGAGCCGGGCGCGCGTGATGGGGTCGATCGCCCCGAAGGGCTCGTCCATGAGCATCAGCGGCGGGTTCGCGGCGAGCGCGCGCGCCAGGCCGACGCGCTGGCGCTGGCCGCCCGAGAGCTCGGACGCGTAGCGGCGGCGGTCGCGGTCGGGGTCGAGGCCGACGAGCTCGAGCAGCTCGCCGACCCGGGCGCGGATCCGTTGCTTCTGCCAGCCGAGCAGCCGCGGCACAGTGGCCACGTTCCCCTCGACCGTCATGTGCGGGAAGAGCCCGACCTGCTGGATCACGTAGCCGATCCCGCGGCGGAGCTCCGTCAGGTCCATTCCGCGCACGCCGCGGCCGTCGATCGTGATGTCGCCCTCGGTGATCGTGATCAGGCGGTTGACCATCTTCATCGCGGTCGTCTTGCCGCCGCCCGAGGGGCCGACGAGGACGCACAGGTCGCCCGCCGGGATCGTCAGCGAAAGGTCGTCGACCGCCGGCCGCTCCTGACCCGGATACCGCTTCGTCACGTGGTCGAAGACGAGCTCGGCCGCGGCGGACTCCGCCATTGCTCCGATTCTTCCAGAGGGGTTAAGGTCGCCGCATGGCCGACTACACGATCATCAAGCGAGAGGACGCGGACGACGTCCTCGGCGACTACCCCGGCGAGATGCGGATGCTGACGGGTCCCCTCGGCGCCGAGCAGGTCGCGCTCACGTGGCGGCGGATGCCGCAACACACGGGCGGCAAGGGCGGCTACGGCCACCGGCACAAGTCGCAGGAGGAGCTCTACTTCGTCCTCAAGGGCGAGCTCCAGTTCAAGCTCGGAGAAGAGGTGCTCGACGTGCCGGCGGGCTGCGCCGTCCGCGTCCCGGCCAGCACGTGGCGCTCGGTGTGGAACGAGCGCCCCGAGGACGCCGAGCTCGTCATCGTCTCGACGAAGGCCGCCACCGCCGAGGAAGCGGAAGCCGAGATCCTGCCGGATTTCTGGCCCGAGTAGCGTCCTGACACTTCGGTGAGCGCGGCTGCCTCCCAGTTCGGTCCGGCGGAGCGGTTGCCGGCGCGCCACGCTTGCTCGGGACCGGGCGCCGCCCAGCCGGGCCGAAAGACCCGTGTCCGCGGCTCGAACGCGAACGCCGGGGTCTGACCCCCGAACACCGGGGTCTGACCCCGAAACCGCGCGAAACACGCGCACGCGGACCCACAACCTGAGGGCGATACCGCGGCCGCACGGACAAGTTCCGCCGCGTGCCGAGGCGGGGGTCTGACCCCGGTTTGGCACGAACGACGCGCACGCGCGCCCCAGCGGAGCCAAAAGGGGACCCGTCAGCGTTGGCCGCCGGCCAGTTCGCAGCAGCGCCGCGACTGCGAAGCTACGAGCGGCGCGGGTTTCGGATCCCGAGCGCGCCGATCAGGCCACCTGCGAGGACGAGCGCGGCCGTGATCAGCATCGCGAGGTGGAAGCCGTGCGCGTCGAGCCGGTTCGCGCGGTTCGCCGCGAGGCCGATGAGCGCGATCCCGAGCAGCCCGGCGACCCGCGCGACCGCGTTGTTCACGCCCGAGGCGATCCCGGCGTCGCCGCGACCGGCGTCGGCGAGCACCGTCGCGGTCAGCGGAGCGACCGTCAGCGCGAGGCCGAGCGAGAAGACGACGACCGGCGGCAGCAGGTCGGTCCAGTAGTCGGCGTGGCGCCCCAGCCGCACGAGCGGGAGCAGCCCCAGCCCCGCGAGGATCGGCCCCGCGCCCATGAAGAGCCGCGGCCCGAACCGCATCGAGAGTCGCCCCACCAAGCGCGAGAGCCCGAAGAGGATGATCGTCGCCGGCAACAGCGCGAGCCCGCTCTCGAACGGCGAGTACCCGACCGTCTGCTGGAGGTAGATGACGAGGAAGAACGTGAGCGTGGACAGGCCGGCGTAGACCATCAGCGTCTCGAGGTTCGTGACCGTGAAGTTCCGCCGCAGAAAGAGCCGCAGCGGCAGCATCGGGTGCCGGGCGCGCGCCTCCCAGACCAAGAACAGCGCGAAGAGGACGACGCCCAAGCCGAGCGAGCCGTCGATCGCAGGATGACCCCAGCCGAGGTGCGGCTGCTCGATGAACGCGAACACCGTGCCGCCCAGGCCGAGCACGCAGAGCACAGCGCCGACGAAGTCGACGCGCCCCCGGGCCTCGGTCGGCGCCCGCCCGGGCACGACAGCGAGGACCACAGCGAGCGTGGCGGCCACGAGCGGCACGTTGATGAGGAAGATCCAGCGCCACGACGCGACCCCGAGCAGCCAGCCGCCGAACAGCGGTCCGACGACGGTGGAGATCCCGCTCCAGGCCGTCCAGGTGCCGATCGCGGCGCCTCGCTCCTCGCCCTCGAACGTCGCCGCGATCACGGCGAGCGAGCTCGGCGTGAGCAGCGCCCCGAAGATCCCCTGCACCCCGCGCGCGGCGATCAGGAAGTTCGACGACGGCGCCAGCGCGCAGAGCACCGACGCGATGCCGAAGCCGGCGACGCCGAGCCCGAAGATCCGCCGCTCGCCGTAGAGGTCGCCGAGCGAGCCGCCGACGAGGATCAGCGAGCCGAGCGTGAGCAGGTACGCGTCGACGACCCACTGCTGAGCGGTCAGCCCGCCGCCGAGGTCGCGCGTGATCGACGGCAGCGCGACGTTGATCACGGTCGCGTCGAGGAACGTGATCCCCGACCCGAGGATCGAGGCGACGAGGGTGAGCCGCTTGACGGTGCGCGAGCTCAGCGCCCGCGCTCGTACCGATCTTGCTCTTCGGCGGTCCGCTCCGCCGTCGGGACGAGCTCGAGGCGCTCGTCCGGTATCGGCGCGCCGCTCTCGATCGAGAGGCCGTACGTGCCGTCCGCGAGTCGCGCTTCCGCGCGCTCGACGGCCTCGAGCTCGTTGCGCAGCCGCTCGATCAGTCCCGCCTCGTACTCGTCCTCGTAGAGCTCGGTCGCCTCCTCGGCCAGGTGCTGGTCGGCGTGCGCGAGCTCGTCGTCCGGCAGCGGGCCAAGCTCGCGGAGCTGGCGCTCGATACGCGCCCGCTCGGTCGCCAGCAGCTCGCTCGCCCGGGCCTCGTCCATGTACGGGAGTCAAGCAGGCGCGAGGGGGTTCTTGCGAGCCAACCTCTCAGGCCGCCGCGAGACCGAGCGCGCGGCACGCCTCCTCGGTCGCAGAGATGAACGCAGTCGCGGCCTCGCCGGGAGGCCGGTCGGCCGGCCACGCGAGCGCGACGCGCCACGGCCGCACGGCGTCGGTAGGGTCGAGCTCGAGGACGACGGTCTCCGCGCGGCTCGGATCGATCGAGAAGCGCGGCACGACGGCGACGCCCACGCGCGCCGCGACGAGGCCGTGGATCGTCGCGTCGCGGTCCGAGCGAAAGACGAACGTCGGGCGCAGGCCGAGCGCGTCCAGGTGCGCCTCGACGCGGGGCCGCTTGCCGCTGTGGCCGATCAGAGGGCACTGCGCGACCTCCTCGAGCGTCACGGGCCGGCCGAGCGCAACGAGCGGCGAGTCGGCGGCCGCCAGCACGACGTACGTGTCGACGAAGACCTCCCGGCCGCCGAACTCGTCGCTCGCGAGCGGCCACTCCGCGAAGGCGAGATCGAGCTCCCCGCGCCGCAGCGGCTCGAGCACGTCGACGTCCGCCTCGTGCTCGACGAGCGTCACCTCGACGTCCGGCGCGCGGCGACGGAGGCGCCCGACCGCGTGTGGGACGATCCGGGCGCTGACGTGCTGGAACGAGCCGACGCGCAGCACCCGGCTCTTCCCGTGCGCGCTCGCGGCCAGCTCGACGCCGGCGACGCGCATTCGCGCGACGATGGCGTCGGCGTGGACGAGCAGCAGCCGTCCCTGCTCCGTCAGCGTCGGCCGGCGGCCGCCGCGGCGGCGGTCGACGAGGCGGCAGCCGACGATCGCCTCGAGCGACGCGATCTGCTGGCTGACGGCCGACTGCACGTAGCCGAGCCGAGCCGCAGCCGCACGGAACGAGCCCTCCTCGGCCACAGCCTTGAGCGCGACAAGGTGGCGAAGCTCGGTTGCGAGCCAGCGGTCGGCGATCCCGTTTCCGGCGCCCGTCACGCGTGGCCAGGAGGGGCCGGTGGGACGTCCTTCGTCGCCGGAGTGCGCTGCTCGTTCCGAGGCAAGGACGCAGGGAGCGCCCGTATCAGACCGATACGGGCGCGACTGAGGACGCGGCATCGGGGCGAGCAGCGCGCTCCAGCGGCACAAGGTGGCGTCCCGCTGGCCCCTCCTAACAACGACACGCGCTCCGCCTTCCGCAGATCGACGATGAGCGTGCGACTCCGCTCCAATACTTGAGACGATATTTGTGCGACTGAGTTAGCGCGCGCAAATTGCGCGGCGAGCGAGCGTGACGTGCGCGCCGCGCTGGAACGGAGTCGAGGACGCCGATCGGCCCCGCGAGGGGTGGAGGATGCAAACGCGCACGGTCACGCTCGTCTCGCCCTCAAAGTAGCGGTCGGCGCGTCCCTCGGATATCGAGAGTTGCGATCAATCGAATCGAGAATTCGAATCCAACTTCGACGCGCGAGCTCGGTCTGACATTGCGATAGATCGAGCTGCTCGGCTGCTCGAGAACAGAAGAAAATGAAAGGAGCGTTATGCGAGGTCGTTATTCGGCTTCGTTCGCGCTGGCCGCTCTCGGGATCCTGCTGCTCGTGGCGGCGAGCCTGGCGAACGCAGCTCCGGCCGTGCGTAAGGGCGGGACGATGCGGCTGAACATGTCGTCGACGGACGTCGACTTCAGCGATCCGTCGCTCGCCTACGGGGCGATCAGCTGGCAGATCGAGTACTCGACGGCCCTCAAGCTGATCAACTACCCGGACAAGCCCGCGCCGGCAGGGTCGCGGCTCCAGCCCGAGGCGGCGGTCGGGATGCCGGTCGTCTCGAAGGACGGCAAGACGTACACCTTCAAGATCAGGAGCGGGCTTCGGCTCTCGAACGGCGAGAAAGTGACCGCAAAGAACTTCCAGAAGGCGATCCTTCGCGCCTTGACGCGCTCGATGCAGTCGCCGGCGGTGCCGTTCATCGCCGACATCGTCGGTGCCCAGGCGATGATCGACGGCAAGGCCGCAAAGGCGTCCGGAGTGATCGCAAACGGAAATACGTTGACGATCAAGCTGACGCAGCCGGACGGCGGGATGCTCGCGAAGCTCGCGATGCCGTTCTTCCAGGCGATCTCGCTGAAGATGCCGAACGACCCGCGCGGCGTCGACGCGTATCCGTCTGGCGGGCCGTACTACATCGCCCAGCGGATCGTGAACCGGCGGATCGTCCTGAAGCGGAACAAGTTCTACAAGGGCACGCGGCCGGCGAACATCGACACGTTCGACATCGCCGTGAACACGAACCTCGACCAGAGCCTGCTCCAGGTGCGCTCGAACCAGGTCGACTTGGACATCGGCGGCCTGCCGCCGACCGCCCACGCGGACCTGGCGCGGCAGTACGGGGTGAACAAGGGCCAGTACTTCGTGAACCCGCTGGTGCAGACCGACTACGTCGCGCTCAACACGTCGCGGCCGACGTTCTCGAACGTCACGCTGCGGAAGGCGGTCAACTACGCGATCGACCGGCCGGCGATGCTGCGCGTCCGCGGCGCATTCGCCGGCAAGCGGACCGACCAGATCCTGCCGCCGGGGATGGGCGGGTTCCGCGACGTGAAGCTCTACCCGCTCAAGGGCGCCGACTATAAGAAGGCGAAGGCGCTCGCCGGGAACAAGTGCGGCAAGATCCGGCTCGACTCGACGACGTCGTCGACCGGCCAGGCGCTCGCGCAGGTGGCGAAGTACAACCTGACGCAGATCGGCTGCGACGTCGACGTGAAGCTCTACCAGGGCTTCCAGATCTACACGGCCGACGGCACGAAGGGCGAGCCGTACGACGCGGCCCTCGTCGGGTGGAACCAGGACTACCCGGACCCGTACGACTTCCTCGACATCCTCCTGAACGGCAACAACATCCAGAACGACAACAACAACAACCTCGCGTACTTCAACAACGCGAAGGTGAACAGGATGCTCGGGCAGGCGAACCGCCTGATCGGGCCCGCCCGCTACAAGGCGTACGGGAACCTCGACGTGATGATCGCGAAGAACTACGCGCCGTGGGCCTCGTACGACAACCGGAACCTGCGCGAGTTCGTCTCCAAGCGGACAGGCGGCTACATCTTCCAGCCGGCCTACGCCGCCTCCGACCTCGGCACGTTCTTCTTGAAGTAGGCAGTCCCCCGAAGAGAGAAGCGCGCCGGCGCGGGCCGCCCCGGCGCGCTTCTCTCGCTATGGGTTGAGCGCCGCGCGCCACGCGTCGGGCACGGCGACGGTCGCGCCGGTCGCGTAGTCGAACGCCACGAGCACCGTCTTCGCCTCGGCGACGACCTCGCCGCGCACGCGGAGCGTGTAGCCGAGCTCGAAGCTCTTCGTGCCGGTTCGGACCGGCCGCACCTCGATCTCGACCTCGTCGCCGAAGCCGACCTGCGCGCGGAAGTCGATCTCGGCGCGGGCGAGGATCATCGTCGTCTGGTCGGCGCCGAGCGGCGCGAGGAAGGCGATCCGCGCCTGCTCGAGGTAGGTCAGGTAGACCGCGTTGTTGACGTGCCCGAGCGCGTCCACGTCCCGGAACCGGACGGTCTCGGTGTGGACGAACGGCACACGGCGAGCCTACCGCCGGGCCTGCGGCGTCGTCCGGTGCTGCGCTGGGATCCGTCGCTCGAGTGCGCGCGCTTGCCCGCCGGCCGCGAGACAGACGGTGGCGGCGAGCAGCCAGAGAAGCGATGGTCTGGCGCCGAGGACGAACCCGCCGAGGCCGGGCCCGGCGATGAAGCCGAGCTGCCACGAGAAGCCGCTCACGGCGAGGTAGCGGCCGGTCCGTCCTTCCGGCGCCAGGTCGGCGACGAGCGGACCGACGACTGCGTCGTAGACGCACTCGGCCGCGCCGAAGACGACGAAGGCGACCGCAAGGACGACCGCGGCCGCGCGAGCTCCTGTGCCGACGCCTGCGAAGAGCACGAGCAGCCACGACATCGCGAAGAGCGCAGCCATCGACGCCAGCGCGCGCATCCGTCGGCGTCCTTCCTGAAGGCGGGCGATCGGGATCTGAAAGACGACGATGAAGACCGTGTTGAGCAGGAAGAGCAGGCCGATCGTCCGCTCGGTCACGCCCGCCTCGGACTTCGCGTAGGCGGGCGCGAGCGAGTTGAGGAGCGAGATCGCGCCCGCCACGAATGCGAGGTTGAGAAGCGCCAGGCGCACGAACGCGTGGTCGCGGAGAACGGCGCGGTAGCCGCCGGTCTCGCCCGGCCGCCGCGACCGCCTTGCCGACGGGACGAAGAGCAGGAAGGCGCCGTAGACCGCGAACGTCAGCGCGTTGCCGACGTAGAGGAGCGTGAACGTACCGGGATGCGCGGTGTTCACGACCGAGCCCGCCGCGAATCCGCCCAGACCGAGGCCGACGTTCGCGGCGACACGTTGCTGGGCGAACGCGGCCGCGCGCCGGTCCGGCGGCGTGATCGCGGCGAGGAGGCTCGCCTGCCCGGTCAGCCACGCGCCTCCGCCTGCTCCGGCGACGGCGGCGAGCGCCAGGGCATCCCACGCCGTCCGGATGAGCGGATAGCACGCGAACGCGACGGCCGCGACCGCGAGGCCGCCCAGGAGGGTCGCCCGTGGCCCGGTCCGATCCGCGATCGCGCCGGCGGCGAGCCCGGCGCAGAGTGCAGCGAGCGAGGAGGTCGCGGCGGCGAGCCCGGCTGCGCCGAGCGAGATCCCGCGGACTTCGTGGAGGTAGATGACCGTGAACGGGGCGGCGGCGCCGTTGCCGAGCGCGTTGAAGACGAGGCCCGCCTGGAGGATCCACACCGCTCGCGGAAGCCCACGGGAGAGTGAAACCACGGTTGCGAGTGTAACCGCGGTCTCCTCTATCATCCAGCCGTGGCGAGCGCTCCGCCCAGCCGTTGGGTCCTGCTCGCCTACCGCCTGCCGAGAGAGCCTTCGACGCCTCGGATCGCGCTCTGGAGGAGGCTGCGGCAGCTCGGCGCGGCGCAGCTGCTCGACGGTCTGGTCGCGCTCCCGCTCGACGAGAGCACGCGCGAGCGGTTCGACTGGCTCGCCCAGGAGGTCGAGGACGCCGGCGGCGAGGCGACCGTCTGGACGGGCGAGCTCGCGACCGCCGCCGACGAGCGCGCTCTCGTCACACGCCTCGCCGAGGCGGTCGCCGCCGACTACCGCGCCGTGATCGAGGCAGCCGAGGCCGCGCGTGACGCTCCCGAGGTGGCGCGGCGGCGGACCGTCCGCCGCCTGCGGAGAGCGCTCGAGCGGATCGACGCACGCGACTTCTTCCCGCCGCCGGAGCGAGACGCGGCGAGGCACGCCGTCGAGGAGATCGCAGCGCTGGTCGAGGCGCCGCGGTGAGGTGGGCCACCCGCCGGAGGTGCCACGTCGACCGCGCGGCGTGCGCCTGGCTCGTCAAGCGCTTCGTCGACGCCGACGCGAGCTTCGTCTTCGTCGACGGCCTCGACGACGTCCCGGCCGGCGTCACGCCGTTCGACATCCGCGGCGCCGAGCTCTCCCACCACGACGGCGACTGCAGCTTCGAGACGTTCCTGAAGCGATACGAGCTCGATGACGAGGCGTTGTGGGCGATTGCGCGGATCGTCCACGAGGCCGACCTGGACGACGAGCGCTACCACGCTCCGGAGGCCCGCGGCCTCGACGCGATCGTGCGCGGGCTGGCGCTAGTGGCGCGCGACGACGGCCGGCTCCTCGAGCTGACGGCGCCGGTCTTCGACGGCTTGTACGAGCACCTTCACGACCCGACTTGACAAGCTCGAAGCGGCGTGAAAGAGTCGTGTCGTCGAGTCCCGCGGACTTTCGGGTCAGCGGGACTTGGCATTTCTGGAGACAAACTCGAGCACGCGGCGCCACGCGTCCTCCGAGGCCTCCGCGAACTCGTCGAAGCGCCGGTCGAAGAAGCTGTGCGGCGCGCCGGCGTACGTGACGAGCTCGTGCTCGACGCCGGCGTCCGTCAGCGCCTGCTCGAACGCCGCGTTCAGCTCCGGCGTGATGTGCGCGTCGCCGCCGGCTTGGAGCGCGAGAATCGGCGCCTCGATCTCGCCGGCGCGCTGGATCGGGCCCGGCGCGCCGTCTCGCTCGCCGGGGCCGCCGTAGAAGCCGACCGCGCCTGCGAGTCCGTGCCCCGACGCCGCCGCTAGCCACGAGTTGCGCCCGCCGAAGCAGAACCCGACGGTGAAGACGCTCTCGACGCCCCTCGACCGGAGGAGCTCGACGGCAGCCCGGACGTCCGCCTGGATCCCCTCCTGCATCGTCTGCGCGACGTGCTCCATGTACAGGAAGTCGTCGTCGCGCTTGCCGACGCCTGCCGTGCGGCCGAAGTAATCGATTGCGACGGCAGTGATGCCGCGCTCGGCGAAGCGAAGCGCGAGCTCCTCGTAGAAGCGGTAGAGGCCGCGGACGTCGGGCAGGACGACGACGCCCGCGCCGGTCGGCTCGTCGGGCGAAGCGGCGAAGGCCGCGAACCGGTTCCCGTCCGCGGCCTCCAGCACGAGATCGTCGTGCGAGACCGCAGCGCCGGAGATCGGCGGGACAGGCGGCAGCGAGTCGAGCTCGAAGCACACGGCGCCCGCGACGATACCCGGCTGAGATCGACGCTCGAAGAGGTGGTTCCACTCCGGCCGATCGACCGGTCGTTTCAGACGGACGCATGGGCGAAGCCCATACGTCCTGATGGTCGGCGCCGCCGAGTCGGCGCCTTTAAGCGGCCGGCCAGAAGGGCGGGGCGCCGTCGTGCCGGAAGCCCGCCGGGGGCGGGCCGAAGCGGCGGAAGCCGTAGCGCAACCCGCCCGGGCCCTTGCCGTTCACGAAGTCCGTGATCCGCTGCTTCGCCTCTGCGAGGAACTGGTCCTCCTGCGCCTTCGTGATCCTGCCTGCGGCGACGGCGGCGTCCAGGTGCTGCTTCATCTCCGCGACGAGCACGTCGACGAGGCCGTCGACCGACTTGCCGTGGTCCTTCGCGACCTGCGCGAGCGACTTGCCGCCTTGGAGCTCGCTCCGCAGCTGCGCCTCGGTGATGCCGAGGTAGGAAGCCGCCGCGTCGAGCTTGTCGGCGTGCGGGCCGAGACCGAACCCGCGGTGCGGGAAGGCGAAGAGCGGAAAGTCGCTCGACTCGATCCGCGCCTTCAGCTCGTCGCCCTGCGCCTTCGTGATCTCGCCGGCGGCGACGGCCGCGTCGATCCGGTTCTCGATCGCCTTCTTCAACGCCGCGCTGAGCGCGCTCGGCTGCACGCCGAGCTGCTTGGCGGCGTCGCTCACGATCGCCTGGCTCTCCTCCTTCGGCGAGCCGATCTTGTCGGCGGCGATCGCACCGCCCGCGCCCGCAATAGCCGCCGCGGCGACGCCGCCCGCGATCACCTTCCGCCTCAGCCTTCGGTCCACGTCGACAACGAAAGCACCCCGGGTTGTGGAGGTGCTGGCACGAACCTGGGACCGCGCTGAGAGTTCAGCCGTCGTCGCCCATCGACCACGTGAAGCGCGTCAGCGTCCGGTCGGGCGCGAGGCCGCCGGGGCGCAGCCCTGCCGCGACCAGGAGGAGCGGCACCTTCGTTCGGTGGACGAGCTCGCGCCTCGTCCGGTCGAGCCCGCCGGGGAGAAGCGACGCGACGATCGCCGATCCCGGCTGCGCCAGGATCCCCTCGACACCCGGAGGCACGAGCACCGGCTCGGCCGAGGCGCCGGCGAACCGCTGGAGCGCGAGCGACGCGGCGGCCAGCGTGCGGCTCGCGTCGCGGCGACCCCCGGCCGCCTCCGTGCCGAGCAGGCGCAGCGGCAGCGCGTGCGCTCGCGCGATCCAGGCCGCCAGCTCGAGCGCGGCCCATTCCTCGCGGCCGCCGCCGAACGGGACGAGGACGGGCGCCGCCGGCTCGAACGGAAGCTCCGGCCGTGGCGCGACCGCGACGTCGCAGGGCGCCCCGGCAGGTGCAGCGGTGCCGCCGACGACCAGCAGCTCGGCGTCCTGCTCGCGGGCGAGGCGGACCAGATCCTCCTCGGGATCCGTGGACGTGAAGCAGGCGGTGCGGATTCGATCTCCGCGGGCATGCTCGAGCGTTTCCGCGCGCCGCGCCAGGTCGTCCGCGTCCCCGGCGAGCTCGACGAGCAGCAGCTCGCGCGCGTCGTCCGCGAGCGGCGCGACGAGCTCACGGAGGCGAAGGTCGGCGCAGATGACGCACCCTCGCGCGCGCGGACGAGGCGAGCCCGGCTCAGCGAGCACGGGGTCGTGCCGGAGGATCGCGCGCTCGAGCTCCTGGAGCTGCGGGCTCGGCTCGAGCCCGAGCTCGTCGACGAGCAGACGGCGCCCGTCGCGGTAGCGCGCGAGCGCGTCGGCCTGCCGGCCGCTCCGGTAGAGCGCGAGCATCAGCTGCCTGCGCAGACGTTCGCGCAGCGGCTCCTCGTCGACGAGCGCCTCGAGCTCGGCGACGAGGCGGTCGTGCCGGCCGAGCTCGAGCTCGGCGTCGATCCGCTGCTCGACCGCAGCCAACCGAAGCTCCGCCACGCGCCGCGCGGCGCCGCGTGCGAAGGGCTCGTCTCGGAACTCGAGGAGCGCCGGGCCGCGCCAGAGCGAGAGCGCACGCCGCAGGAGGTCCGCGCGCCGAGCCGGATCGGCGGTGTCGTGCGCCGTCTCGGCGAGCGACTCGAACCGCGCGAGGTCGACGTCCTCGTGCTCGGCGCGAAGCACGTAGCCGGGCGGCCGCGTCTCGATTCGATCGGGTCCGAGCGCCTTCCGAAGCTGCGAGACGTGCACCTGGAGCACCTTGTACGCGCTCGGGGGCACGGGCTCGGGCCAGACCGCCTCGACGAGCGTCTCGACCGCGACGGCGCGACCCGCGTCGAGGAGGAGACGGGCGAGGAGCGCGCGCGGCTTGCCCGCGGGAAGCGGCACGCCGGCGCCGTCGTCGCCGACGACCTCCAGCGGGCCGAGCAGGCGAAACTCGGTCACCGCGCCGGGATAATCGCGACGTGACGCGGCTCGGGCGCTACCGCCTCGAAGGCGTCCTCGGCGAGGGCGCGACCGGCGTCGTCTACCGCGCGACCGACGAGACGGGCGTCGAGGTGGCCGTCAAGCTCCTGCGCGCAGACGAGGAGACGACGCGCCGCCGCTTCCTGCGCGAGGCGCGGCTCGCCCGGGAGATCCGCTCGCGGCACCTCGTCCCGATCCTCGAGCTCGCGGAGGCCGACGGCACGACGTACCTGGTCATGCCCTTCTACGCCGGCGGCTCGCTGCGCACGCGGCTGCGAACGCTGCGGCGGCTCGACCTCGACGAGACGCTCGACCTTGCAGCGCAGCTCGCGCGCGGACTCGACGCCCTGCACGAGCGGGGCTTCGTCCACCGCGACGTGAAGCCTTCGAACGTTTTGCTCGATGGCGAGGGCGGCGCCGCGCTGACCGACTTCGGGCTCGCCCGCGGCGCCGACTGGACGCGGCTCACGCGCGACGGCCAGGTCGTGGGAACGCCGCAGTACCTCGCGCCGGAGCTGATCGAGGGCGGCGAGGCGACGCCGGCGAGCGACGTCTACGCCCTCGGCTGCGTGCTCTACGAGTGCCTCGCCGGCTCGCCGCCGTTCCGCGCGCGTCACCCGGCCGAGCTCGCTTTCGCGCACCTCACCGAGCGCCCGCCCGACCTGCCCGACCCGGCCGCGGAGCTCACCGACGCCGTGCTCAGCGCCCTGGAGAAGGAGCCCGCTGACCGCCCGACGACGGCAACGGCCCTTGCACGACTGCTCCACGTCGCACGCACTCCTTCGCGCGGTTGATCCAGGGTTGGATGTACGGGCCCTCCCACTTCGGCTCGAGCTTCAGGGCACGTCTGAGCGGGACGAGGCTCTCGCGGCACCGGCCGAGCTCGTAGAGCGCGTAGCCGAGGTTGAACGTCGCGTACCCACGCGTGAGGGTGCCCGGCTTCGCGCGCCGCACCGCCTTGGTCGCGAACGGCAGCGCACGCTTCCACTGCCTCGCCTTGAGCAGGTAGAACGCGACGTCGTTCAGCGTCCGGCCGTCCTTGCTCTTGATCAGGAT
Source organism: Gaiellaceae bacterium (assembly GCA_036377055.1). GTDB lineage: Bacteria > Actinomycetota > Thermoleophilia > Gaiellales > Gaiellaceae > DASUZD01. The sequence continues at coordinate 1,627 of DASUZD010000009.1, read as the reverse complement.
CGCGTCGAGCGACGGATCCACCCGCGTGTGCACCACGAGCGCCGGCGGCGGCGGAGACGGCGGCGGCGCGGCGGCCTTCTCCCCTCCGAACGCCAGCGCCCGCACGCCGAGCGCGACCGCTGCGCCGACCAGCGCGCACAGCAGGAGCACGGTCAGCGAGACCGCGAGGCGCCGCCGGTGGATGCGGGGCTCGGCGGCGGCCGCGCGCAGGGCCGCCTGAAACTCCCCGCACGTCGCGTACCGGTCGAGCGGCGACTTCGAGAGCGCCTTCGAGATCACGGGCTCGAGCGCGTCCGGCAGCTCGGGCGCGGCCTTCGTCAGCTTCGGAGGCGGCGCGTGCAGGTGCGCGTTCAGCACCGCGAGCTCCGACGGCCGGTGGAACGGCGGCGTCCCGGCGAGGCACTCGTACAGCACGCACGCGAGCGCATAGATGTCGGCGCGCCCGTCGACCGGCCGACCCTCGATCTGCTCCGGCGCCGAGTACTCCGTGGTCCCGACGAAGCTGCCGGTGCGCGTCGTGCCGTTCGAGCCGAGCTTCTTGGCGACGCCGAAGTCGGAGAGGAAGACGCGGTCGCCGGCGCCGACGAGGATGTTCGCGGGCTTCACGTCGCGGTGGACGAGCCCGCGCGCGTGGGCGGCGTCGAGCGCGGAGCCGACCTGCGAAGCGATGCGCAGCGCCCGCCGGAGCGGCAGCCGCCCCTCCTCGGCGAGGAGCGAGCGCAGATCGCTCCCCTCGACGCAGGCCATCGCGATGTAGAGCACCTCGCCCTCCTCGCCCGCGTCGTAGATCGGGACGATGCTCGGGTGGTCGAGCGATGCCGCGAGCTGTGACTCGCGTAGGAACCGCTCGCGGAAGTCGGCCTCGCCGAGCGCGGGCGTGAGCAGCTTCAGCGCCGCCGCGCGCCCGAGCCGCACGTGCTCGGCGCGGTACACGACGCTCGTCGCGCCCTCGCCGAGCGGCTCGACGATCCGGTAGCCGCCGAGCTGGGTTCCGATGCGCCGGTCGAGCGTCATCGAGATGAGTTGTAACGCGCTCACCGCTCGACTGCGAATGTCGCGCGCACGACCGCGATGACGTCCTTCTGGCGACTCGTCGTGTCGTTGATCCCGTAGTCGCTCACGTCGGTCGAGTCGCGAGGCGTGACCTGGTAGACGCCGAGCGAGCTGGAGCGCATCCCACCGAGCTTCCCGCCGAGGCCCTTGACGATGATCTCCGCTCGGCGTCTCGCGTCCGCGGTCGCGGCGGGAAGCGCGTCGAGCTTCGCCTGGGTGAGCTCGGTCGAGAGGTAGCGGAGCGGTCCCGCCGAGACGTCGATGCCCTGTTCGAGCAGCTCGCCGATCCGTCGCGCGACCGGCTCGACGGCGTCGATCTCGCGGGTACGCACGTCGAGGCGCTGCGAGACGCGGAAGCGAACGAGCCGGCGGTGCCCGGGAAGTAGCGTCACCAGCGGCTCGCTCGTGACGACGGCCGGCGTGATCGCTTCCGCGGGAACGCCCGCACGCCGGAGGAACGCCTGCACGTCGACGATGTCGCTCCGCAGGAGGCGGGCCCCGCGAGCCGCATCCGGCGCGGTCTCGTGCACGGTGAGCGACCACCGGACGAGGTTCGCGGTGATCGGCTTCCGCG
>DASUZD010000008.1:0-28748 GCA_036377055.1 Gaiellaceae bacterium | reverse complement strand
TCGAGGCCCGAGACCCGCCCGAGGTCGACGAGCGCGCCCGGCGTCGCGAGCCGGAGCTTCATCATCGGGAGGAGCGAGTGCCCGCCGGCGAGCGGGCGCGCCTCGTCGCCGAGGAGCGACACCGCCTCCTCGACGCTCGTCGGCCGGTGGTACGTGAACTCGCCGGGACGCATCGTGTACATCAGGCCTTCGCCTCCTCGATCGCCCGCCACACGCGTTCGGCGGTCAGCGGCATGTCGATGTGCTGGATCCCGAGCGGAGCGAGCGCGTCGGCGACCGCGTTCACGACCGCGACCGTGGACGCGATCGTGCCGGTCTCGCCGGCGCCCTTGACGCCGAGCGGGTTCACGGGGGTCGGCGTCTCCGTGCGGTCGACCTCGAACGGCGGGAAGAACGCCGCCTTCGGAACGGCGTACTCCATGAGGCTCGACGTCAGGAGCTGCCCGTCCTCGTCGTAGACCGCGCCCTCCCAGAGCGCCTGCGAGATGCCCTGGGCGATCCCGCCGTGCACCTGCCCGTCGACGATCAGCGGGTTGATCACCGTGCCGACGTCGTCGACGGCGACGTACCGCTGGAGCGTCACCTCGCCGGTCTCGCCGTCGATCTCGACGATCGCGATGTGCGTGCCGAACGGGAACGTGCAGTTCGGCGGGTCGTAGTAAGCCGTGTCGTCGAGGAACGGCTCGTCGCCCGGCGGCAGGTCGTAGCCGAGCGCGGCCGCGCCCGCGATCTCCTGGATCGTCTTGGCCGTGTCCGGAGCGCCCTTGACGTACGCGCGCCCGTCCTCGAAGACGACGTCGTCGACCGGCGCTTCGAGCATGTGCGCCGCGATCCGGCGCGCCTTCTCCTTGATCCGCTGGACGCTCGTGTGGACGGCGATGGCGCCGACCGCCGCGCTCCGGCTTCCGTAGGTGCCGTAGCCGAACGGGGTTCCCTGCGTGTCGCTGTGCTCGACGGTCACGTCCTCGACCGGCACGCCGAGCTCGGACGCGACCACCTGCGCGAGAGTCGTCTCGTGCCCCTGGCCGTGCGACTGCGTCCCGGCCGTGACGACGACCTTGCCGGTCAGGTGCACGCGCACGTTGGCGCTCTCCCAGAGGCCGGCGCCCCAGCCCTCGCCGCCGACGCCGATCCAGGCCGACGGCGCGACGCCGCAGAGCTCGACGTAGGTCGAGAAGCCGATGCCGAGGTAGCGACCGTCGCGCCTCGCCTGCTCCTGCTTCGTGCGGAAGTCGTCGTAGCCGACGATCTCGAGCGCGCGGCCGAGCGCCTTCTCGTAGTCACCCGAGTCGTACTCGAGCCCGGCGAGGATGCCGGCCGGGTCGTACGGGAACGCGTCCGGAGGGATGAAGTTCCGCCTCCGCACCTCGACCGGATCGAGCCCGAGCTTGCGGGCGACCAGGTCGACGGCGCGCTCGACGACGTACGTCGCCTCCGGCCGGCCGGCGCCGCGGTAGGCGTCGACCATGCTCGTGTTCGTGTAGACGCCGCGGACACGGCAGTGGATCGCCGGGATCCGGTATGCGCCGGAGAGCATCCGCCCGTAGAGCGTCGTCGGGACCCCCGGCGCGATCGTCGAGAGGACGCCGCCGAGGTTCGCGTACGTGTCGGCGTCGAGCGCCGTGATCGTCCCGTCCTGCTTCGCGCCGACGCGGAGGTACGTGATGTGGTCGCGACCGTGCGTGGTCGCGACGTAGTTCTCGCGCCTCGTCTCGAACCACTTCACCGGCCGGCCGACCTTCTGGGCCAGCGCGGCCATCAGCACGTACTCGGGGTAGAGGTAGATCTTCGAGCCGAAGGCGCCGCCGACCTGCGGCGAGATGCACCGCATCTTCGTCTCCGAGATTCCGAACACGAAGGCGGTCATCAGGAGCCGCATCACGTGCGGCGCCTGCGACGTCATCCAGACGGTGTACTCGCCGGTCGACGCGTCGTACTGCGCGGCCGCGCCGCGCGGCTCGATCGCCGTCGGGATCAGCCGCTGGTTCACGAGCCGCTGCTCGACGACCACGTCCGACTCGGCCAGCGCCTGCGCGGTCGCGTCCGCGTCCCCGCAGTGCCAGTCCATGACGATGTTCGACGCCGCGTTCTCGTGGATCTGCGGCGCGGCCTCGACGACGGCAGCCTCCGCGTCGACGACGGCAGGGAGCGGCTCCCAGTCGACCTCGATCAGGGCGAGCGCGTCCTCCGCCGCGGCCTCCGTCTCCGCGACGACGGCCGCGACGCCTGCCCCGGTGAAGGTGACACGGTCGATCTCGAGCGCGCGCGGGGTCACGACGAAGTTCTCGGTCCCGCCGGCCTGCCAGGCGCACGGCAGCGGGTTCAGGTGCTCGAAGTCGGCGCCGGTGAAGACGCCGATCACACCAGCATGGTGGAGCGCCGCCCGCGTCCGGATCCCGCGGATACGCGCGTGCGCGTACGGCGACCGGACGATCGCGACGTACGCCATCCCGGGCAGCTTCAGGTCGTCGAGGTACTTCGCCGAGCCGGTGATGAGCCGAGGGTCCTCGACGCGCTTGATCGGCTTGCCGATCACCTGGGTGGTCGACGCCTCGGTGATCTCGGTCGTCATGCGCTCACCCCCGTCTTCTTCGTCGCGGCCTCGTGGATCGCGCGCACGATGTTCTCGTAGCCGGTGCAGCGGCAGAGGTTGCCCTCGAGCGCGTTCCGGATCTCCTCGTCGGTCGGGCTGCCGCCGGCCGCGAGCAGCTCGGCGGTGACCATGATCATGCCGGGCGTGCAGAAGCCGCACTGCAGGCCGTGCTTGGCCCAGAACGCTTCCTGGATCGGGTGCAGGGCGCCGTTCTGGGTCAGCCCTTCGATCGTTGTGACGGAGCTTCCGTCGGCCTGGACGGCCAGCACGGTGCACGACTTCACGGCCTTGCCGTCGAGGTGGATGGTGCAGGCGCCGCACTGGGACGTGTCGCAACCCACTTTCGTCCCGGTGAGGCCGAGGTGGTCGCGGATCAGCTCGACGAGCAGCGTCCGCGGCTCGACCTGAACCTCGCGGCGGACGCCGTTCACATCAAGCGCGACGGTTTCCACGGGCGTCTCCTTCCGTCGGTCGGCGGGACCCTACGCGCTCGCGGCCCGAATTTCCATCAAGCGACTCGAGCTCGAGGCATCGCTATTCAGCGGCCCCAGCATGGTCGAAAGCCCGCGACTTCTGCCGACTCGCGCGATCGAGCCAAACGCCTCGCTCCCCCGTCGGCCACTGTCCGCGCGAGCCCGGTCTCGGTCCGGACGAGGTCACGCGCGAGCGTTGGAGGAGCTCGCGCGGCCGGCTTTGACGGGTTCTTTTGCGGCTCGGCTGTGGACGGTCTGCGCGTTGTGCGTTGCAAACCGGGGTCAGACCCCGGCCTCGGCGCGCGGCGCGACCTCCGCTTGCCGCCGAGCTCGGCGCGCGCGGCTGTGGGTCCGCGTGCGCGTGGTTGGCGCGCATTCGGGGTCAGACCCGGGTGTTGGCGCTCGAGCCTCGAACACGGCTCTTTGGAACCGGTCCGGGTGGCAGCCACCGTCGCGGAAGTGCGTCGCGATCGGCCGCCCCGACCGCCTAGGAGTCACGCCGTTCGGGTCAGCCGCGGCGGATCAATCGCCGCACGAGTCGGCCGAGGGCGCTCGCGAGAGCGCGCAGGCCCAGCGAGAGCCCCTGCACCGGAGGCTGCTCGGGCGGAGCCGTAGCCGGCGGAGCCGGAACGCCCGTCTCGGCAGCGGCCACCGTTGGCGTGAGCTGCTGCTCGAGGCACTCGGCGAAGCGCTTGAGGAGCTGCGACGCGACGTCCTGGATCAGGCCCGGGCGGCCGTACTGCGCCGCGGGACCGGTCAGCGTCAGGTCCGTCGCGGTCTCGACCCGCGTTCGGCCCTCTCCCTCGACGAGCGACGAGTCGATCGTCGCCATGGCGGCGCCGCGGCCACGCTCCTCGCGCGCGTCGGCGGCGAGCCGCACGCGCCGCGCCGACTCGTCCGCCTCGTCGCGGCGCACGTCGGTCAGGAACGAGAGCGAGATCGGCCCGAGCTTCACGCGCATCCGCGCCTTCCAGGCGTTCTCGTCGACCGTCTCGACCAGCTCCGCGCCGGGCATGCACGGGATCACGCGCGGCACGTCCATGAGCAGCGCCCAGGCGGCCTCCGGGGGAGCCGTGACCTCGAACGAGTTCTCGATCTTCAGCGCGCCACCGGCTCGACCGCGGCCTTCGCGCGCTCGCGCGCCGCCTGGACGATCTCGGCGCCGATCGCGACCGCGACCTCCTCGGGCGCGCGGGCGCCGATCCGCAGCCCGATCGGCGCGCGAATGCGGCCGAGCTCGTCGTCGGTCACGCTCTCTGCGCGGAGACGCTCGGCGCGCTCCTCCGTCGTCCGCCGGCTGCCCATCGCGCCGATGTAGCCGGCGGGGCTGCGCAGCGCGACCTTGAGCAGCGGCACGTCGAACTTGTGGTCGTGAGTGAGGACGCAGATCGCCGTCCGCTCGTCGATTGGGGCCTGGGCGAGGAACCGGTCGGGCCAGTCGACGACGAGCTCGTCGACGTTCGGGAAGCGCTCGGGCGTGGCGAAGCGGGCGCGAGCGTCGCAGACCGTGACGCGGTAGCCGAGGTGACGGCCGACCTGCGCGAGCGCAGCCGCGTGGTCGACCGCGCCGAAGACGTACATCGCCGGCCTGGGCGCGAAGGACGACACGAAGACGTCCTCGCCGCCGACCTCGACGAGCGCCGTCTCGCCGAGCGCGAGCAGCTCCTGCGCCCGCCGCTCGACGTCGTCCTCGGGCTCGGCGTCGCCGAGGACGACCCGCGCCGCTCCCGCGTCCGGACCGGAGACGTCGTACGTCAAAGCGACGGCGCGATCCTCGGCCAGCGCGGCCGCGAACGGCTCGACCAGCGCCGGATCGAGCATCGAGACGAAGATGTGGACCGTCCCGCCGCAGGAGAGGCCGACCTCGAACGCCTCCTCGTCCGCGATCCCGTACGACTTGAGACGAGGCGAACCACCTGCGAGCACGTCGCGCGCCTCCTCGTAGACGGCCGGCTCGACGCAACCGCCGGTGACCGAGCCCGCGACGTCGCCCTGCTCCGAGACGGCGAGAACGGCCCCGGGATCGCGTGGCGCCGAGCGCTCGATCGCGACGACGGTCGCGGTGGCGGCGCGCAGCCCGTCCGCGGTCCAGCGCTCGAGTGTCGGCAGGATGTCCTTCACGGAGTCTCGACGGCAAGGTACCGGGCGGGCTCGGCCTCGAAACGGCTCCGGCAGCCGGGCCCGCAGAAGACGTACGTCTGCCCCTCGTGCTCGGCCGTCTCCTTCGCGCCGGCGACGGCTACCTCCATCCCACAGACGGGATCCCGCGCGACGGCCGGGGTCGCAGGGACGGGCGCGCGGGTGTGGCGCCACGCCACGAGCTCTGCGAGCACCGCCACGGCGATCTCCGGCTGGGTCGACGGGCCGAGGTCGAGTCCGGCCGGGCTTCGAACGCGCGCGAGCTCCTCCTCGTCGAGGCCGCTCTCGCGCAGTGCTGCGAGCACCGCCCGGGCGCGGCGCGCGCTCGCGACGAGGCCGACGTAGCCGGCGCCGGCCTCGAGCGCGGCCGCCAGCGCCTCCTCGTCCCCGTGACCCATCGTCGCGACGACGACCGCATCTGCCTTCGGGCTCACCTCGCGCACGACGCGCCACCCGACCTCGGGAGCGATCCGCGCGAGAGTCTCCGCGGCAGGCGAAGCGCCGACGACGGCGAGCAGCGGCTCAGGCAGCTGCGGCTCGACGAGCACGTCGACGACCCCCTCGGAGGCGCAGCTCGACTCGGCGACGACGGCGTCGGCAGCCGCGCCCTCCGTCAAGCGGCCCGGCGGCCCGATCCGCACCAGCCGTGCCTCGCCCTCCGCGAGCGCGCGCAGCGCCTCGCGCACGACGATCGGCTCCGAGCACGCCCCGCCGACCCACCCGACGAGGGCGCCGTCGGCGGTGACGAGGCCGCGGTCGCCGCGGCGGGTCGAGGCCGGCCGCACGACGTCGACGACGGTCACGAGCGCGAAGGGGACGCCCTCAGCCGCAAGCCGACCGGCGCGCAGGAGCACGTCGGTCGAGCTCACTCCGCGAGTCCCACCTCGTTCAGCGCCTGCCAGACCTTGTCGGAGGTGACCGGCATCTCGAGGTTCCGCACGCCTGCGTGCGCGAGAGCGTCGACGATCGCATTCACGTAAGCGGCGGGCGACCCGACCGTCGCCGACTCGCCCACGCCCTTGGCGCCGATCGGATGATGCGGCGACGGCGTGACCGTCTCGTGCAGCTCGAAGCTCGGCGTCTCCCACGCCGTCGGGATCAGGTAGTCGGTGAAGTTCGCCCCGATGCAGTTGCCGGCCTCGTCGAACGTGATCAGCTCCATCGCCGCCATCGCGAAGCCCTCGGTCAGCCCGCCCATGATCTGGCCCTCGACGATCATCGGGTTGATGCGGACGCCGCAGTCGTCGACCGCGACCACGCGCAGCGGCTTCCACTGGCCGGTGCCGCGGTCGATCTCGACGACGACCGCGTACGTCCCGAACGGGAACGTCATGTTCGGCGGGTCGTAGTACTTCACGCCCTCGAGCCCGGCGTCCATGCCCTCAGGCAGATCGGCCGTGTAGGCAGCGAACGCGACGTCCTGGATCGTCTTCGCGCGGTCGGGCGCGCCCTTGACGGCGAAGCGCTCGCCGTCCCAGTCGAGATCCTCCTCCGACGCCTCGAGCAGGTGCGCGGCGATCTTCCGCGCCTTGTCGCGCAGCGTGCGGGAGATCACCGCCGTCGCCGCTCCCGCGGTCGGGGTCGAGCGGCTCGCGTACGTGCCGAGGCCGTACGGCGTGTTGTCCGTGTCGCCCTCCATGACGAGGATGTCCTGCGGCGGGATCCCGAGCTCGTCGGCGACGATCTGCGCGAACGTCGTCTCGTGCCCCTGGCCTTGCGACTTCACGCCCAGCTTGAGGATCGCCTTGCCCGTCGGATGGACCCGCAGCTCGGCCGAGTCGAACATCTTGATCCCGAGGATGTCGTAGTCGCGGCTCGGCCCCGCGCCGACGACCTCGGTGAAGCTCGCGATCCCGATGCCGAGGAGACGACCTTCCTCCTCGCGCGCCCGCCGCTGCTCCTCGCGCAAGCCTTGGTAGTCCAGCGCGTCGAGGGCGAGGTCGAGGGCGCGCTCGTAGTCGCCCGAGTCGTAGACGAAGCCGGTCGCCGACTCGTACGGGAACTGCTCCGGCTTGATGAAGTTCTTCCGGCGGAGCTCGGCCGGATCCATTCCGAGCTCGTACGCAGCGTGCTGGACGAGGCGCTCGATCAGGTACGACGCCTCGGTGACGCGGAAGGAGCACCGGTAGGCGACGCCGCCGGGCGCCTTGTTCGTGTAGGCGCCGTCGGTGACGACGTGCGCCGCCGGGAGGTCGTACGAGCCCGTCACGATGTGGAAGAGGCCCGCCCTGAACTTCGTCGGCTGTGCGTCCGCGTACGAGTAGCCCTGGTCGGAGAGCATCTTCACGCGGAGGCCGAGCATCGTGCCGTCGTCGCGGAGAGCGAGCTCGCCGTCCATGTAGAAGTCGCGCGCAAAGCCGGTCGAGATCAGGTTCCCGGTGCGATCCTCGACCCACTTGACCGGGCGGCCGATCAGGAGCGACGCAGCCGTCGCGACGACGTACCCCGGGTAGATCGGCACCTTGTTTCCGAAGCCGCCGCCGATGTCGGGCGAGACGATCCGGATGTTCTGCTCCGGCAGCCCGGCGACGAGCGCGAAGACCGTCCGGTGCGCGTGGGGCGCCTGCGAGGTCATGTAGATCGTCGCCTGCCCGGTGGCCGGATTCACGTCCGCGACGCAGCCGCAGCATTCGAGCGGCGCCGGGTGGCAGCGCGGGTAGTGCGTGCTCAGCTCGACGACGCGGTCCGCGCCGGCGAACGCGCGCTCGGTCGCCTCGGCGTCGCCGGCCTCCCAGTGGTAGATCCGGTTGTCGGTCTGCCCCTCCTTGTCGTCGCGGATGAGCGGCGCGCCCTCCTCGACCGCCTGCTGGGGCGTCGTCACCGCCGGCAGCGGCTCGTAGTCGACGACGATAAGCTCGAGCGCGTCGTGCGCGACGTACGGATCCTCGGCGATCACGCACGCGACCTCCTGGCCCTGCATCCGGACCTTGTCCGTCGCCAGCACGGCCTGTGTGTCGCCGGAAAGCGTCGGCATCCAGGCGAGGTTGTGCTGGGCGAGCAGCTCGCCGGTCACGACCGCGACGACGCCTTCGAGCGCCTGCGCCGCGGAAACGTCGATCGAGCGGATCCGCGCGTGCGCGAACTGGCTTCGCAGGATCGCCATGTGCAGCATCCCGGGCAGCTTGATGTCGTCCAGGTAGTTGCCCTTGCCCCGGACGAACCGCTCGTCCTCCTTGCGCTTGACGCTCTTGCCCAGCCAGCGGTGCTCGCGCGCCTCGGTCGCCATGGACTACGCCTCCTGGAGCTTCTTCGCCGCCCACTGGACGGACTTGACGATGTTCTGGTAGCCGGTGCAGCGGCAGATGTTCCCGGAGATCGCCCAGCGGATCTCCTCCTCGCTCGGGTTCGGGTTCTCCTCGAGCAGCGCGGCCGACACGAGCATCATCCCGGGCGTGCAGAAGCCGCACTGGAGACCGTGCTCCTCCTTGAAGCCCTCCTGGATCGGGTGGAGCGCGCCGTCTCGCATCAGACCCTCGACGGTCGTGACCGAGCGCCCGTTCGCCTGCACCGCGAGGTAGGTGCACGACTTGATCGGCGTCCCGTCGAGGAGAACCGTGCAGGCTCCGCAGCTCGTCGTGTCGCAGCCGACGTGTGTGCCCGTCAAGCCGAGGGTCTCGCGCAGGAAGTGCACGAGCAACAGGCGCGGCTCGACGTCCGCCGACCGCGCAACGCCGTTCACCGTCACCTCGATGTTCACGCGGCGCCTCCCGCCTCGTCGCCGGTCGGCCCGCCGGGCTTCCGCTCGAGCTCGTCCATCACGCCCTCGACCGTCTCCTCGCCGCTGAACGTCTCGGGCTCGCCCGCCGCGTCGGGGACGTGCGTGCCACCGTCGGTCGAGTCGGGCTCGGGCTCGGAAGCGCTGGCGAGCTCCGACGCGCGGCGAAGCGCCCGCTCGGTGAAGACCCGCACGACCTGCCGCTTGTACTCGGCGCTCCCCGCGGATGTCGCTCCGCGGCTCGCCCGCCTTCGCCGCGAGCTCGGCCGCGCCGCGGATCGCGTCGTCGTCGAGCGTCGCGCCCGTCAGAGCCTGCTCGGCGTCGACAGCGCGGATGTTCGTCGGCCCCACGCCGGTCAGCGCGATCCCCGCGCGCCGCACGTGCCCGTCGTCGAACGAGACCTGGACGCCGACCCCGACGGTGGCGAAGTCGCCGACCTTCCGCTCCAGCTTGAGGTACGCCCCGCCGGAACGCGGGCCGGGGTCGGGGACGCGCACCTCGGTGAGGATCTCGTTCGGCTCGAGTGACGTCTCGAACGGGCCGTGGAAGAACTCGGAGAGCGGGATCGTCCGCTCGCCGCCCGGCCCACGCGCGACGAGATCGGCGCCTGCCGCGAGCAGCGCCGACCCCCAATCGCCCTGCGGATCGGCGTGTGCGAGCGAGCCGCAGACGGTGCCGAGGTTGCGCACGATCGGGTCGGAGACCTGCGAGGCGCACTGCGACAGCCCCGGGAAGCGCGTCCGGAGCAGCTTCGAGCGCTCGCACGTCTTGTGCCGGACGAGCGCGCCGATGCGAAGGCCGCCGCCGTCCTCCGCGAGCGAGTCGAGGCCCGGGAGCCGGTTCACGTCGACGAGCGCACCCGGGATGGCGAACCGGAGCTTGAGCAGGGGGATCAGGCTCTGGCCGCCGGCGAGCACCTTGCCCTCGTCGCCGAACCGGCCGAGCAGCTCGAGCGCCTCCTCGAGCGTGTCCGGCGCGAAGTATTCGAACCTCGACGGGAACGTAGGGCGATCATACGACCGCGGTGCTTGTCCGCGCAACGAGGAGCTCCCGTACGATGAGCGCGTGCGTTTCTCCGCAGTCGAGGAGGTCGAGCGCGCCTTTCGCGAGGCCTCGTACCTTCCGGACCGCGGCCTCGCCACCTCGATCTACCTCGCGCTCGCGATGCGCCGGCCGCTTCTGCTCGAAGGCGAGCCGGGGGTCGGCAAGACGGAGGTCGGCAAGACGCTCGCGCGGATCCTCGGCGCCGAGCTCGTGCGGCTCCAGTGCTATGAGGGCGTCGACGCCGCGCAGGCGCTGTACGAGTGGGACTACTCGCGCCAGCTCCTCTACGCGCGCACCGGCGGCGAGCAGGACTTGTACGGGCCGGAGTTCCTCGTCGAGCGGCCGCTCCTCCGCGCGATCCGCGGCGGCTCGACCGTCGTGCTCCTCGTCGACGAGCTCGACCGCGCGGACGACGAGTTCGAGGCTTTCCTGCTCGAGGTGCTCTCCGACTTCACCGTCACGATCCCCGAGCTCGGGACCATCTCCGCGGACGAGCCGCCGGCCGTCGTCGTCACGTCCAACCGGACACGCGAGCTCCACGACGCGCTCAAGCGCCGATGCCTCTACCACTGGATCGAGTTCCCCGAGCTCGACCGCGAGGTGGCGATCATCCGGCTCCGCGCGCCCGGGGTGTCGGAGGCGCTCGCACGGTCGGTCGCGGTCGCAGTCGCGCGGCTCCGCGGGCTCGACCTGGTGAAGCCGCCGGGAGCCGCCGAGGCGATCGACTGGGCGCAGGCGCTCTCGCTCCTCGGCGCCGAGTCCGTCGACGGCCAGGCGGCGCGCGAGACGCTCGGCTGGGCGGTCAAGAACCGCGAAGACCTGCGGCTGGCGGAGGAGGCGCTCGCGTCGCCCGGCGGCTGATCGAGTTCGGCCGCGCGCTGCGCGCGGAAGGGCTGCCGGTCGGAACCGGGAGGATCGTGTCGTTCTGCCGCGCTGCGGCGCTCCTCCCGCTCGACGACCTCTACTTCGCCGGCCGCGCGACCCTCGTCTCTCGGCACGAGGATCTGGCGGTGTACGACCGCGTCTTCGCGACGTTCTTCGGGCCCGAGCGTCCGCCCATGCTCATGCCGCCGCCTCCGCGCGTCGAACGCCGGGCGGCCCTCGTCGAGCCCGCGTCGGCCGGCAACGGAAGCGAAGGCGCCGACGCAGAAGCCGTGCTCGCGAGTCCCGCCGAGCGCCTGAGCCGGAAGTCCTTCTCGACGTGCACGCCCGACGAGCTCCGCGAGCTGGCGACGCTCATGGCCAGGCTCCGGCTTCAGCCGCCGCAGCGGCGCTCGCGCCGGCGCCGGCCGGCCGCGGCGCCGGACCTCGACGTCCGCCGGACCGTCCGCCGGGCGCTCCGGACCGGCGGCGACCCGGCACTCCTCGCGCGCCGAGAACGGCAGCTGCGCCCGCGGCGCGTCGTGCTCCTCCTCGACGTCTCGCGGTCGATGAGCGCGTATTCGCGCGCCCTGCTCGTGTTCGCGCACGCAGCGCTCCGCGCGTCGCCGCGCTGGGAGGCGTTCTGCTTCGGAACCCGCCTCACCCGACTGACGCGCGCGCTTGCGACCACCGACCCCGACCAGGCGCTCCGCCGCGCGACCGAGGTCGCGCTCGACTGGGACGGCGGCACACGGATAGGGGCCTCGCTCAAGACGTTCCTCGACCGCTACGGCCACGCCGGCCTCGCGCGCGGGGCGATCGCCGTCGTCTGCTCCGACGGCCTCGACACCGGCGACCCCGAGCTCCTCGCGGAGCAGATGGCGCGTCTCTCGCGACTTGCGCACCTCGTCGTCTGGCTCAACCCGCTGAGGGAAGACCCGCGCTACGAGCCGCTCGCGCGCGGAATGGCTGCGGCGCTTCCGTACGTGGACGTCTTCGCCGGCGGGCACAACCTCGCGAGCCTCGAGGAGCTGAGCGGCGAGCTCGCGCGGAACCTCTAGCCGCGACGGAGGCGTACTCTCTCCGTTGATGCGACTCGCCGCCGGAGCTCTGCTCGCGACGCTCGCGCTCCTCCTCGTCACCGGGGCCGGCGCGAAGGACTTCCAGCCCGGCGACCTCCGGATCTGCAACGCGAAGCGGTGCATCGCGATCGTTGACGCGAAGGTGCTGCCGACGATCGGCGCCTTCTACTACTCCGGCGGGAGCCCGCCGAAGTCAAAGCCGCCGCGCATGGGCGCCCGCGCGTACGAGCTTCGGTTCACGAACGGCTACGCGACGGGCGTCGTGGCCGGCCGCGGCCTCGACCGGTTCCTGAGCTACGGCGTCAACCTAGGCCGGTTCCAGAAGGGCCAGTGGTACCGAGTGCCGACGAAGCTCGCGGGGCATCTCACGTGCCTCGCGACGAAGCTCCAGCCGCTCCGCGTCACGCCGAGCACGCTCGCGAAGTCACACTGACTTAGCCCGGGACGTAGAGCACGAACTCGGGGCTCGCGTGGACGGGGAAGGACCTCGTCGGCTGCTCGCCCGGCTTGAGCGGCATCGCGAACTCGTACATCTGGGCGTTCGTCGTTTCGCGCGTCACGACGTAGAGCGAGCCGTTCGCGCCGACCGTCATGCCCGCTGCCTTCGTCAGCGCGATGGTCGGCGTCGAGGGGAACGTGAGAGTCCACGACGGTCCGGACGCGAGATCGGAGACGAAGATCCCGCCGGTCCCCGTGACGTACAGCTGCCCGGCCGCCTCGAGCAGGTGCACCGGCGTGGGCACACTGCCGGAGCCGAGATACGTCCCGTCCGCGCCGTAGACGCGCACCGCGTTTCCGACCTCGTCGGCGACGTACAGAACGCCGTTCGTCCACAGGACGCCGCGAACGGAATTGTCCGGCTTGCAGCAGTCCGTCCTGCTCGGGTCACATGCCACGCTCAGCCCGCCGTCCTCTGGATCGACCGGCGTCGTGGCACGGACCTTGCAAAGGTCGCCGCGCGCCGACGCGACGAAGGTGCCGTCGAGGAACGTCCCCTTGAGCACGGGCGCGACCGGGGCCGCTTTCATGCTCTTTCCGCCCGGGCCGACCACGAACCGGGCGACCACGTTCGTGTCCTGGTTGGACACGTAGCACTCGCTCCCGTCGGGGCTGAACGTGAAGTCGAACGGGTGCCAGAGCGCCTCGGCGTCCGGGTACTTGACGATCGCTGCCCCGCCCGTGTACTTCGACCCCGAGCCGCTGTAGCCGAGGATCGCGCTCTGGCTCTTGCTCCCGTTCGCGACCCACAGCGCCCCGCCCGGGGCGGGCCCCAACGCGCGCAGCTCGGCGTCTGTCGGCGCCGGGTTCAGCACGTCCTTCGTCTCCTTGCCGTGATCCGCGTAGGCACGGACGTTGCCGCTGTGGAAGGTCACGAGGAGCATGTGGCTACATTGCACCTCCGCCGTCGGCGGATCAAGCGCTAGTGCGCGGCAGGGCGGCGAACGAAGCCGAAGCTTACGAGAGGCTCACGCAGCGCGAGCGGCGAGGCGAGACAGGAGTCGCACGTGACGTGGGGCGCGTCGGCCGCGTCGAGGGGGCCGGTCGTGTACTCGTAGCAGTCGGCCGTATCGATTCCGCAGAGCGTTCTCCTCGCTCCGATCCGGAGGTGGACGACGTCTACTTCGCCCACGACGCGGAAGAACATCAGCCGACCCTGCCGGTCCATCGTCGCAGGCATACGCCCGCGTTACCCAAAACCCTTCTAGTGAATCGTCCCGAGCGGCAATCGGGCATCCGCGGCCGCGGCGAGGTCCGGGTCGTGGCTCGCCGCCACCACCGTCGTCCCACCTTCGCGGACCGCGTCGCGCAGCAGCCGGATCACGAGGCGGCCGGAGACGCGGTCGAGGTGCGCCGTCGGC
Source organism: Gaiellaceae bacterium (assembly GCA_036377055.1). Classification (GTDB taxonomy): domain Bacteria; phylum Actinomycetota; class Thermoleophilia; order Gaiellales; family Gaiellaceae; genus DASUZD01. Next base: position 14,981 of record DASUZD010000008.1, on the reverse strand, counting down.
TCGTCGGCGAGCAGCACCCGCGGCCCCGGCGCGAGCGCCCTCGCCACGGCGACGCGGCGCTGCTCCCCGCCCGAGAGCCGGTCGCCCCGCCGCTCGAGGAGCTCGCCGAGTCCGACCCAGTCGAGCCAGCGCGCCGCTCGCGCACGGGCCTCGTCGCGCGGGAACCCGCGCACGGTGAGCGCCAGCTCGACGTTCTCCTGCGCCGAAAGGAAGTCCACGAGCGTCGAGTGCTGCGAGACGTAGCCGATCGTCCGCCGCCGGAAGCGAGCGGCGTCCTCGGCGCCGAGCGAGTCCACGCGCTCGCCGCCGACCCAGACCTCGCCGCGATCCGGCCGCTCGAGCGCGGCGAGCAGGTTGAGCAACGTCGTCTTTCCGCTCCCCGAGGGGCCGACGACGACGTGCAGGTGCTCCGGCGCGAACGTCCACGAGAGCTCGCTGACCACCGGCCGCTCGCGGCCCGGGAAGTCCTTCGTCACGCCCGCGAGCGCGAGCTCCGTCTCCCGCTTCTCCGAGGCCGCGAGCCGCGGCGCGGGCGGACCCGGCGGCCGCGCCTGCGTCGACGGATCCTCGGCGAGCAGCTCGACCTTCCCCCAGCTCGCGCGGGCTCTGACGCGCTCGCGGACCCCCGCGTGCTCGCGCAGCGCCCCCGGAAGCCGAAGCCAACCCTGCTCGTCGACGATCAGCACGGGGCGAACGGTTCCCTCGGCCGCAAGCCGGCCGTCGCGGATATGGATCGTCCGGTCGGTGGCGGCGGCGACCTCGCTGTCGTGCGTGACGACGAGCGCCGACGCGCCGGCTTCGCGCGTGAGCCCTACGAGCAGCTCGACCAGCGTCTGCGTCGCACGCGCGTCGAGCTCGCCGGTCGGCTCGTCGGCCAGAAGCAGGCGCGGCCGCTTGACGAGCGCAGCGCAGACCGCGAGCCGCTGCTGCTCCCCGCCGGAGAGCTCGGCCGGCCGCGACCTCGCCTTCTGCGCGAGGCCGGCCTCGCGGAGCAGCGCGTCCGCGCGCCGTCGTCCGTCCGCACGCACGCGGCCGAGCAGCCGCAGCGGGAAGATCACGATCTCCTCCGCGGTCAGCTCCGGCGGCAGCGCGCGGTGGTAGTGCTGCCGGACGATCCCGATCGACCGCTGGCGGAACCGTGCGCGCTCGCGCGGCGGGAGCTGCGCGACCTGCCGGCCGAGGACGGCGAGCGACCCGCTCGACGGCCGGTCGAAGCCGGCGCAGAGGCGAAGGAGCGTCGTCTTTCCGGAGCCGGTCGGCCCGAGCACCGAGACGATCTCCCCGTCGCGCAGCTCCAGCGAGAGGCCGCGAAGCGCCGCGACGTCGCCGTGCGCCGCCCGATAGAGGTGGAACAGGTCGTCGGCGCGGACGGCAGCCATCTACGCGCGCAGCCTCCTCCCGGGAGCCTCCCGCAGCGTCCGTCCGGTGAGCACCGCGGCGATCGCGACGGCCGCAACTGCGACGGCCGCGACGACGGCGACGACTATCGCCCACGGGATCGACGTGACGATCGGCGGCAGCGGCGTTCGCGCCGTCCCGGTGACGGCCACCCCCGCGGCGATCAGCCGAACCCCGAGGAGCGCGCCGGCGAGCGCGGCGACGAGCCCGAGCGCCGCGAGCGCGATCGTCCGGATCTGGGCGCTCCGGCTAAGGGCGCGCGGGGAGAGGCCGAGCGCCTCGTACTCGGCCGAGACGACCCGCTCCGAGAGGAGCGCGGAACGCGTGCCGAGCACGAGCCCGACGAGCGCGAGCGCGGCCGCGACGACGGCGGCGACGCCGAGAACTCTTCGCGTGCCGGCCGCGAGCGGGTCGCTCCGTGCCGCGACGGTCAGCGCGTCGAGCCGCACGACGCGAGGCTCATGGAACCGCGCTCGTGCGAGCGCCTGGCCGAGCCTCGGCGGCGGCGGCCGGAAGAACCAGGCCTCGGAAGGAGGCGCGAGCCCCGGCTGGTCCGCGTTCAGGGTGGCGAAGAGCGTGTCGTAGTCGACGAGGACGAAGCTGTCCGGCCGCGCCACGACGGTCGGGAAGAGCCGCGCGGTCCCGACGACGCGCAGCGGCACCTGCTTACCGGCGACCTGGAGCGTCAACAGGCGGTCGACCTGCTCCGCCGCGACCGGTTCGCTCACGACGGCGGGCACCGCGCCGGTTACGAAGCCCGGCAGCGGCGCGGGCAGCCCGAAGCTCGGGTGGATCAGCGGCTGAAAAGTTCCGTTGAGGTCGAAGCGGATGCCGTGCGTCACGGGAGCGCCGGCGAAGCGCGCGGAGCTGAGGACGCCCGCCGTCGCGTCCGGTTCGACCGACTCGGCCCAATCGCCGACCGACGGCAGTGATGCCCAGCCGGCCGCGCGGCGCACCTGGATCGGCCCGAGCTCGACGAATCCCTTCGGGTCGTACTTGAACGAGATCGGCACGTACGTCGGCATGAAGTCGATCCCGATCAGCTGCGCGCCGCGCGTCGAAGGCTGCAGCCGCGTCCTGAGGAGCTGCCACTTGCGGAACACGATCCCGAGCGAGACGTCCGCGAACGCCTGCCCGCGCAGGAGCAGGTGGAGCACGACGACGCGGGGATAGTCGGTTTGCGAGCGCGCCCACACGCGGATCGCGCTCGCGTCGCCGCCCAGCCGGATGCCCGCGAGCCGCACTGGCCGCGGCCGCAGCCGCCGGGCGATCTCGTCGCGCGAGAGGCCGGAGAAGGAGTCGCGCCAGCCGAGCACGCGCCCGAGGCTCGCCGCCGGAAGCCCGACCACCTGCACCGGAAGCAGCCCGCCTTCCGGCGCCGCCTGGAAGACCGATCCCTCCAGCCGGAGCGCCGGAGTCGGAGCCTCGGGCGAGACACCGGCGAACGCGGTGAGCGGCGCGGCGGTCGCGAGGCGGTTCTGGACGCGGTGGCTCACGCGCCATTCCGCACCTGCGACGAAGCGCGCCTGGTCGCCCGCCTGGCGATCAAGCGTGTCCCGGTACGCAAGGCTGAAGAGCGACGCGCCGACCGTGACGGCGAGAAACGTCGTCGCGGCCGCCGCCTGCGCCGGGCTTCGAGCCGCCGTCAGCAGCGCGAGCCGCAGCGCGTCGGGCCCGTGGCGCGCGCCGCGCTCGGCAAGACGCAGCGCGGGCGGTAGCCCGCGCAGGAGCAGGACAGCTGCGGCGAAGAACGCGAGCCCAGGCAGGAGCGGGAGGATCGGGTCGCCGCCGTGCGCGGAGACGCGTTGCGGGTCGAGTGCGCCGGTCGCGGCCGCCTGCCAGACGAGGATCCCGAACGCCGCGAGCGCCGCCAGCTCGAGCGGCCCGAACCCGCGGCGGCTCACGCGCCAATCGGAGCCCGCAACCGTGAGCAGGATGGCGGCCGCCAGCCCGGCCGCGACCATCGCGGCGATCGTCTCGCCCGGAAGCGCCGCCGAGACGAAGCCGTGCGGGAGGCCGCGCCGGCCCGCGACGACAAAGGCCGCGGCGACCACCCCGGCGAGCGCTGCGACGGTGCCGACGAGAGCGGGCACGAGCGCGTCCATCGCGCGTGCCGACCAGACCTGCAAGCGCGACGCGCCGAGCGTCTCCAGCGTCGTCTCGAGCGTCTCGGTCTCCCGCCGCCGTGCGACCGCGACGAAGACGCCGAACGCGAGGAGCAGCGCAGCTCCCTCGGCCGCCACGAGCCGGAGCCGGCCGCGGGCGACGTCGCCTCGGTCCGCGAGCTCCTGGAGGAGCGTGACCGGCGCGGACGCGCGCACGAGCGGGTCGCCGAGCTCGAGCCTCCCGATCGTGCGCCGCAGCCGCTCGGCGATCGCTCGCGCGTCGAAGCCGTGCACCCGGTCGGGATCGAGTGGCGCCGCCGCGACGACGGTGCTGCCGTGCGGATCGACGACCGCCTCGAGCCGCTTCGTCAGCGAGCGGACCAGTAGCGGCCGGCGCCCAAGCTCGGAGCGCGCACCGGGAAGCGCGCCGAGGACGCTTCCGCGGCCGACGACGAGCGCCGAGAGCCCGCCGCCGAGCCGCACCCGGTCGCCGACGCGAAGCCTCCCGCCGAGCGCGAGCGCCTCGCAGACGTTCCCGCGGCAGCCCCTCGGCCGCCGCCCTGCGGTGACCTCGACGTCTGCGCGATTCGCGACGACGGCGACGCGCGTTCCGAGCGGGTCGCGCGGCTCGAGGGAGTGCCAGATTCGGAGCCGGTGCGCCGCGCCGGTGACGCCGACTGAGTGAAACGCATCGGCTACCGTCGGCGCCCGGAAGTCGGCCTCCCCCGGGAGCGTGAAGTAGACGACCTGGAGCGAGCGCTGCTCGATCGGCAGCGACCGGAGCCGAAGTCCGACGTTGTCCTCCTGCGAGAGCGCGGCGACCAGGCTGCTCCACCCGATCAGTCCTGCGGCTGCGCCCACGGCGGCGGCGAGCACGAGGGCACCGAAGGGCCGAACCCTGATCCTGCGCGCCCCGAGGGAAGCGGGCGCGGCGAGCGGTCCCAGCCAGGCGGTCACGACGTGCGGACTACGTTACGCCGATAACCAGCGTTCCCCGGCAGCTTCTCCCGCCTCCACGATCAGCTGCACGGCTTCGACCACTTCCGAGCGGTCGAGCAGCGACGCTCGTAACACCCGAGCAGCGCTGGGCTCGAGCAGTTTCAGGTCCTGCAAGTCCTCAGCCGGTGGCGTCGCGGCAAGCGCTCAGTCGGAGCCCGCTTGCGCCGGCAGGTCGATCCATTCAATCGATCCTCGGCTTACGATTCCGAGGGCACGTAAGCCGTCCGTGTCCGCGAACTGGGATCGTCCGTCGGCGTCCGTCACGAGCACAGCACCGCGCAGGTGCTCCTCCGTGAGCGCCGCGGGCAGATCGGTCGAGCCGTCTCTCGAAACGCCGAGCACACCCTCAAGCGCCGTGACGCCGGTGCCGCTGAAGCGAACCTCCGTGTCGATCGCGAGCCAGCGTGCGTCAGGGCTTTCCTCGGCGAGTCGACGCAGCGCGTCGATGACGCTGGGCGAGCCGAGGTCCTCATCCATCGAAGCCGAGACGTCGACGACGATCAAGTCGGCTCCTTCGCGCACGTCGTCCGCAGCCGGCCCGCCGGGTGGAGGTGGCATCTGTAGCACGATTGCTCGCTGCAACTCGCGGAGCGCATCGACGGATTGCGGCCGCACGTCGCCGATCGCTCGTGCCCATCGCGCCACTTCGGGCTTGAGCGCCGCCATGACGTTCGGCGACATCGGGCCGTAGTTCGCGACGATCACGGTAGCCTCCGGGTGGGCGTCGACGTAGTCGGACAGCGCTTCGCCGAAGTTCTTGACACTCGACCTCAGGTACTGCTTCGTCTCGAGGACGACGAGCGTGGAATCCTCCGTGTCACCACCGACGAGCACATAGTCCGGCTGGACATTCTCCGTTCGGCTCTTCCGCACCTTCGGTTTCCGCATCGGCGACTTGAGTTCGGCGAAGAGCCGGACGGCGCCCTCTTCGGCGGTGAACGTCGCGATGTGCGTCTTGGCGAAGCCAAACCGGAGGACTCCGTCGTCGTGGTGGATCTCCACTGGATAGCGGTGAAGCGCCTTCTCGACGACCGGGACGAGCCATGCCTGGTAGAGACTGTGTCGCCGCTTCCAGATAGGAAGGTCGAGGAACTCGGCCAGTCTCTCGACCTGCTGCGTCACCTCCACCATTCCTCGCGGACGCGACGCGAAGACCCGGTCGAGCTCCGCGACGACAGGACGAGCTCGAGCTTGGAGCTCCGCCAGTGGAAGCCCCTGAAGCCGCTCGACCCAGATCCAGAGCGCCGCGGCGAGCGCGCCGCTGAAGTAATCGCTCTCGAGGTGCTGGAGCTCGCGCACCGGCCAGTCCTCGACCATCCGCCCGGGATCGCTCTCGAGGCGCTGGAGCTCGCGCACCGGCCAGTCCTCGACCATCTGCCCGGTCTCGCCGATCAGTGCGTCTTCCACGGCGTCGCCGCTCTGACTATGTGCCGCTGCGTAGAGCTCCCGATAATCCGCGTACGGCGCGCAGGCCATGGCGACCATGGTGAGCACGGCGTGGACGCGCGCGACCCACTCGTCCACGTCGGCCGCTCCGACAGGCGGTGGCACCGGGGGAAGCGGCGAGGACCAGTGCATCCGCGCGTGCTCGCGCGCCGGATACATGTTCTTCTCGACCCACTCCCTTGCTGCCGGCGTCCGCGGGCCCGCGTGGCGGTCGTCCCACGATACGTCCGGCTCGAAGCAGTGTGAGAGCTCCCAGAGCGACCCCACTGTCCAGCCGATCGCCTCGAGCGTCGCGCGCACCTGCTCCCAGCGGGCGAGTGTCTCGCGGAAGTACTCGAGGTCGAAGCTGAGCTCGTCGGCGGCGTCCTCGAAGCGGAAACGCATCTTGAGCCCTTCGCCGGTGCCACGGACGTCGTGGCGCTCGAAGAACTCACACAGCTCGCTCATCATCCGCGCGAACGGCTGCAGCGCGCCGAGGAGCGCCACCATGAACTGCTCCCTTGATAGCCCCGCACGCTCGAAGAGGAGGCCGACCAGGCCGCAGTCGTAGTCCTGCGGCCGGATGCTCCCGGAGTCGACTAGGAACTCCCAGATCCCGCTGGGGGAGTCCGACTCGAGCAGGAAAGACGACGATCCGCCCATGCCGCCGCTCAGTCGAGTGTACGCCGTTCGTCCGCCGATTGACAACCGGCAGGACGGGCCGACCCGCTAGCGGCAGAGCCCCTGTGCGAACAGGGCAACGATCGTGCGCTCGGCCTCGGCGACGGCGTCGTCGTCGTCGGGGAGCTGGCTCATCACCCAGCCCGTGAGGATCTCCTCCAGCGCGCCGTAGAGCATCAGCGCGACCATCCGCGCGGAGAGGTCGCGCGTGAACGTCCCCTCCTCCTGGCCTCGCTCGACGATCCGCTCGAGGGCGGCGAACGCCTGCTCGATCTCGTCGATCTCGCGCTGGATCTGCGGGCTGCGCGCGACCTCGCGGACTAGCACGCGCACGAGGTCGGGGTCGTCGCGCCACGAACGGAGGACGATCGCGCACACGCGCCGCAGCTGGTCGGGCGCCGGGCCGCCGCGCTCCTCGACGCCACGGATCGCCGTGAGCATCAGACCCCAGGTCTCCCGGAAGACCGCCTCGAGCACCGCCTCCTTCGACGTGAAGTAGTGGTAGACGAGGCCGTAGGCGACGCCCGCCTCCTTGGAGATGTCGCCGACCCGCGCGTCGTGGTAGCCCTCGCGCGCGAAGACGCGCACGGCAGCGTCGAGGATCAGCCGTCGCTTGTCCTCCGGGCCGCCTGCCACAGCCGGCGCAGTCTATGCGTCGGCGGCGCCCGATTGACTCGTCAATCGACTCGACTGATCCGTCAGTCGAATTGATTGACGAATCAGTCGCGACAGATTTTGCGCAGATTTCGCTGAGATTCTGCGCGTAGATGAACGTTGCGTTTCCGTTAATTCCGGCTATATACCGAGACGTTCTGCACGGTCAATCGAGGAGGAATCCAATGCAGCTACGTCTGCGACGGTTGTGGCCCGTCGTGGTCTTCGCCATTCTCGTCGCCGTCTCTGCGGTCGGCGCCGTCGCGCACTCTCCCGGCGACGGCGCCGCGGCGGCGAGTTGCCCGATCGGCTACTCCCTCGCCTCCAACGCGCGAGACGGCGGCGAGGAGCTCGACTCGGAGGCGGCGGCCCGTACCTGCGTGAACGCGAAGCATCCGGAGTCGCTGATCGAGCTGATCCGGCGGCAAGAGGGGCTCGAGACGGTGCGTAGCGCACCGTACGACACGGTCGCGCCGGGCGCGTACGCGAACGCGGTGAGCCAGGCGAAGACGCTGCCGAAGGCGTCCAAGACGACGGGCACGTCGGGCACGTGGTCGATCTACGGCAAGGGCCCGCTTATCGTCAACGACCCGCGCTACAGCCGCGTGAACGGCCTCGGGCTCGTGAACAACGAGGGCCGGCTCGACAGCCTGAAGTACGACCCGGCTGGAGGCCGGCTCTTCGCGGCCAAGGGCTCGGGCGGGATCTGGATGTCGACCGACGGCGGCGGGAGCTGGCGCTCGATCGGCGACAGCCTGCCGAGCCAGGTCGTCGGCGCGGTCGGCTGGACGTCTGCGAACGGCGGTACGGTCGTCGCGATCAGCGGCGACGCGACCTACGGCTCGGGCGGCTACACCGGGTACGGCGCGTTCTACAGCACCGATCTCGGCACGACGTGGCAGAAGGCGAGCGGCGTTCCGGACGGCGCGCTCGGCTTCTCGATCGAGGCCGACCCGTCCGCTCCGAACAAGGTCTACGCCGCCACGTCCAAGGGCCTCTTCCGCTCGACCGACGGCGGCAAGACCTACGTGAACGTCAAGCTCCCGACCGGCGCCTGCGCGGGCGTCGAGGGCGGCGGCACGTGCCAGCTCGCGAACATGGTCACGGACGTCGTCGTCGATCCGGGCGGCGGCGTGAGCAGCTCGGTCCCGGCCGGGACGGTCGTCGCGGCGGTCGGCTGGCGGGCGGGGAACCGGACGAACTCCGACGGCTCGGTCCAGTCGCCTAACAACGGCATCTACCGGTCGGCGACGGGCGATCCCGGCACCTTCGTCAAGGAGGCGGCACCGGGCTTGGCCGCCCAGGACCGGATCGGCCGCGTGGAGCTCGGCAACGCCGTCGGCGCGCAGCAGGATCACGACTTCTTGTATGCGATCGTGCAGGACGCGGCGGCGCTGAACGGCCAGCTCGACGTCGTCGACGCGAGCGGCGTGCCCGACCCGCGCGGGGCGAAGGGCACGGTCCTGAACGGCGTCTACGTCTCGGCCGACTTCGGCAAGACGTGGACGCTGATGGCCGACGACAACGCGATCGCGAAGAACCCCGCGACCGGCTCGGCGCTCGTCGGCACCGAGTCGGCGGTCGGCTACGAGCCGGGAATCCAGGCCTGGTACAACGAGTGGATCCAGCCCGACCCGACTCGCGCCGACGCGAACGGCGTGCCGACGCGCCTCGGCTTCGGGCTCGAGGAGGTCTGGCAGAACGAGCTGAACGTCCCGATGAACGGCCCGACCACGTTCAAGGTGATCGGCCGCTACTTCGGCGACAAGGCGTGCCTCGCGCTCACGCTCGGCCTGCCCGCCTGCCCGACCAACCGCAGCCCGGACACGTCCAACACGACGCACCCGGACCAGCAGGAGGGCATCTGGATCCCGGACGGCTCGGGCGGCGTGACGCTCGCGGTCGGCAACGACGGCGGCTTCTACAAGCAGCACGTCGGCTCGGGCGGCGAGCTCAACAACGGCGGCTGGGGCGACGGCAACCAGGCCGGCTTCTCGACGCTGCTGCCGTACGACGTGGCGATGGCCGACGACGGCACCGTCTGGGCGGGGCTCCAGGACAACGGCCACATGCGGATCGACTCCCGCACGCGGCAGGAGTACGAGACGTTCGGCGGCGACGGCACGTTCGCCGAGGTCGACCCCGCCAACAGCGACGTGGCCTACGAGGCCTACGTCTATGGCGCGATGGCCGGGACGAAGGACGGCGGCCAGACCTGGACCGACATGTACCCGCCGGTCACGAACCCGCGGTTCGCGAACCCGTTCGAGATGGACCCGACGGACGCGAACCACCTCGTCACGGGCGGGAACGAGATCGTCGAGACGACGTTCGGGCCCGAGACGACGGGGCAGACGACGCCGCCGATCCTCGGCGACCCGACCGGCGGCACGCTCACCGATTGCTGCGGCGACCATCCGTGGACGAAGGTCTTCGACCTCGGCACGGCGCAACACCCGGGCGACGCGTCGGCGACGCCGACCGCAACCGATCCGGCGAACGGCATGTCCGCGATCGACGTCTACGGGACGGCGATCTACGCCGGCTACTGCGGCGTCTGCGACATCCTGAACGCGACGGCGCCGTTCCAGAGCGGCATCGCGACGAACGTCGGCGGGGCGCTCCCGGCGCAGAAGATGACGCCGAGCGGCTGGCACATCGCGAAGGCGAGCGGCTTGCCCGAGCGCTTCATCACCTCCGTCGCGATCGACCCGACCGACGCGACCCACAAGACGGTCTACGTCACCCTCGGCGGGTACAGCCGCCGCTGGGTGCCGCCGGGGACGCTCCAGGACAAGAGCGCGATCGTCGGGACGGGCCACCTGTTCAAGTCGACGGACGCCGGCGAGACGTTCACCGACATCTCGGGGAACCTCCCGGACGTGCCGGCGGACTGGCTCACGCAGCGCGGCCGGCAGCTGATCGTCGGCACGGACGTGGGCGTCTACGCGACGGACACGAAGGGCAAGACCACGTTCTCCTACCTGAACGGGCTGCCCGTCGTCCCGATCTCGACGATGAACCTGAAGCCCGACGACCCGAACCTGCTCGTCGTCGCGACGTTCGGGCGCGGCATCTGGACGTACTGCTTCGACACGCCGCTCCCCGGCACGACCGGCGGCTGCCCGATCACGCCGAAGCCGCTACCGGAGAAGCCGACGGCGCCGGTCGGCGCGTCGGTCGGCGGTCCGTACGGGTTCGAGTCGGACGCCCAGGGCTGGACGGTCGCGACGACCGATTCGCTCGGCGTGACGACGTGGAAGCGGGCGCCGCTCGGCGCGAACGGCTCGACGTCGAGCTTCGCCGTCTCGCCATACGCGGGCAGCACGACGACGACGTTGGCGTCGCCTGCTCTCTCGACTCCCGGAGGCTGGACGTTCGTGAGCTTCCAGAGCCGGCGCTGGACGGAGGGCGGCTGCGGTTGCGACGTCCTCGCCGTCGAGTGGTCGAGCGACGGGAAGACGTGGAACGCAGCGCCGTGGCGCTGGGATCCCGACGCGAACGACTGGTCGAGCAGCACGGCGTTCGACGGGATGAACCGCGACTACCCGGGCTTCTCGGCGGAGAAGGCGGCGTTCAATGCGCCCGCTGGACCGCTCTATGTCCGGTTCCGGTTCACGAGCGACGAGCTCGTCCAGTACGAGGGAACCTACGTGGACGACGTGAGCGTTACACGCTAAGAAGCTTCCGCTCTCGTGTGACCGTGCAGAGCGGAGAGGCTGTGGCCGGGCTAGACCCGGCCACAGCCGTTTCTCGGCCCGCGCTTGACACGCGCCTGGGCCGCGTGGCATTACCAAAGCTTCAGGGGAACGATCGCCGAAGGGGAACAACATGGCGTTCGTCGATTCGAACCTGCCGCTCGTCACGGTCGACACCGGCGGAGTCGCGATTCCGAACGACCCCAAGATCCCGGCCACGATGCGGGTCCTACGCGACCCCGCGGGCGGCCGCACAAGCCTCCAGAGCCCCGCGGTCTTCGACGGCCGCGTCGGCATCGAGCTGCGAGGGCACGCATCCATGGGCTACCCGAAGAAGCAGTACGGCTTCGAGACGCGTGACGCGACGGGTTCGGGAATCGACGTGTCACTCCTCGGGATGCCTGCCGAGGAGGACTGGATTCTTCAGGGCCCGTACCGGGACAAGCTCTTCTTCCGAAACGCCTTCGCGTACGACCTGAGCAACAAGATCCATCGCTACGCCGTGCGAACGCGCTTCGTCGAGGCCTTCATTGACGAGACCGGCGTCGGACCGATGTCCGATCACTATGCCGGCGTCTACGTGGTCATGGAGAAGATCAAGCGCGAAGCCAATCGCGTGAACGTCGACACGCTGAGCGGAGACGCCGAGCCAGGCGTAACGGGCGGCTGGATCCTGAAGATCGACAAGGGAGACGACCCCTTTTTCACGACGGCCCGCGGGACGAGGGTCCTCCACGTGTACCCCGACGGCGGCGACCTGACCGCTCCGCAGAGGTCCTGGATCAAGAAGTACTTCGACGATTTCGAGACGGCGCTCGCGACCCCGGGCGCCGACTACGCCGCATTCATCGACGTCACCTCGTTCGTCGACTACCTGATCGTGAACGAGGTGCTGAAGAACATCGACGCGTACCGCATCAGCACGTACATGCACAAGGACCGAGAGGCGAGACTCGAGATGGGGCCGGTGTGGGACTTCGATCTGTCGTCGACCACGACCATTCGCTATGGCGGCGCGAATCCGGCCGGTTGGGTCGTGCTAGAGAACCTCGGCTCGGATCCGTATCAGCGGCCGTTCTGGTGGGATCGCCTGCTGGCAGACGAGAACTTCGTCCAGCAGCTAGTCGTCCGCTGGAACGCGCTGCGCAAGACCGTGCTCCAGATCCCCGCTCTCTTTGCGACCGTCGACGCGTGGGCCGCGCAGCTCGACGAGGCACAGGCACGGAACTACGAGCGATGGCCCAACGTCCTCGGCGTTCCGCTCAACGACGAGCCGAACGCGTTCCCGACGTTCGCGGGCGAGGTCGACGAGTTCAAGAACTTCCTCCGGGACCGGATCGCCTGGATCGACGGCAACGTCTACCGGCTGTTCCAGGGCAACGTGGTCGTCGGCAGGCCGACGTTCCTGCGTGTGCACAAACCCGGAACGCGCTACGGCCCACCAGGTGACTCGATGGACGTCGAGGTCGTCGTGAAGCTCGACGCCGATCCGGCGGCGGCCTTCGGCTGCCGGCTCCGCTCCGACGGCGACGAGGATTCCAATCGCGGGATGCTGGATGCCTTGCGCGACGCTTTCAACCAGAGCGACCTCGTCCGCATCGATTACACGGTCCTCGGGGCGACGAGCCGAGAGATCGTGCGAGTCATGAAGCTCCCCGGCCCACCGACACGGAGGACGAAAGATGGCGCTTTTACAGGCGAGCGGCCACGTCAGCCTGCTACGAGTCCATAAGCGAGGCTCGAAATACGGCCCTGCGACCGACACGATTGACGTCGAGGTGGTCGCGTGGCTCGACAGTCAGCCTGGGAAGGCGTTCGGCTTCCAGCTCCGCGACGACGCCGACGGCCCCGCTCGGCGGGGAATGCTCGACCTCCTCCGCGACGCGTTCAACCATGGCTGGAAGACGACGATCGACTACGAGATCGGTGCCGGAAAGCTGAACGGCGTCATCCTGCGGGTCTGGCTGACCAAGTAGCCGCGAGCTCGCGAGGGGCAACGCGGCTGCGAACCGCCGGCGCCTAGGCTGCCGGCATGAGGGGCGGACAATCGCTCGCGCCGCTCGCCGAGCGGCAGTTCCGCCTGCTGTTCCTCGGGCGGTTCGTCTCCTTCGTCGGGAGCGCGTTCGCTCCCGTCGCGATCGCGTTTGCCGTGCTTCAGGTCGGCTCGGCCTCCGACCTCGGGCTCGTGCTCGCGGCGAACATGCTGCCGACGGTCGTGTTCGTCCTCGTCGGCGGCGTGATCGCCGACCGGCTGCCGCGCCACGCGGTGCTTGTCGCGTCGAATCTCGTCTCGGGCGCCGCGCAGGGCCTCTTCGCGATCCTGATCGCGAGCGGCCACGCACAGCTGTGGCAACTGATGGCGCTTCAGGCGGTCCGCGGCGCGAGCACCGCATTCTTCTTCCCGGCCGCGCAGGGGATCGTCCCGGAGGTCGTCAGCGCGCGGTGGCTCCAGGAGGCGAACGTCCTCCTGCGGCTCTCGCGCAACGCGACCGCGATCCTCGGCGCCGCGGTCGCGGGCATCGTCGTCGCAGCCGTCGGTCCGGCGTGGGGGCTGGCGGTCGACGCGGCGAGCTACTTCCTCGCTGCGCTCTTCCTGGCGGCGATGCGTGCTCCGGCGCGGCCCCGTCAGGAGGCGCCCGCTTTCGTGCGCGAGCTGGTCGAGGGCTGGGACGAGTTCCGCTCGCGGACGTGGCTCTGGGTCGTCGTGGTCGCGTTCGGCGTCCTCAACGCAGCACAGGCGGGCGCGTTCAACGTGCTCGGACCGCCGATCGCGAAGGAGCGGCTCGGCGGCGCCGCCTCGTGGGGCCTGATCCTCGCCGCGCTGAGCGCCGGCCTGATCGCCGGCGGGCTCGTCGCGCTCCGGCTCCGCCCGCGGCGCGCGCTCCTCGTGGGCTGCCTCTCGGTCGCCTTCCAGATCCCGCCGCTCGTCCTGCTCGCGATCCCGGCGCCGACGGCGGCGCTCGCGGCCGTAGCGTTCGCCGAGGGCGTCGGGGTCGAGCTGTTCGGGATCTACTGGGACACGTCGCTCCAGCAGCACGTGCGGGGCGACGCGCTCTCGCGGGTGTCGTCGTACGACGCGCTCGGCTCGTGGGTGCTGTTGCCGATTGGGTTCGCGGTCGTCGGCCCGATCGCAAGCCTCGTCGGGACGCGCGAGACGCTCCTCGGCGCGGCCGCACTGGTCGGGCTCGCGGTGGTCGCGATGGCAGCGACAGCCGACATCCGCCGGCTCGAGGCGCGCCCGTCCGGCGGCCCTTCGCCAGAGACCGAGCTGACGGCCGCCGAGGCGGGATCCGTCACCTGACGCAGCGCCGGCCGATGCCGATCCCGTCTACGCCGCAGGCAGTCTTCAGGAGCTGAGCCGCTCGCCGCTCTCGGGATCGAACAGGTGCGCCTCGTCCGGGCGCGGCTTCAGCGTCACGTTCGAGCCTCGCTCCGGTGCGCGGCGCGTTTCGACCCGCGCCACGAGCTTCGTCGTCTGGCCGGCGACCTCGGCGGTGCAGAAGACGTACGAGTCGGCGCCGACCTCCTCCACGACCTCGACGTGCGCGGGCAGCCCGTCCGGGGCCAGCTCGAGCGACTCGGGACGCAGGCCGACGACGAGGTCGTGGCGGCCGTTCGCGCTCGCGGCAGGGATCTCCTCGCCGCCGAAGGAGATCGCGCCGTTCGAGATCGGGAGCTTGCACAGGTTCATCGACGGCGAGCCGATGAAGCCGGCGACGAACGTGTTGGCCGGTCGCGCGTAGAGCTCCCGCGGCGGCCCGACCTGCTGGAGGCGGCCGTCGCGCATCGCCGCGACGCGATGCCCGAGCGTCATCGCCTCGGACTGGTCGTGCGTCACGTAGACGGTCGTCACGCCGAAGTCGGCCTGGAGCGCGGCGATGTCGGCGCGCATCTGGACGCGCAGCTTCGCGTCGAGGTTCGAGAGCGGCTCGTCCATCAGGAAGACCTGTGGCAGGCGGACGATCGCGCGGCCCATCGCCACGCGCTGCCGCTGGCCGCCCGAGAGCTGCGACGGCTTCCG
>DASUZD010000007.1:0-61665 GCA_036377055.1 Gaiellaceae bacterium | reverse complement strand
GATCGCGTCCGGCGTCCCGTTGACGCACGGGATAGAGGCTGCGCGGAAGGTGGTGAACGGCGCAAGCGTCGGCAGCGTCGGCAATCTCCTCGGCGCCGAGCTGGGGATCGCAGCCGCCTACTTCACCGTCGGAGTGCTCCTGCTGCGTGTCTTCGAGCGGCAGGCGCGGACGTCGGGCTCGTTCGAGCGCTTCTGAAGCACGCCGCCCCAGTAGTGTCCGCGTCGTGGAGCTGATCCACACGTGCTACCGGATCACCGATCCGGACCGGTCGGTTGCCTTCTACAAGGCGCTCGGCTTCGAGGAGCGGCGAAGGCTGCCGATCCGCGACGAAGCGATCAACGTCTTCATGGGGCTGCCGGGCGACGGGGACCGGCTGGAGCTGACCTACAACTTCGGCGTCGACTCCTACGAGCTAGGCACCGGGTACGGGCATATCGCGCTCACGGTCGACGCTCTGGATGCGACCCTGGCGCAGCTTCGAGAGCAGGGGATCGAGCCGGAACGGCCCCCGTATCGGATCCGCGAGGGCGGGAACCGCTTGTGCTTCGTCCGCGATCCCGACGGCTACCGCGTAGAGCTGATCGAGCGCAGCGGGAAGTAGCCGCATACCGTGTCCGTTCGCTAGCGCGCCTGAGGGCGAGCGAGCCCGCCGCCGCACCACGCGTCGTACTGGAACTCCTCAGGGTGCTCGAGGAGTCGCCGGCTGCGCGCGAGCCAGAGCGCGATCGACACGCTCTCGCGAGCTGCCGGCTCGGCGCCTACGAGCACGGCTTCGACATCCTCCTTCGGCGCGGAGTTGAACCCGCTCCGGACGGCGTCTCCGACGAGCAAGTAGAGGCAACGGAGGAAGAACTCGCGCGACTCGGGCGGCCCATCCGCCGCGAGGTCGATCAGCGTCGGCGCGCGTAGGGGCTCGGCGATGATGAGGTCCCAGTCCTCCATCGGGGCGAAATCGCCGCTTTGTGCCCAGGCCCGCAGCTCGGCGTCCGTCGGATCGAACGGGTCGCGCATCGGTCGTCAGCCCGACCAGGGCGGGAGCTCGAGCGCGCGCTCGTACGCCGCGCGGTCGTGCACAGGGTCGCCGTGAGCGACGATCACGTGCTCGAACGGCAGCTCGAGCAGCGCGCGGAGCGCCGGGAGCGCGCGCTCCTCGTGCCACGGCGTCGCCCAGACGCGCAGCTCGCCGTCCGGCGCCGTCAGTGCGTCGGCGAACACGAGCGCGCGCTGCTCGGGCAGCCAGAGCGGCGTCTCGTTCTTCCCGCGGCCGTCGTAGAGCGCGACGAGGCCGCCCGGAAGCTCGCTCGCCGTCTCGATCGGCTCGAGCTCCGTCTCGGGGATGTCGTCGCGCCAGAACAGGCTCGGCCCGAAGGCACGTGCCCCATACCGCCTGACGAAGAGGTCCACGTCGCGGACGTGGTCGGGCTTGAGGACGACCGCGAGCGTCGGCGGCTGCGCGTCCAGCCGCTCCCAGACCTCCGTCGCGTCCTCGGGCGGCGCGAGCGGATCGAGCACGGCGACCTCGCCGCCGGAGGCGACGCACGTCGAGGACACGACCGGCCCCCAGGCGAGGCCGGGGCGCCAGTCGGGGTGCTCGACCTGCCAGACCCAGAGGCCCGGCGCAACATCTCTTAGCTCGGAGCGCAAAGCGCAGATTGTGCGCCCTTGTCGCCGCCCGTGCACGGGACTAGGCTCGCCCCGTCTGCGATGGAGGTGCTATGGCGGGACGAGCCAAGAGGCGCAAGGGTCGGCTCGTCGCCATGTGGTCCCTCGCTGCGGCGACCGGCGTCGGCGTCGCGGCGTGGCTGGGGACACGGCGACGGGCGCAGGCCGAGAGGAGGGAGGAGATGAGCGAGCAGAACAAGCAGATCTCGCGGCGGTTGATCGAGGAGGTCTTCAGCGAGGGCCGGATGGAGACCGCGGACGAGCTGGTCGCGCCGGAAGCCGTCGGCTACGACCCCGCGCTGCCCGAGCCCACGCATGGGCCCGAGGGGTTGAAGGCGGCCGCGGGCGGCTACCGCGCCGGCTTCCCCGACCTGAAGATCCGGATCGAATCGCAGATCGCCGAGGACGACTCGGTCTGCACGCGCTGGAGCGCGGTCGGAACGAACAAGGGCGAGTTCTGGGGCATGGCCGCGACCGGCAAGCAGGCGACGGTCACCGGCATCACGATCGACCGAATCGCCGACGGTCGGATCATCGAGTCGTGGACGAACTGGGACGCCCTCGGACTGATGCAGCAGCTCGGCGTCGTCCGGGCGGCTGCGCCGGCCTGATCCTGTCGAGGGCCGCCGCTCCGGCGGCGGTCCTCCTCCTTTGCGAGCCCGCTGCCGATGAAGGGTTCAGGGGGTGCCCGCGGAATCCCGCGGTCCGTTCGGCAGCGATGCTCGAGTTCCCCCAACCCCAACACCTCCCGTGCCCGGACTGCGGCGCGACGGTGGCGCGCGGAGACGAGCGGCACGAGTGCGACGACGAGCGGCGGCTCGACTTCCGCGTCTTCCAGCTCCGCGACGAGGTCGAGCTCTTCGACGGCGAGCTCGCCGCGTGGCTCGAGTCGCCTGCCGGACGCTTCGCCGCCTGGCTCGCCGAACGCGACCGCTAGCCGGCGCTGGCGTACATGTCGTAGCGCTTGGAGCCGACGGGCGCCGGCCGGTTGCGGTCCGGATCCGCAGCGCGACGCTCGGCGACGGCGGCGAAGAGCGCATCGGCTGAGTCCTCGTCCGCGAACACCATCACCGACAAGCGCTCGCCGCTCTCACGGTCGACGAGCCAGAGCCCGCGAACGCCTTCGAGCGAATCCGCGGCCGGGACGACCTCGTCGAGCACGTGCGCGATGCCGTCCTCGAGATCCTGCGCCGAGTCCTGGAACCTGACTACGTGCGCGTACACCGCGCCTCCTCTCACATGCTCGTGTAGGGCTCGCCGGTCATGTACTTGAAGCCGGTGTCGACGGCGAGCGTGACGACAACCGCGTCCGGCCCGAGCTCGTCCGCGAGCCGAAGAGCGCCTGCGACGTTCGCGCCCGTCGAGACGCCGGCGAAGATGCCCTCCTCCTGGGCGAGGCGCCTCGTCGTCTCGATCGCTTCGCCGTCCTCGATCGTCCAGACGTCGTCGACGCGCTCGCGCTCGAAGTGCGGCGGGACGATCCCGGTCCAGCCCTGCATCGCGAACGACCCGCTCGGCCCGCCGCTGATCGCGGCCGACCCCGACGGCTCGAGCGCGACGACACGAACGTCGGCGTTCCGCGCCTCGAGCGCCTGCGAGACGCCCATCAGTGAGCTGGCCGTGCCGATGCCGTGGCAGAAGGCCGTTACGCGTCCCTCGCTCTGCTCCCAGATCTCACGACCGAGCCGCTCCCGGTGACCGGGGATGACGTACGGGTTGTTGAACTGGTCGGTCGCGTAGGCGCCCTCCTCGCGCGCGAGCTCCGCGGCGCGCTCGACCATGTTGTGGATGTCCTGCGCGGTCACGCGCCCGCGCTCTTCGACGGCCGGGATGACCTCCAGCTCCGCCCCGAGCGCCCGCATCAGCTGGAGCCGCTCCTCGCTGAAGCAGTCCGAGATGACGATCCGCGCGCGGTAGCCCTTCGCGCGGCAGACGAGCGCGAGCGCCGGTCCGGTGCTCCCGCCAGTGTACTCGACGACCGTCGCGCCGGGTGCTATCAGCTCGTCCCGCTCGGCGCCGTCGATCATCGAGAGCGCCATGCGGTCCTTCATCGATCCGGTCGGGTTCAGGTACTCGAGCTTGATCCAGAGCTCGGCCCCGTTCCGCGGCGCGAGCGCGCGCAGGCGGACGAGGGGCGTGTTCCCGATCGCGTCCAGCACGGTCGCCGCAGGCATCGCCTGCGGACGCTATCGAGCCACGCCCATCGCGATCGTGCCGAGGTAACCGGCGCCGCTCCGGCGGACCGTGAGCATCGATCGCTTGCCGCCGTTCGCGAAGACGAAGTCCTTTGCGTTGCGGACGTCCCGTCCCGGCCGGCTCGAGTACGGGGGCTTCCGGTACACGATGTCCGTCAGCGCGTCCGAGAAGTACAGCTGGCCGGTGTGGACGACGTTGCCGCCGACGTGGACCTTGACGTGGATGTGCACCGTGCGGCCCTGGTACCAGCCGGGGTAGACCGTGCGGAAGGTGGCGATTCCCTTGGCGTCTGTGCGCTGGATTCCGCGCATGAAGGCCCTGTTTCGTGCGCCCTGGCCGAAGCCCGAGTAGACACCCGCTGCGTCCGCGTGCCAGATGTCGACCGCGGCGCCTTCGATCGGCCTGCATGTCGATGCGTCCACGACCGTGAGCCTGAGCGTCAGCGGCGTGCCCGGCCTGCCCTCGGTGATGTTGCGGCGTACCTTCTCGTTCGCGATGTAATACGGGCCCTCGGTCTGCTCCGGCGTCAGGACGCATGTGACCGCGCCGGATGCGACGCCCGCAGGCCCGGCGCCTTGGGCGGCGCCGAACTTCCATCCGGCTCCGCCGACGGCGCCCGCCACGAGTCCCGCGAGCCGTGCGATGGAGCCGCGGCGGGTCAGAAGCTCGTCCATGCCGCGACGGTATCGCGCTTTCCTGTGGAGCAGCTGAGAGCGGGGTGAAGCGCGGCGGCGGTTGTCACACATTCGGCACGGATCGGTTACAGACGGCTCGTGCGGTTCGGCTACGTTGTCTCGCATGACGACACCGAACGCTGCCAAGCTGGCCGACCGGAAGGCCACGCCGTGGGGCTCCGCCTCGCTTCTCGACGAGGTCCGGGTGCAGCAGCGTGCGGGCGAGAAGCACTTCGCGACGATCGTCCAGCTGCTCGAGACCGAGAAGGGCGAGCGGCTCGTCCGCTTCTCGTACTCGACCGGCGGCGTCGGGCGGCGCGGGCCCGTGACGCTCCGGACGCGCGATCTCGAGCGGCTCCGGGCAGCCCTCGTCGACCACCCCGACCTGGCGGAGGCGATCGCGATGAGCTGAGGTTCCGGACAATCGAGGCGTCCGGCCCGTCCGGCGGTGGCCCGTCGCTAAGCGCTAGGTCGTGCTCGTCGCGGTCCGCTTGGGAAGCAGCGCCGTGATGATCCAGCCGATGATCCCGAGGATCCCGAGCAGCGCGCCAACCCACCACGCGCGGTTCTTGAGCGTGGCGATCCACGCGCCGATCCCCATGCTGATCGCGAGGCCCACGAGGTAGAGCAACACCCTCACAGCCGTCCGTCCTTCCGGTCCATGCGCCGGCCACTGTGCCAGCGCTCGTGCAGAGACAACGGTGTGAGCGCTCTCCGGGTTGCGGTCGTTACCGCACGAGCACCGGCTCGCGGTCCCGCGCCGCGTCGACGAGCGAGGCGAGGACGAGCGCGCCGTCTGCCGATCCAAGCAGCGGATCGACCGCGTGCTCCGGGTGGGGCATGAGGCCCATCACGTTCGCATGCTCGTTGACGACCGCTGCGACGTCGTGGACGGAACCGTTGCACGGCTCGGCGTAGCGCAGCACGATCTGGTCGCGTGCCACGAGCTCGGCGTAGAGGTCCTCGTCGGCGTACCAAAGCCCCTCGCCGTGCTTCACGGGGATCGTCAGCGTCTGGCCGAGCTCGCACCGGGACGTGAAGGGTGTGTCGGTGCGCTCGACCGTGAGCGGGACGTCGCGGCAGACGAACCTGAGCGAGTCGTTCGGCCGGAGGGCGCCCGGCAGCAGACCTGCCTCGCACAGGATCTGAAAGCCGTTGCAGATCCCGAGGACCAGCCCGCCTGCGGCCGCGAACTCGACGACCGCCGCCGTCGCCGTGGCGAAGCGCGCGATCGCGCCGCAGCGAAGGTAGTCGCCGTACGAGAACCCGCCGGGGAGGACGACGGCTGCGACGGCGGGGAGGGTCGGCTCGGCGTGCCACACCGGGACCGCCTCGGCGCCGAGCGCGCCGAGCGCCCACGCGGCGTCGCGGTCGTCGTTCGAGCCGGGAAACGTGACGACGGCGATCCGTGGGCGCGGCGAGCTCACGGCGTCGGCACGCCCGGCACGTCGATCTCGAAGGTCTCGATCAGCGGGTTCGCGAGCAGCTGCTCGCACATCCGCTCGAGTTGCGCGCGGGCGTCGGCCGGATCGCTCGCCTCGACCTCGAGGTCGACTACCCGTCCGACCCTCGCTTCGTCGACCGCGAAGCCGAGCTGCCGGAGCGAGCTCGCGACGGCCTGACCTTGTGGATCGAGGATGCCCCGCTTCGGCCGGACGAGGACGGTGGCCCTCACGAGACCGCCAGCTCCGGATTCGCGAGGTACTCGTCGAACGAGCGGCCGGTGAGGCGCTCGAACGCCTCGACGTAGCGGGCGCGGGTGCCTGCGACCACCTCGTCGGGGAGCTCCGGTCCGGGCGGCGTCTTGTCCCATCCGAGCGCCTCGCAGTAGTCGCGCACGAACTGCTTGTCGAACGAGGGCTGCGGGGTGCCCGGCGCGTACTCGTCGGCCGGCCAGAACCGCGACGAGTCGGGTGTGAAGGCCTCGTCGCCGAGCACCAGCGCGCCGTCGTCGTCGATCCCGAACTCGAACTTGGTGTCCGCGATCAGGATCCCGCGCTCGGCCGCGTACACCGAGGCGAGCCGGTAGAGCGCGAGCGAGACGTGCTCGAGCTCCTGGAGCCGCTCGGCGCCGACGACCTCGGCCGCGCGATCGCGATCGATGTTCTCGTCGTGTCCGGTCTGCGCCTTCGTCGCCGGAGTGAAGATCGGCTCGGGGAGCCGCTCCGACTCCGCGAGCCCTGTCGGTAGGAGGTGGCCACAGACGGCGCCGGTCCGGCGGTAGTCGCTCCAGCCGGAGCCGGCGAGATACCCGCGAACGACGCACTCCAGCGGAAGCATCTCGAGCCGCCTGCACACGGTCGACCGCCCGTCGTCGCGGAGACCGAGCAGGTGGTTCGGGCAGACGTCGCGCGTGCGCGCGAACCAGAAGGCAGAGAGACCGGTCAGCACCTTCCCTTTGTCGGGGATCTCGGTCGGCAGGACGACGTCGAATGTCGAGATGCGGTCGCTCGCGACGAGCAGGAGCCGGTCGTCGTCGATCGCGTACAGCTCCCGCACCTTGCCGGTGCCGACGTGAGCCAGGGCCTCAGGCATGAACAGGTTCCTCCTTCCGGACGAGGGCGTGCAGGCGCTCGAAGACCGCGTCGATGTGGCGGATCGTCGCGTCGAGGTCGAAGACGGCGTCGAGGTCGACGCGCTCGGCCACCCGCTCGTCGGCCGCGACCAGCTCGCGAAGATCGCGTTTCTCGTCCCATGCCCGCATGGCGTGCGCCTGGACGATCCGGTAGGCGTCGTCGCGGCCGAGCCCTGCGTCGACGAGCGCGAGCAGCAGCCGGTGGCTGAAGTACAGCCCGTGGCTCGCCTCGAGGTTCGCGCGCATCCGCTCCGGATGCACGACGAGCCCCTCGACGACCCAGCGGAACCGATCGAGCATGTAGTCGAGCGCCAGAAAGGCGTCGGGGATGACGACCCGCTCGGCCGCCGACTGCGAGATGTCGCGCTCGTGCCAGAGCGGGATGTTCTCCATGCCGACGATCGAAGCAGCGCGCACGACTCGAGCCAGGCCGCAGATGCGCTCGGAGACCTTCGGGTTTCGCTTGTGCGGCATGGCGGACGAGCCCTTCATCCCGCGCCCGAACGGCTCCTCCACTTCGCCGACCTCCGTCCGGGCGAGATGGCGGATCTCGGTCGCGAACCGTTCCAGCGAGGTCGCCGCGAGCGCGAGCGCGGCGAGCAGGTCCGCATGCCGATCGCGCGGGACGACCTGCGTCGAAGCCGGCTCCGGCTCGAGCCCGAGCCGCTCGCACGCGATCCGTTCGGCGTCGGGGTCGAGCACGCCGTATGTGCCGACCGTTCCCGAGAGCTGCCCGACGCGGTTCAGCTCCAGCGCGGCCGCGACCCGCCTGCGCGCCCGATCGAGCTCGAACGCCCAGCCTGCGAGCTTCCACCCGAACGTGATCGGCTCCGCGTGGATCCCGTGTGTCCGCCCGATCTGCAACGTCGTCCGATACTCCTCCGCCCGACGCACGACCGCGTCGAATACGGAGTCCAACCCCTCGAGCACGAGGGCTCCCGCGGCGCGGATCTGGAGCGACACGCCCGTATCGACCACGTCGGAAGACGTCAGGCCGTAGTGGAAGTAACGCCCCGCCTCGCCGAGCTGCTCCGCCACCGCGTCGACGAAGGCGGCGACGTCGTGGTCGGTCACCGCCTCGAGCTCCGCGACTCGCTCAGGCGTCGGCGCCGTCGCGCGCTCCCGGATCTCGGCGGCTGCGGCGGTGGGGATCGCGCCGGTCTCGGCGAGCGCCTCGGTCGCCGCGAGCTCGACCTCGAGCCACGCGGCCAGCTTGCTCTCCTCCGACCAGATCCTGGCCATGGCCGGACGGGAGTAGCGGGCGATCACCGCCGCGATTCTAGAGGCGGATCAGGTCGCCCGAGGATTCGTGCGGCGAGCAGCGCGGCGTTGCGCGCGTTGTCGACCCCGACGCACGCGACCGGGACCCCGGGCGGCATCTGCACGATCGAGAGCAGCGCATCGAGTCCGTCGAGCACGCTCTTCGACGACCGGAGCGGCACGCCGATCACTGGAAGGTCGGTGTGCGCGGCTGCGACCCCCGGCAGCGCCGCCGCCAGCCCGGCGCCCGCGATCAGCACGCGTAGCCCGCGCTCCCGCGCGCTCCGGCAGTACGCCGCGACCTCGGCGGGGCTGCGGTGCGCCGAGCGGACCTCGAACTCGTGCGGG
This sequence comes from Gaiellaceae bacterium, assembly GCA_036377055.1. GTDB lineage: Bacteria > Actinomycetota > Thermoleophilia > Gaiellales > Gaiellaceae > DASUZD01. Next base: position 52,949 of record DASUZD010000007.1, on the reverse strand, counting down.
ATTCCGAGCCGCTCGAGCTCCTCCAGCGCGCCCTGCATCCGCTCCCGATCCGATTCGGAGCCGACGATGATCCCGACGAGCGGGCGCTCAGGCACCGACACCTGCCGCCACCGCAGCGATGTCGCTCCGGTAGCGCATGCCTGCGGACGAGATCTTTCCAAGTGCGTCGTAGGCCGCGGCCCGAGCGGCCGGAACGGTCGGACCGACACCGGTCACGTCGAGGATGCGACCGCCGTTCGTCACCAGCCCGCCCTCGCGCAGCGCGGTTCCGGCGTGGAAGACGAGCGCTCCGGCCTCGGCGGCCTCGGCCAGACCGTAGATCGGCGTGCCGGCGTCGCCGCGCTCCGGATAGTCGCCCGATGCGACGACCACGGTCACGGCCGCCTCCGGCGCGGCGTCGAGCGTGGCGCCCGACAAGTCGCCGGCGGCCGCCGCGGCAAGGACTTCGAGCAGATCGTCGGCGAGCCGCGGAGCGAGCGCCTCCATCTCGGGGTCGCCAAACCGGGCGTTGAACTCGAGCACGCGCGGCCCCTCGGCCGTGAGCATCAGCCCGGCGAAGAGCGCGCCCACGAACGGCGTCCGCCGCCGCGCCAGCTCCTCGAGCACCGGAACGTGGATCGCGTCGACGAGCTCCTCGACCTCCGCAGCCCCGAAGCCGGGGACGGGGCTGAAGGCGCCCATGCCGCCGGTGTTCGGCCCGCGGTCGCCGTCGAGCGCGCGCTTGTAGTCCTGAACCGAGGGAAGCGGGAGCGCGGTGCTTCCGTCGCAGACGGCGAAGATCGAGATCTCCTCGCCCTCGAGCATCTCCTCGATCACGATCGTCCCACCGAACTGTCGGAGCGCGCGCAGCCCAGCGTCGAGCTCGTCGTGCGAGCGACAGACGAAGACCCCCTTCCCGGCCGCGAGCCCGTCGGCCTTGAGGACGCACGGCGGCCGCGCGACCGGGAGCGTCTGCGCGGTCGGGACGCCGGCTGCGGCCATGACCTCCTTGGCGAAGCTCTTCGAGCCCTCGATCCGCGCCGCCGCCGCGCTAGGCCCGAAGACCGGGATGCCCGCGTGCCGAAGCTCGTCGGCGAGTCCCGTGACCAGCGGCGCCTCGGGGCCGACGACGACGAGATCCGCATCCAGCGCGCGCGCGAGCTCGACCAGTCCTTCGACGTCCTCGGCCCTCACCGGATGGCAGTCGCCCAGCTCCGCGACGCCCGGGTTCCCGGGCGCCGCGTGCAGCTGGCCGAGCATCGGCGACGTGCTGAGCCGCCACGCGAGCGCATGCTCGCGACCGCCGGAGCCGACGAGGAGAACGTTCATCGGCGCGAGTGTAGGCAGCCGTCCGGAGGTTTGAAAGCCCGCGCAGCGGCGATGCTGCGCCCATGCTCGAACCGGGGATCGATCGTCACGAGTGGGAGTCGGAGTGGGAGTCGCTCGAGCCGGCGCTGGAGGACGATCCGGCCGACACGCTCCCCGAGATCGACCGCCTCGTGGCCCGGATGCTCAAGGCACGCGGCTACGACCTCGACGACCCGGTCGCGCGGGTGGGGGACGAACGCGAGGTCATTGCGCAGTTCTTGGCCGCACGCGAGGTGACCGAGACCGTGCTGCGAGACGAGAACCGGGATCCCGGCGACGTGGCCGACGCCGTCAACGCCTACCGCGAGCTCTACGACTTCCTGCTCGACGACGCCGCTGCGGCGCCGTAGCAGTCCGCGCTCTCGACCGCAGCCGCGCGTAGATCGTTCCGAGTTAGGCACGGTTACGACACAGACACGCCACGCCGAAACCGATAGCCTGACTACAGGGGTTCCGGGGACCCCACGGGGGCGGTTGGAGGCGCAGCACCGCGGTACGCTTGGGCGCATGGGCCTCGACGAGCCGGCGCTCGAGTCTGCGCCGCCCTACGCTGCGGCCCGGGTCGAGGTTCTTCGCCTGCCTGACGGCGACTCGACGACCGACCAGGTCGCCGTCGAGGAGCCGCTCGAGATCCGCATCGGCGGCCGCCCCGTCGCGGTTACGATGCGCACGCCGGGGCACGACGAGGAGCTCGCGCTCGGCTTCTGCCTTTCCGAAGGCCTGCAGCCGCGGGCGGCTGCGCTTCCGCCGGACCTCGCCGCGAACACGGTCGAGGTCGACGCGCCGGGCTTCGACCCGGCGCGAATCCAGCGGAGCTTCTACACCAGCTCGTCCTGCGGCGTCTGCGGCAAGGGCGCGCTCGAGGCCGTGGCGGTGGAGGCTCGGCGCGTCGAAAGCGCGCTCCGCGTCGATCGCGCGGTCGTCGCCGCTCTTCCCGAGCGGCTGCGCGCCGCGCAGCCGACCTTTGCCTCGACCGGCGGGCTGCACGCGACGGGCCTGTTCGACGCCGCCGGCCGACTGCTCTGCGTCCGAGAGGACGTCGGCCGCCACAACGCGATGGACAAGGTCGTCGGTTGGGCCTTCGGGCGCCGCCTCCTCCCGCTCGACCGCTTGATTCTCTGTGTCAGCGGGCGCCTCTCGTTCGAGCTCGTGCAGAAGGCCGCCGTCGCCGGGTGTCCCGTGCTCGTCGCAGTCGGCGCTCCGTCGAGCCTCGCCGTCGAAATCGCGCGCGACCGCGGGATAACGCTCTGCGGCTTCGTCCGCGGCGGTGCCGTGAACGTCTACACCGAGCAGTGGCGACTCACGGGCCCCTGACCGGCGTCCTGCTCGTCGGAGGCGCGAGCACCCGCTTCGGCGCGCCGAAGGCGCTCGCGCGACTTCACGGGCGCACGCTTGCCGAGATCGGCTGGGCGACGCTCGGCGAGCTCTGCGACGAGCGGCTCGCGGTCGGGAAGCTAGGCAACGCCCTGGAGCTGCCGTTTCGCGTCACAGACGACGGAAGCGGCACCCGCGCTCCTCTCGCCGGCGTGGTTGCAGGCCTCCGGGCGGCGGCGAACGACGTCACCGTCGTCTTGCCGGTCGACTGTCCGCTCGTCCCGGCCGCCGCGCTCCGGCTGCTCGCGCTCGCGTGCGCAGACGCCGCCGTGCCGGCGCGGGACGCGCCGCTTCCAGGCGCCTACCGCAAGACTGCGCTCGCGTTGCTGGAGCGGAGGCTTGCCGCCGGCGAGCTCGCGCTGCGCGACGCCCTGCTCGAACTGGACGTCCGCGAGGTGCCGCTCGATCCGGCGCTGCTGGTGAACGTGAACACGCCCGCCGACCTCGAGGCGCTTCAGCGACCGGCGATTGGCTCGAGCCCGTGGGGCGAGACCACGCGCTCCCGCTCGGCGCCCGTGCCGACTAGCGACACCTCGACCTCCAGCTCCCGCTCGACGAGCTCGACGTAGCGGCGTGCGGCCGGCGGCAGCGCGTCGTCGAGCGGCTCCTGCCAACCGGGTAGCGTCTCGTAAACCGGTCGGCAGTGGTGGAAGTCGCTCTGGTGCGCGGGGAACTCGGCGGTCTTGGTGCCGTCCGGCAGGAGGTACCGCACGCAGATCGGGATCTCCGCGAAGGTCGACAGGACGTCGAGCTTCGTTAGCGCGAGTGCGGTCATGCCGTTCAGGCGAACCGCGTATCGAAGCGCGACGAGGTCGAGCCAGCCGCAGCGACGCTCGCGTCCGGTCACGGTCCCGAACTCGCCGCCGAGCTCGCGCACGCGTTCCTGGTCGGGCGAGGGGATCTCGCTCGGAAGCGGACCTTCGCCGACGCGGGTCACATACGCCTTCGCGACGCCGAGGATCTCGTCGAACCGGTTGGGCCCGATCCCGATCCCAGTCGCGGCTCCGGAGGCGACCGGGTTGGACGAGGTGACGAACGGATACGTGCCGTGGTCGAGGTCGAGCAACGTGCCCTGTGCGCCTTCGAAGAGCACGTGCTTGTCCTGGCGCAGCGCGCGGTCGACGAGGAGCGACGTGTCCGCGACGTACGGCCGCAGCCGCTGGGCATAGCCCTCGTACCGTCCGGCGACCTCTTCGAGCTCGAACGGCGCGACGTCGTAGACGCGCTCGAGCCAGACGTTCTTCTCCGCCAGCGCGACCTCGATCTTCTGCCGGAGGATCCTCGGATCGAGGACGTCCTGGACGCGGATCCCGATCCGGGACGCCTTGTCCGCGTATGCCGGGCCGATCCCACGTCGCGTCGTGCCGATCTGGAGGTTCCCGAGGCGCCGCTCGCTCGCCTGGTCGATCGCGACGTGCCACGGCATCACAAGGTGCGCATTCCCGGAAAGACGCACCGCGCCGGTGGAGATCCCGCGCGCCTCGAACTCGTCGACCTCGTCGAGGAAGACCTGCGGGTCGATCACGCAGCCGGCGCCGAGCACGCACTCCTTGCCCGAGATGACGCCGCTCGGGATCTGGCGGAGCTTGAACGTCTCGCCGCCGACGATGATCGTGTGCCCGGCGTTCGGGCCGCCCTGGTAGCGGCAGACGACGTCGGAGCTCTGGGCGAGCAGGTCGACGATCTTGCCCTTGCCCTCGTCGCCCCACTGCGCGCCGACGATCACGGTCGCGGGCACGTTGGGGCAGTCTGCCAGAACGGCCGGAGCCCGTCCGCCCGCCTCTGGCCTCGTTCCCTCCTAGCGGAGCGCCGCGTCCGGCGTTGCTCGTACGAGCGAGATCACATGGCCGCGCGGGCACAGGATCGTGCCGCGGGCCTGCTCGAGACGCAGCGTTCCGTCGACCGTCGCGCCGACGTAGCCGCGGCTCGGGAGCTGCTCGGCCTGACACGCCTCACATACAGCGCGAAAGGACGTGGTCCGGGGTGGGAGGATAATCCGCTGGTCGTACATGTGGGGCCCTCCTTCGAGGCCGCTTCGCGACGGGGTTGCACGCGCACGAGAAAACGCGCGCGACGCCGGCAGGGCGGCGTGGGGACGCGTTCAGGCCGCCGTGCTGTCAGAGAACTTTGCATAGCGCTTGAGGAACGCGAGCTTGATCGCGTCGGTCGGCCCGTTCCGGTGCTTCGCGAGGATGACCTCGGCGATGCCTTGCTGCTCGGAATCGTCGTTGTAGTACTCGTCGCGGTAGATGAACACGACGAGGTCCGCGTCCTGCTCGATCGAGTTGTGTACGACGATGTCGTCTGCGACGAAGTTGTGCAGGCCTTCGACGGTCAGGTCGAAGACGTCCTCCTCTCCGGCGGGATCGACGGCGACGACCTCGTCCCAATACACGTCGCTCTCGGAAAGCCGTGCGAGCAGGTCTGATGACACGATCTCGGCAACCGCCGCCGCGCGGGCGCGGCCGATGCCCGTGCGATACAAGGTCGAGCCGCAGTAGGCCGTTCCGAGCCTCGTTTGCAGCGCGCGCGTCGACACGCCCGCTTCGGCCATCGCCGGTTTGACGATGGAGTGCCAAGCCTCTCGCGGCACCACGTCGCGGTTCGTGTTCGAGCGAATGCCCTCGACGCGCGCCGCGATCCGAGCGGCCTCGGAGCGGCGCCGGCTGCCGACGGCGCCCACGACCGACACGAACCGCAACTGGTCGTCGCGGCCGGTGACGTCGAGCCGGTACGACGGCCTTCCTCTCGTCCCCATCGAGACGCGACGCACTTTCGCCGTGATGTCGAGGCGCAAGAGGAGCGAAGCGACATCCGTGGTGAGCGCCTCGCTCGTCGAGTCGAAGCGAACGACGGGGTACTGCCGATCGGCGCCGGCGCGGAGACAGCCGTCGGTCGCCCAGAGGTGCCGGAGGAAGGTAGCGATCGCGCTCGGTGGCTGGCGAAAGACCACCTCGGGAACCCGCTTCTCGGGCGCGCGCAGGCCGAATGCTCCCAGCCGGTCGAGCCAAGCGGCAACCGGGTTCCGGACGCCATGCGTCAGGTGCCGCGCCGAGCTGAGGTACACCTGGCGCCACGTTCGCTCCGCCTTGATTCGAACTGCGACCTCTGCTCCGAAGACTGCACGCGAAAGGTCGCGGACGAGCTCCGCGAGCTCGGGCTCGCGCGTCGTGTACTGGATCGCATGCCGCGGGAGCGTGCAGCCATCGCCGATCAAGTGGCCAAGGAGGGCGAGCTCTTCGGAAGGCATCGTCTGCCGAACAGAGGCCGTGAGTCGCCGCGGCAGTGCAACACGCACCCCTTCAGCGAGCGAGTCGAGACGGCGCCAGCCTTCGAGGGTGAGGAACCTGTGGTTCCCGGTTGCCCGAATCGTGCGACCGAGGCGAGTTCGAAGCCGATAGAGCCGTTTCCGTCCGGTGGGAAACGCGCGAACGACGCGACGGGGCTGGAGCTGCCACGTCTCTGTGTCGAGGGCGAGAACGCGGAAGTCACGGCGGCCGACGAGGTCGCGAATCGGCCGGTAGCAGCCCTCGTCGGGGAGGAAGACGCGCGAATCGCCGGCGAGGCAGCCGGATTCGCGTAGGTCGGAGAGGATCGGCCGCTTGTCGTGGCGCTGCTCGACGGCGCGGGAGAGCTGCGAGAGCGCGAGGATCGGCACGTCGAGGTCGCGGGCGAGTTGCTTCAGCGACCGCGAGATCTGCGAGACCTCCTGTACGCGGTTCTCGGCCGTCGCCCCGGAGGTCATGAGCTGCATGTAGTCGACTACGATCAGCCCGAGGTTCGGCTCCCGCGACTTGAGCCGGCGCGCCTTCGACCGGATCTCCATCATCGTGATCGACCCCGTGTCGTCGACGTAGATCGGCGCCTTCGCGAGCTTGTCGCACGCAGCCGTCAGGCGCGGCCAGTCGCTGACCTCCAGCTTGCCGGTGCGCAGGCGCTGCGACTCGACCTTCGCCTCGCTGCACATCAGGCGCTGGGTGACCTCGGACTTCGACATCTCGAGCGTAAACAGCGCGACAGGCGTCTCGTGCCGGACCGCGAGGTTCGCCGCGACGCAGAGCCCGAGCGCCGACTTCCCCATGCTCGGCCTGGCGGCGACGACGATCAGGTTGCCGGGCTGGAAGCCCGACGTGAGGCGATCGAGGTCGCGGAATCCGGACGGCACGCCGGTCACGTCCGCGCCCGCCTCGTAGAGAGCCGTGATCCGCTCGAAGCTCTCCTTCAGCAGCAGCTCGATGTGGCTGAACTCCGTCGTGACGCGCGTCTGCGAGAGCTGGAAGATCGCCTGCTCGGCGCGATCGAGCAGATCCTCGGTCTCTCCCGGCCGGTTCCAACCCAGCTGGGCAACCTCGTGACCCACGTTGATCAGGCCGCGCAGCAGCGCCATCTCCCGGACGATCCGCGCGTAGTGCGCGGCGTTGGCGGTCGCGGGCACGGTCGACGCCAGCTCTCTGAGCCGCGCCTCTCCGCCCACCGCCTCGAGCTCGCCGCGCTTCTCGAGCTCGTCGACCACCGTGAGCCAGTCGACCGGTTCGCCCCGCGAGTAGAGCGAGATCGCCGTCTTGTAGATGACCCCGTGACCCTTGAAGTAGAAGTCGCCGGCCGTGACCACCTCGCCGACCGCGGCGATCGCGCTCGGCGACATCAGCATCGCGCCGAGCACCGACTCCTCGGCCACCTGGTTCTGGGGAGGCGCGTCGGCGTCGGACTCGGGTGCGAGCCGTGCGGCTGTGGCTGAGCTCACGACGAGAACCGAGGCGGGAGGGGTGGTTGTTGCGAACACACGTTCGCCACGCTACAGCCGCAGTCGGACGCTGCCTTCACCGAGAACGCTCCGGATGCCGCGCGCAGGAGCAAGCCGCTGAGGACAACGTGTGGAAGATCGAGCTCCGACTCGTGGATCTGGGCCCTGAGCAGCGCTTTATCGCCCGCCGACGCTGAGCGCCCGGTGGATCAATCGTCCGCTCCGAGCGAAGATTCTCGATGCATTTCCACAGGTCGTCACCAACCCCGGCCGACCGCCGCGATCAGCTCGCCCACCGCTCCGACCACGCCGGGGGAGAGCAGGGATCGCTCGAGTGCGGAAACGGCCGTCTCGAGGTTCTGCGACGTGGTCGGAGCGGCTGACGAAGGCTGGGCGAGTGGGCCATCGCGACAAATGAGACCACCTAAGAGGCTCGCCGACCACCTGTGGAGACGGCGGAATCCACAGCTTCGGCTCTGGCCGATTTGCAGCGGCGATGGAACTCCTGTTCGCCGATCCCGCCCGTGAATCCGTGGACGAAAAAGCCGCTCGAAGCGGATTTTGCGTTGCGATCTCCACAGGCCGCGGCGGGCCTGTGGAGAGTCAGGCGCGCTCGTCCTCGAGCTCGGGTGCGACGGCAGTGTCGACCGCGCGGTCGAACGCGTCGTCGGGGACCTGATCATCGGCCGACACCTCCGACTCGGCCGAGGCCGTCGCGGGCTCGGCGCTCTCGGGCTCGGCCGGACGCTCGAGCTCCTCCTCGGGCGGGAGCTCGCCGCCTTCGGGGACGACGAGCGTCTTCACGTCGACGTGGACGTCGGTGAAGACTTCGATCGGGACCTCGTAGCGGCCTACGCGCTTGATCGGCTCGGGAAGGTCGATCTTACGGCGGTCGACGCGGACCTTCCGTGCGCGCCAGATCTCGTCCGCGATGTTCGTCGGCGTGACGGATCCGAAGAGCGCGCCGGTCGGACCCGCTTTCACCTCGAGCCGAAGCACGGTCTTCGCGAGCAGCTCCGCGATCTCCTGCGCGTGCTCCACGCTTCGAGCCTCGTGCCGCGCACGGTTGGCGTCGCGCCGTTCCAGCTCGGCCACCTTGGCCGGCGTCGCGACCTCGGCGAGCCGTCGCGGGAGCAGGAAGTTCCGCGCGTAGCCGCGCGCGACGTTGACGACCTCGCCGCGCAGCCCGATCTTGTCGACGTCCTGCGTGAGGATGACTTCCATCAGCCCGTCACGTAGGGCAGGAGCGCCATCTCGCGGGCGCGCTTGACGGCGACCGCGACCTGCCGCTGGTGGCGGCGGCACGCCCCGGTGATGCGGCGGGACCGGATCTTGCCCTTCTCCGAGATGTAGCGCCGGAGCTGGTTGTAGTTCTTGTAGTCGACCTCCTCGACCTTCTCCTTGCAGAAGTAACAGCTCTTCCGCCGGATCGGCCCGGTCGCTGCGCCGGGTCGCTTCCGGCGCGTCTGCTCTCGAGGCTGTGCCACTCGCGTCCTCCTAGAACGGGATGTCGTCGTCGGTCGCCGACCCCGCGAAGTCCGGCTCGCTCGCGGCGGTCGCGCCGGCCGGGACGAACTGCGGCTCCGCGGCGCCGCCCTCGCGGCTGCCGAGGAACTGGACGCTGTCGGCGATGATCTCGATCGCCTGGCGCTTCGTCCCGTCTTGCGCGTCCCACTCGCGCCAGTCGAGGCGGCCGTCGATCGCCACCGGGCGACCCTTCGCGAGGAACTGCGCGCAGCTCTCGCCCTGGTTGCCCCAGACGGTGACGTCGAAGTAGTTCGGCTTGTCGCCCCACTGACCCGTCGCCTGGTCCTTCTGGCGCGTGTTCACGGCGAGCCGAAGCTTGCAGACGGGCGTACCGCTCGGCGTGTGCCGCAGCTCGGGGTCGCGTGTCAAGTTGCCGACGAGGACGACTCGGTTGATGTTTGCCATCGGAACTCTCTCCTCCCTACACGAACGCTCGTTCGAAGGTTACTCGGCTTCCTGGACGACGGGCTCCCGCTCAGCGGCGGGAGACGGCGCACCTACGGACGGGCCGTGAGGGCGCGAGCCCGGCACCTGCCGGACCGCCATATGCCGCATCACGCCGTCGGTGATCTTCAGCACGCGCGAGATCTCGTCCAGCGTCTCGGGCTCCGCGCTGAACGTGAGTAGGTGGTATGCGCCTTCGCCCTTGTGGTCGATCTCGTAGGCGAGCTTCTTGCGTCCCCAGACCTCCTGGTTCGCCCAGGTCCCGCCGCCCTTCTCGACGAGCTCACGGGTCCGCGCGACGATCTCGCTCGCCCGGTCCTCGTCGAGGTCGGGGTCCAGCATGAGCAGGATTTCGTACGCGATCACGCTCCCGAGTGCCTCCTTCCTTCGGTCTGAAGCGGCCTCGCCGGCAGGCGCCGCTCGGGAACGGACGGCGCGAGACGAGGCAGGAAGGCGGCCAGTGTAGCATCGGCCCGTGCGCCGTCCTCTCGCCCTCGCCTCGGCCGCGCTCGCCGCACTAGGCCTCTATCGCGCCGTCACCTCGAGGCGCCGGCGTCCGCTGCCCGCTCCGCCTTCTCCCCCGCCCGGGCCGGATCCGCGGGCGGAAGAGCTGCGGCGGAAGCTGGCCGAGTCGCGCTCGATCGTCGAGGAGCGCGAGGAGTTCGAGTCGGCCGAGACGCCGGTCGATCACGCCGAGCCGGTGCCGGAGGTCGACGAGCGGCGCCGGCAGGTCCACGCGCGCGGGCGGGGCGTCGCGCGGAAGATGCGGGACACGGGCGCCGAGTAGGATCGTCCGCGATGGAGGCAAAGGTTCGCGAGGGGCACGCGCCCGCGGTCGTCATCGCGCTCGAGCAGGGCGAGCAACTGGTCTCAGAGGCCGGCGCGATGATGTTCATCTCCGGCGACGTCTCGATGGATGTCGAGATGCCGGGCGGGCTGATGGGCGGCCTGAAGCGCGCAGTCCTCGCTGGGGAAAGCATGTTCCTCGCTCGTTACACGGCCCGCGGCGCGGGAGCCGTCGGCATCTGCGGCCCCTTTCCCGGCTCGATCCGGGAGCACGAGCTCGACGGAGAGATCATCTGTGAGAAGCACGCGTACCTCGCGCACCATGGCGACGTCGCGATCGAGAGCGCCTTCGCGAAGAAGCTCGGCATGGGGATCGCAGGCGGCGGCGAGGGCTTCTTCCTCCAGCGCCTCCGCGGCAACGGGACGGTGTGGCTCCACGGCGGCGGCGACTTCGTCGACTTCGACCTCGCCGACGGCCAGGCCCTGATCGTCGACACCGGCTGCATGGTGATGATCGAGCCGACCGTGAAGTACGAGGTCAAGATGCAGAGCGGGATCAAGAAGAGCCTTTTCGGGGGCGAGGGCCTCTTCCTCGTCCACATGACCGGGCCGGGGCACGTCACCCTCCAGACGCTGCCGTTCCAGCGCACTGCCGAGCGGGTGCTCGAGGCGGCGCACGGCGGCGGCGAGAAGGGCGGGAGCGGCCTCCTCGGGAACATCCTCGGCGGCTGAGCGAAAGGAGAGCGACATGGGGTTTCTGGACAAGGTGAAGCAGCAGGCCGAGCAGGCGGCCGAGCGCGCGAAGGAGGGCGTCGCCGACGTCCAGACGAAGCGCGAGCTGAGCCAGGCGTACAACGAGCTGGGGGAGAAGGCGTTCGAGCTCGCCTCGACCGGCGCGATCTCGAACCCTGCCCTCGATCCGATCGTCGAGCGCATCCGCTCGCTCAAGGCGAAGCTCGAAGACGCCGGCGCGGAAGCGGTTCCCGCGACCGACACGCCTCCGGCCAGCGCGGTCGCTACCACTGAGGAGCCGCCCGTCTCGAACCAGCCGCCGGCGATGCCGTCGTAGCGGCGAGCAGGCGGCGTCAGGGCTTCCCGACGGACGCGATCGCGCCGGCCGCGATCCCGCGCGCGACCTTCCATTCATACGCGCTCGATTGCAGCAGCCGTCGTTCCCGCGGGTTCGTCATGAACCCGGTCTCCACCAGCACAGCCGGGACGTTCGCCCAGTTGAAGCCGGTGATGTCCGTCCGTTGCAGCACGCCGAGGTCGGCCGCGCCGGTCGCGAGCGTCATGGCCTTCTCGATCAGCGTCCCTGCGCGCAGGCTCCGGCGGTAGATGTCGTCGGTCCAGCCGATGTGGTAGGCCGGGACGAGCGTGAGGACACCATGGAGGCTGCGGTCGTGGGAGCCGTCCGCGTGGATGCGGATCATGAGCGCGGCATGGCGCGAGTTGCAGAACTGGGCGCGCGCGATGTTGCCGCCGTTCCCGCGCCGGAACTCCGGGCCGGTCCGCGTCATCGCGACGCGATAGCCCTTGCCGAGCAGGAAGGCGCGGGTTCGACGCGCGATCGCGAGCGCGACCGGCGCCTCGCCGGCCGTCCCGCCGCCGTCCTTGATCTTCAGCACCCTCGAGCCCGGGCCGATCGGCTCGCGCTGAGCGCCGATGGCGGGCGGTGTGCCGTGACCGGGGTCCAGACAGATGAGGGCCGCGGCGGCACGCGCGGCGAGCAGTGCGCCCGTCACGCGGCGAATGTTGGCAGAAGCGCTGCCCGGTACCGTCGCCGTGTCGCCGCCTCAGCAGCAGTCCTCGTGGCTGTCCTCGTCGTCGCTTCGCAGGCCGCCGCGTCGGCTCTTCTCGACCGAAACGCGTCTCGCGTCCGGCTCGCCGTGAACGGGCGCGGCGAGGCGCTCATCACCTACCGCGTCGCCGGCCGGAGGCGGCACGTCCTGGTGTTCGGCGCGATCAACGCGCTGCCGCCGAGCGCCTCGACGCCCCAGGTGCGCTTCGAGATCGACTACAGCGGCGGCGCGTGGCGGAGCTTCCGGAACCGCTGCCGCCCGTACCGCGGCCCCGCGCTTGCGTGGCTCGTGGCCGCGTGCACTGCACCCGACGGCTCGAGCTGGGCGCTTCAGAGCTGGCAGCGCATGCTTCCGCATCGCCGCTTCGCGCCCTGGTTGCCGGCGCAGAACGCGTGGGAGCTGCACGTCTCGCACTGGACGGGGCCGCTCGCGCGGCTCGAAGTCTGGACGGACTGGATCCACGGCGGCGAGGCCCACGACCTCTTCGGCCGCCTCTCCTACGCCGGCGCCCCCGTCTACGGCTTCCGGACGCGCCCGCCGCAGGACGCCTACGTGCGGTACGTGTACATCGACACCTTCGACTCGCGCTACGGGCCAGGCTGGAGGCGCGAGACGGCGGTCGCGTCACGCAAGCCGCGCGGGAACTTCTGTTACAGCTTCTACCCGACGCGCGACGCGACGCTTCCCGGCGCACCCGCGCGCCCGCCCGGAAACGGCACGCGGTACCGCGTCACCGCGGTCGGGCCTGGCGTGACCCCTGACGTGACGTGGGAAGGTCCTGGTCTGCCCGACTTCGATCCCCGGAACTCGGCGCTCGTGGCGCACGAGCGCGAGATGAACCGCCTCGTCGACCAGGTCGCGGCATCGGACCCAATCTGCTCGGTCCACTGAAGCGCCCCGGAAGCCGGGGCGCCTCGCTGCTCTTTCTGGCTACGTGAGCAGGTAGATGAGCAGGATTACGAGCAGAATTACGACGACGGTGCCGACGCCGATGTACACGTCTTCACCTCCTGGTTTTTGTCCTCTCGGGCTACCCGGTCGGAGTGACTTCAAACCGCCTACCAAGCGGGTTCGGCGGCCCAGGAATCGAGCTTCCGGACGGCAGTCGCCAGCTCCTCCGCGGTGATTCGGAAGGGCTCGGCATAAGGCACCTGGTCGAGCACAGGCTGCGGCGGGCGGTCTTCGAGCGCGTTCAGGACGTAGCGGATCGGCAGGCCATGCGCGACGACGAGCGCGAGACGCTCGGGGCGCTGGAGCAGCACGCGGAACCCGCGGACGTAGCGCGTCACGCACGCCGCGCGGCTCTCGCCCCCTCCGGACGGCACGTCGGTGGGTGTCGCCGATCGAGCCCACGCGCGGTAGTCGTCGAAGCTGAGCGCCTCGAAGTCGCCGAAGCGGATGTCGTTCAGCTCGGGGACGACGAGACGGGGGACGTCGCGGCCGGCGAGGGCGATGTCCGCGGTCTCCTGCGCGCGGCCGAAGGCGCTCGTCGCGCATAGCTCGAGCGGCTCCTCGGCGACGAGCTCACCGAGCCGGCGGGCCTGGGCCCGGCCGGTCTCGGTGATTGCGCAGGCGCGATCGGGGTCGCCGTTCGTCACGCCGAGCGCGCTGAGCTCGCTCTCGCCGTGGCGGGCGAGGATCAGCGCGTCCACGTCATGCTGCGCGGGCCAGCTCGTCGGGATCCGCGCGGAGGCCTGCGAGCTCGCGCTCGAGCCGCGCGAGCGACTCGCGCTCGAGCTGCCGCACCCGCTCGCGCGTGATGCCGAGCTCCTCGCCGATCGCCTCGAGCGACGCCGGCTCCCGCTCGTCGAAGCCGAAGCGAAGCTCCAGGATCTGCCGCTCGCGCTCGGGCAGGCGTCCCAGCGCACGCCGGACGACGCCGCGCCGATACGCGTCAGCGGCCTCCTCGGCCGGATCGCTCGCGGCAGGGTCGGCGAACAGCTCGCCCAGCTCCCCGTCGCCCTCCGAGCCGACCGCCCGGTTCAGCGACACGTTCGCCTCAGGCGCGCCGAGCGCCTCCTCGACGTGCTTCAGCGAGAGTCCCGCTCCTTCCGCGAGCTCCTCGTGCGTCGGCTCGCGACCCAGCTTCGCCTCGAGCTGCCGCGCGACGCGGAACATCTTCACCCGCCGCTCGTGGACGTGCGTCGGCACGCGAATCGTCGCCGACTGTCCGGAGACGGCTCGCTGGCAGGCCTGCCGGATCCACCACGTCGCGTACGTGGAGAACTTGTAGCCCTTCCGCCAGTCGAACTTCTCGACGGCGCGGTTGAGGCCGATCGTGCCCTCCTGGATCAGGTCGAGGAGGGGCATGTTCGGGCTCTGGTAGCGCTTCGCGATCGAGATCACGAGACGCAGGTTCGCGTTGATCATCCGCTCCTTGGCGGCGGCGTCGCCGCGCTCGACGCGCTTCGCGAGCGCGACCTCGTCCGCGGCCGTGAGCAGCTTGTAGCGCCCGGCCCGGTTCATGAACAGGGTCAGGGCGTCGGTCGCGACGATATCGACGTCGGCGACCTGCTCGGGGAGCGGGACGTGGATCTCGACCTCGCGCGCCGCGAGCTCGGCCCGCAGCTCGGCGACCTCGTCCTCGTCGAGCTCGTGCTCGACGGCGAACGCCTCGAGCGCGTCCTCGTCGATCGTCCCACGCTCCTCGACGTCCTCGAGGAACGCGTGGATCGGGGAATCGAAAACAGTGTTCAGAGCTTCTCCTTCCTTCCTTGTTCTAGTGTCGTGCCGCCGCCCGGCGCCGCTCGAACCGCTCGATGCGGCTGCCGCTCTGCACGCGCCGTTCGGCGCCGGTGTAGGCGGGGTGGCAGTTGGAGCACACGTCCACGACGATCTCGTCACGTGTGGAGCGGGTGACGAAGCTCCGCCCGCACGAGGTGCAGCGGACCGTCGTGAGCATGAGCTCGGGATGAACGTGCTTCACAAATCCTCCTCAGGTAGGTCGTGCCGCGCGCCGGTCTGGCGCGCCGACCTAGAGGTAAAACGGCTGCTTAGCGGGCATTATTCCGGCTCGAGGCGCCCGCGGGACAAGTTCGTGCGGGCCGGATGCCCGGCGCCGGAGAACCAGGCCGCTGCGGCTACGGCCGGGACGGCACCCGAGCTCCGGCCCGCAGTCCGAGAGTAGCGGTTTCTGACCGCTGATACACGATCTGCTGCCGAACGTCCGTCATGATCGATTGGGGAGCAGTCTCGGTCCCACACGGCGGCCCGAGGTGGCGCTCAGCCGTCAGAGCCAGCCTCGGCCCGGCGCTGGCGTTCATGCCACTGGCGTCTCCCGACTCGATAGATGACGACGAACCAGGCGACATAGACCAGGCTGAACGACACCGCAAGCCAAACCGCCGCGGTAGCGCTTCCCAAGCTGAATCCGACGCCCGGCTCCGAGCGCTGTGAATAACAGCAGTGCGACCGCTGATATGCGCAGGAAGCGCCGCCGAGCCTCGGCCCACGATCTTGGCGGCCGTCTGGCAAATGTCGCAAGGGTGCCCGTTCCCGAGCGTGCTGGACGTGGCCAGAACACCCATGACTCGTAACAGAGCAGAACGCCGATTACGGCGAAGACGATCGGCAAGAGCGGACGATGCGGCAAGAGATCCGACAGAAAACCGAGCAGGGCGAGCACTAGGAAGTAAGCCCCCGCACCAGTCAGGATCACGGCTATCGTCCGTGCCTGGGCGCGGAATCGACCTCGTCCACTCACGTCGGCACACCTAGCATCGCGAGTGGCGGTGGACTGGAAGTTGTTCGTCGAGCTCGCGCCGCTCGACGTCGCGTTGCCGAAGGGCTCGTAGGTGTAGAAGGTGGTCACGCTGCCCGAGCTATCGGCAAGAGCGACCGTCGAGCCGAGGGTGTCGGTGACAGATGGCCTACCCGGGCCGTGTCCAGTCCTTGTAGCCGCCGCGCGACCGCATCGACAAGGGCGCGATGAAGCCCCGCTCGCCGCTCTCACACCGCTTAGCGACGAAGTTGGTTGGAAAAGACGGTGAAATTGGACGGGCCACGGACGGCGATTTCCGTTCCGTACTCGTCGGTCAACGCGACCCATGGTTGATCACCACATTGGGGTCTCGCGCTCCGGTCTGGACGAGAACTCCACGGTCGTCAGTTTGGCTCTGGACCGAGAGGTCGTGTCGAAGGGCCGCACGTGCTTCCACTAGTCTCGGTGCTCGAATGACAGGCCCTAGTGACGAGAGGATCGAGGAGCGTCTTCGCGAGCTCGACACCACGCGGTGGCGGGAGCGGAAACAAGTGTGGGCCGATCTCAAGCACCTCGGCAATCGTGTCGTCCCCTACCTCGCGGAGTACTACCCACGCGCGAAGAAGTGGCAGGCGCGCGCCACGCTCGTCGTATGGGCGACGCCGTACGCCCGGACGAGCGAGGACGCGTTCCAGCTCGGGCTGCATGCGTGTCGCGATCGCGCGCGTCTGGTTCGTCACCGGGCGTGCGAGCTGCTGGCGTACTCGCTTCGAAAGGAGGCGCTGCCGAGGCTCAAAGGTCTGCTCGACCATCCGGACCCGACGACTCGCGAGGACGCACAGGCGGCAATCGATGCGATCGTGAATCGGAATCACCATCTAGTCCGGGATCGAGACCACAGCGGCCACGTCTTCTGGGTCGTGTGGCCCGAGGATCTGCCCTCGGGCGCTCCGCTCATGGCGCACCCGCGTCCGAGGTAGTGACCGCCGGCGAGGTACGCGGCTCTCGTGGTTGCATTGCCGAGGGGGCTCGCGGCTCTAGGAGCTGGTGACGCTCCCTAAGTGACCGGCAAGCGCCAGCGTCGACCCAAGGCGTCGGTGAAGTAGCTCCTCGCGCCGCTCCCGTCCCTGCGAGCGAAGAATCAGCAGGCTTACTTAGCCAAGGGATGTGGTGTCGCTAGGTCTCGCTCTCTCGAGTAGTCGCTGATTCGCCTCGAAGGCTTGGTGCGCCTTTCGCCTGATTCGTCTCCTAGTCATCAGCCCTATCAGAATGAAGCCTCCGGCCAATATCGCCACCGTCAATACGCTCGGCCAAACCACGAGCAGCATTACAGAGAAGACAACGTAGGTCGGTAGGTCGATGGGATCGAGCAGAAAGGAGCGAATCCAGCGCCGCGACCAGCGACGAGGCCTCGCGTTCCGCTGACTTGCCCGGGCGACCGCCGCTGCCGCGAGCGCAGGGTTCTTGACGGCGGATCCGTTGTAGACGGCACGATAGACCTCAAACCGCTCTCGAAATGAGAGCCGCTCCACCGGCCTTCCCTCGCGATGCATCTCGTTCAACTGTGCTGTTGCTGATACACGATGCACGCCGCCGCACCGACGACTGCAACCCCAAAAGTGAATTCAGGACTGATCGCCATCCCGAGTGCGGCGCGGGCTAGCAAATCTCCAGTCATGATGCCTCCTGTTGCTTCAGCGATTATCTCGCACCCGTGGATCGACTCGAGGATCGGGCCGAGACCCGAGAAGAGGCCAAACGGATCCCAGGAGCCGCAGCGCCCGAACATGGCGTTCAGGAAACCGCCGATGCCGGAGCCGCAAAGACCGAGCCGGTCAACGAGGTTGAGCGGGCTGTTCGATACGTAGGCATAGAGATTTGCATCGCCAGCGCGCACGCCTAGCGGGTCTTCGGATAGGAAGCGCTGGAGGGTCGGGCTGTAGTAACGAGCGCGGAGGAAAGCGAGGCCTGTGCCGTCGTTCTCGCGGCCCGTGTACTGGAAGCTGCTCGTCGAGCTCGCGCCGCTCGATGTCGCGTTGCCGAAGGGCTCGTAGGTGTAGGAGGTGGTCACGCTGCCTGAGCTATCGGCAAGAGCGACCGTCGAGCCGAGGGTGTCGGTGAGGAAGCTCTTCGTTCCGCTCGCGTCGGCTCGGCTGTACGTCTCGTCGATCCCGAGCCCGGTCAGCAGGTTGGCTGTCGGCGTCGACCCGGAGAGTTCCTGGACGACGTTCTGGCGGTCGTAGAGGAAGTTCGTCGTCGTCCCGCCGACCGTCTTGGAGCGGCGCCGGCCGAAGGCGTCGTAGGCGTAGCTGGCGCTGAGGCCGGTCTTCGAGGAGGAGGCGAGCTGACCGCGGTTGTTCCACGTGTAGGTTGTCGTTCCGTCGTCCGTCAGGCTGCCGTTCGCGTCTCTCGTCGTAGACATGTTCCCGACCAGGCCAAGCGCTCTCCGACCCTGATTCGCGCGAGAACGATGGCCTACCCGGCCGTGTCCAGCCCTTGTAGCCGTCGCGCGACCGCATCGACAAAGGGCGCGATGAAGCCGCGCTCGCCGCTCTCATACCGCTTAGCGACGAAGTTGGTTGGAAAGACGGTGAAATTGGACGGGCCACGGACGGCGATTTCCGTTCCGTACTCGTCGGTCAACGCGACCCATGCGAGCCCAAAGCGATCTACGAGGAGCTGCCCCAGCGCAAGGCCGACGAGGTTGATCACCACATTGGGGTCGTCGGATCCTTCGGCGAGGACCAAGTCCCAGAGCTCGTCGAGCGCCTCGGCGGTCACTGCGGCGGCCGCAAGACCGCGCTCCTTCACGTTCCGCCGAGCTTCCGCCACGTTGTCGGCGACCCATCGGAGCTCGGCCTCGTTGAGCGGCTCGACTCGCTCCTCGACCTCGCGCTCCGGTCTGGACGAGAACTCCACGATCGTCAGTTTGGCTCCCGATCGAGAAGTCCTCTCCAGGTGCAGCAGGTGCTTCCACTAGTCTCGGTGCTCGAATGACAAGCCCGAGCGACGAGAGAATCGAGGAGCGTCTTCGTGAGCTCGACACGCCGCGGTGGCGGGAGCGGAAACAAGTGTGGGCCGATCTCAAGCACCTCGGCAATCGTGCCGTTCCCTACCTCGCGGAGTACTACCCGCACGCGAAGAAGTGGCAGGCCCGCGCCACGCTCGTCGTCTGGGCGACGCCGTACGCCCGAACGAGCGAGGACGCGTTCCAGCTCGGGCTGCGTGCCTGCCGTGATCGCGCACGTCTCGTTCGTCACCGGGCATGCGAGCTGCTGGCGTACTCGCTTCGAAAGGACGCGCTGCCGACGCTCAGAGGGCTGCTCGACCATCCGGACCCGACCACTCGCGACGACGCGCAGGCGGCGATCGACGCGATCGTGAACCGGAATCACAATCTCGTCCGGGATCGCGACCACAGCGGCCGCGTCTTCTGGGTCGTGTGGCCCGAGGACCTGCCGCCGGGCGCTCCGCGCATGGCCGACCCGCGGCCGAGGTAGCGGCCGCCGACGGCGGCGAGGCGTGCACGCCGCCGCCCTCGCTACGGCGCTGATGGCTCGATGATGTGCGGGATCACGATCGCGTTCGGATCGTTGGCCTTGATCCGAGCCTCGTGCGCGGCGCTGCGAGCCGGATCGGTATCCCACTCCTCGTAGTACCTCTGGCCGTTGATCGTGTACTGGAGGTCCGGGCGGTTGCGACCGACGCGTTTCCCGCTCGCGTCGACCTGCTCCTGGTTGACGCGCACGTCCTGCGCTCCCTCTGCTTCGACCTCCGCAGTCCGTGCGTCGATCTCGGCGTTGTGCGCGGCACCGCCACCACCGGCGTTCGGCCTGTTCGTGTTCTTCGCCTCGGGCGGTGGCTGCTGCGCCTCTCGGGCCTCGTCCTGCGGTAGCCGTGCGCTCGACTCCTCCTCGGCGGCCTCCGCGGCAGACTCCTCGGCGGCGGCTTCCGCCGCGGCAGCGCCTTCACCCTCTTCCGCGGCCGCGGGCGCGAACTCCTCCGTCGGGATCGGGACCGCGGCGGCCGCTGCTCCGAACAATGCGCACACGGCGATCCCGGCCGCGTCCTTGTGGCCGGACAAGACGCACGTGACGAAGACGAGGATGCCACCGCCGATGTCCTTGCCGGTGGGATCCGTCGCGTTGATCGGGTCGTTGCCCGCATACGTGTATGCGTTCACGTCACCGCCGGCGAAGCCGATCTGGTCCTGGCTGATGAACCGCTCGAGCGCCGGGCTGTAGTAGCGGTCTCGCATCGCGACGAGACCGTTGCCGTCACTCTCGCGCCCGGCGTACTGGAACGTGTTCGAGCTCGACGCCCCGCTGGTCGTTACGTTTCCGAACGGGTCATAGGTGTACGACGTCTGGATCGTCCCGCTTCCGTCGGCGAGCGCGATCGGGCTTCCGAGCGCGTCAGTCAGGAAGCTCCGCGACTCGGTCGACGTCGAGCGGAGGTAGGTCTCGTCAAAGGCCGGCCCCGCGAGCAGGTTCGCCGTCGGCGTCGATCCGTTGAGCTCCTGCACGACGTTCGGCCCGTCGTACAGGTAGCTCGTCGTCGTCCCGTTCAGCGTCTTGCTCTTGCGGCGGCCGAACGCGTCGTACGTGTAGCTCGCGGTGGTCCCCGTCTTGCTCGTCGACGCGAGCTGAGCGCGGTTGTTCCATGTGTAGGTCGTCGTGCCGTCGCTGGTGAGGCTCCCGTTCAGGTCGTTCGTCGTCCTCGTGTTGCCGATCTTCGTCAGCTCGTTTCCAGCGTCGTACGTCCGCGAGCTGACGGCGGCCGGGAGTCCGGTCCGGGCATAGCTCCCCCAGACGGCGTCGCGACGGCCGGTGGCGTCGTAGTCGTAGCTCAGCGTTCCGAGCGTGTTCGCGCCGAGCGTGTCCGTGATCCCGGTCACTCGTGACGCGTTGTCGTAGGCGTACGTCTCGACGATGCCGTCCGGGAGCGTCGTGCTGGTCTGGCGGTTGGTGTCGTCGTAGCCGACCCCGACCGTCGACGTGCCGTTCGAGATTTGTGTGAGTCTGTTCTGCGCGTCGTACGAGTAGGTCACCTGTGGTTGGCCGGTGACCGTCATCGTCGCGCGGCGGCTGGCGACGTCGTACGTCGACGAGACCGTTCCCTGCGGAGTCGTCTCGCTCGTCAGCCGGTTCAGGTCGTCGTAGACGTCCGTGATCGTCCCGTTCGCCGAGTCGACGGTCTGCCGCAGCCGGTCGCCCGCGTCGAACGTGTAGGCGATCGTGCTCGTGTAGCTCTGGTTCGGCGGCGTTCCGGTGGTGCCGAAGCCAACGAACGTGCGACGGTTCAGGTTGTCGTACCTGTACGTCGTGACCTGCCCCTTCGCATCGGTGAAGCTCGTGACGTTCCCGTCCGCGTCGTACGCGTAGGCCTGCTGGTGCGTGAGCGGGTCGGTGCGCGTGCTGAGCCGGCCCATGTTGTTGTAGGCGAACGTCGTCTGGTGCGTGGCGGCGTCGGTGAGCGACTTCAGGCGCCCGTTCGCGTCGTAGACGAAGGTGTTCTGTGCGCCCTTCGGGTCCGTCGTCTTGAGGACGTCGTTCAGGGCGTCGTACTGCGTCTTCGACACGTTCCCGAGCGGATCGGTCACGGAGCCGACGCGACCGGCGTTGTCGACGAACCGCGCCACGACACCGCCCAGCGAATCGGTGACGCGGACGAGATCTCCGAGGACGTAGGTGAGCGTGCTCGTGTGGTTGAGGGCGTCCGTGATCTGAGTCGGCTGCCCGGCGCCGTTCGGCACGAAGGTCGTCGAGTGGTTGAGCGGGTCCGTGATCGAGGTGAGCGCGCCGCTCGCGTTGTACGCGTTGGTCGTCGTGTGGTTCAGCGGGTCGGTAACGGTCGCGAGCTGGTGGAACTGAGGCGTGTACGTGAAGCTCGTGGTGACGGCGCCGCTGGTCCCGGCGAGGCGTGTCTGGCTCGTGACGTCGCCGTAGTCGTCGTAGGTGAAGTCGGTCCGTCGGTTGAGCGGGTCGGTGATCGAGGTGACGAGGTCCGTTCCGGCTTGCCGCTGGTAGGTCGTCGTCTGCTGGTCCGCTGTCCCGAGGGCGGCGACGTCGGTGAGCACGTAACCGTCGGCGCCGAACGTCTCTCGATGGACGATCCCACGCGGATCCGTGACGTCGGTCTGCGTCACGTTTCCGTTGCCGTCGATGGTGTACGCGTACTGGTAGAAGGTGTTGTCGGCGAAGGTCTGCTTCTGGACTCGCCCGTTCGCGTCGTAGGTGTTGGTCAGGTAGGTGACGAGCGTCGGGTCCTTGATCGTCGTCATCTCGTTCTGGGCGTCGTAGCCGTACGTCGTGACGCCGCCCGCAGCGTCGGTCACCGTCTGGAGCCGTCCTGACCCGTCGTACGTGTATCCGACGGTCCGACCCGCGTTGTCGGCCGCCTGCGTGATCCGGTTCGAACCGTCGTAGGTGAACTTGATCCAGCGGCCGTCCGACGCCGTGACCTGGGTCACGTTGCCGCTCGACCCGCTCGCGTGCGCCACGGTGATCGTGTTCCCGAACCGGTCGCGAATGGATTGGAGCGGCGCGAGGTCGCCGAACACGTAGACCGTTCCGTCGGTGAGCGTGAGATTCCAGCCGTTGCCGTTCCACGCGATCTTCGAGCGGTAGAAAGTGCTCGGCGTGGTCTGTGCCTCGTAGACGGCGTCGCTGAATCCGGTTCCCGGCGAGATCCGGACGTAGTGAATCCGTCCGCCGGTCGGCAGGACGAGGTCGGCGTCCTGGTAGTTGTTCACGGACCACAGCCGGAGGTCGTACGGCATCGTCGTGCCGATCCCGAACGAGTACGAGTTGGCGTCTCCTTGCCGGTACGTCCGCGTCAAGACCAGAGGGAGCGGACCAGGCTCGACGAGATCCGTCTTCTGCTCGACGAAGAGCCCCGTGCCGAGATCGACCGGGTCACCACCCTTCTGGCGTCCCTTCGGCCCCTTGTTCGGCGGGTTCGGGCCGCCTGAGATCATCGCGCCCGTGAACGAGTAGATGCGCGTGCTCGCGTCCGGGACCACTTGCTTGGCGTCAGCACTCACCGTGCCCTGGCCGTAGATGTACCAGCCCTTCTTGTCCGGGTCGTAGTTCCAGAACGGGACGCGCTGGCCGGCCGGGAGGTGCGTGTAGTTCGGATAGATCAGCTGTGCCGGCTTCGAGAGGTACGCGCCGCCCGGCTGGATCGTGAAGTAGAGCGGCACGGTGACGCCGAGCGGAAGCGGGAAGGGCGGCCGGTCGACCGGCACGGGGGAGATCGAGATCTTCGTGATCGGTTTCCCGTTCTCGTCGGTGATCGTCGTGCCCGGCTGGAGGTGGAGCTCGAGGCCCGGGATCTTGGGCGTCTTGACGACGGTCTCCTGCGTCGTGGGCGATGCGATCGTCGCCTCGCCGGCGTTGTCGAGCTTCGGCATCCAGATGGTGTAGTCGAGCGCGTTCGTGCGGTGCGCGACGATGTCGACGCCGATCTCGAAGCGGCCGTACTGCTTCCCGGGCGTGCCGGCGGCTCGGCCGTCGACGATCAGCACGTGATGGCCGTCGGGCGCCTCCGAGAGCAGGAAGCGGCCGGTGTCGTCGGCCTTCGTCGTGAGGCTCGTGTCCTCCAGCTCGACCTTGACGCCTTCGAGCGGCTTGCCGTTCAGCGTCAGCGTCTGTCCGGAGAGGGCAGTGATCCCGCCGCGGGCGCGCAGGGGCGCGAGCGACTGCCACGGGCTGTGCGGCAGGTGGCGCCGCCAGTCGCCGGTCCGGTTGCCCGCGCCCGGCGTCCAGTCCTCGGCGTCCGGGGTGTCGAAGTCGATGTTCGGGTGCGGGTTTGCCGCCGTGGAGGTGGGCGCGGCTGAGCGAGCTGCGCCCTGCGGCGCGCGCTCGCGTGCGACCTTCGCCGGAGACTCGATCCGCGGCGGCTGGAGCAGGTTCGTCACGGGGTCGAAGAGCGGGGCCGCACGGAGCGTCTCCGCGACCGGCGGGTCGGTGAGGGTGAGCGTGGCCGAGCCGGTGGCGTTCGACTGCGGGTCGACGAGGATCGTGTACGTGCCGTCGACCGGGAGTGTCGCGCTGACGGTGGTGTTCCCGAGCGTCCCGAAGAAGGTTGGATTGACGAGCGTCGAGCCGTCGGGGTTCTTGATCGAGACCTTGCCGCTGCAGCAGCTCGACGTGCCGATGGTGACGTTCGAGAGCGTGAGGTGGATGTTCTTGTTGGTCGTGCCGGCAAACGTGAGGGTCGCGTTCTGACCCGGCGTGGTGACGGTGACGTTCTGCGACGGCCCGCCGATCGACATGGAGCCGGTCGTGTCGGCGGGCACGTCGTAGAGGGAGAAGCGGGCGGAACCGGTGGCGTCGGACTGCGGGTCGACGACGATCGTGTAGGTCCCCGTCTGCGCCAGGGTGAGCGTGTCGATGAAGGTGTTTCCGAGCGTGCCGAAGAAGGTTGGATTGACGAGCGTCGAGCCGTCGGGGTTCTTGATCGAGACCTTCGCGCTGCAGCAGCTCGAGCTGCCCATGGTGACGTTGTCGATATTCAGGCTGATGCGCTGGTTCTGCGTGCCGCTGAACGTGTAGCTCGCGTTCTGGCCCGGGACCGTCGTGGTGACGGTCTGTGCGGCGCCGCCTGGTGTGATCGTTCCCGTCGCGTCGGCGGGGACGTCGTAGAGCGTGAGCCGAGCCGATCCGGTCGCGTTTCCCTGCGGGTCGACGAAGATCGTGTACGTGCCCGTCTGGGCGAGGGTGAGCGTGTCGACGAAGGTGTTCCCGAGCGTGCCGAAGTAGGTCGGGCTGACGAGTGTCGAGCCGTCCGGGTTGCGGATCGACACCTTGCCGCTGCAGCAGCTCGAGGTGCCAAGCGTGACCTGGTCGATGTTCAGGCTGATGCGCTGGTTCTGTGACCCGCTGAACGTGTAGCTCGCGTTCTGCCCCGGGGTCGAGATCGTGACCGTCACGGGCGAGCCGCCGGGCGTGATCGTCCCGCCCGTGTCTCCGGGGACGTTGTAGAGCGTGAACCGGGCGCTGCCGGTCGCCTGTCCTTGGGGATCGACGACCAGCGTGTACGTGCCGGTCTGAGGAAGCGTGGTGGCGTCGATCACCTCGCCGCTCGTCAGGGTGCCGATGTAGTTCGCCGGCACGAGCGTCGAGCCGTCCGGGGCCACGAGCGCGACGGTCGCGCTACAGCAGCTCGAGCCCGAGAACGTGACGCTGCCCACGTCGAGGCTGATCCGCTGGCCGCTCGTGCCGCTGAAGGTCAGCGAGCCGTTCTGGCCCGCGACGGTGGTCGTCAGGGTGACGGGCGAACCGCCCGGCGTGATCGAGGCGGTGGCATCGGCCGGGACGTTCCCGAGCGTCATCGAGGCACTGCCGGTCGCCGTCCCCTGGGGGTCGATGACGATCGTGTACGTGCCGTCCTGCGGCAGCGTCGCTGCGTCGACGAAGCCGCCGCTCGTGCCGAAGTAGCTCGGGCTGACGAGCGTCGAGCCGTCGGGGTTGAGGATCGAGGCGGTCGCGCTACAGCAGCTCGAGCCGCTGAACGTGACGCTTGTGAAAGTGAGCGAGACGCGCTGGCCCGAGCTGCCGTCGAAGGCGACGAGCGCGATCTTGTTCGCGGCGCCGACCGACACCGTGCGCGTGTCGCCGATCGACATCGACGCCGTGTTGTCGACGTCCGCTGCGGTGTACGGCGACGGCGGGACGTAGATGATCCCGGTCGAGGTCGCGGTTCCGGTCGGTGTCGCGACGACGACGTGGCCGCTGCCGGGCCCGCCGATCGAGCCGGTGAGGCTCGTTGCGCTCGCGGCCGTCACCTGGGCGCGCGCCTTGCCGGTCGCGAGGACGTCGTTGATCGCGGACGTGTCGAAGCCCGTTCCGGTGACCGTCACCGATCCGCCAACCGAGGCGACGCCTGGCGAGAAGCCCGTGATCGACGGGCCTGCGGGGCCGACGGTGTAGGAGCCCGACGACGTCCCCGTGCCGCCCGGGGCGGTCACGCTGATCGTCCCCGTCGTCGCGCCGGCCGGGACCGTGGCGACGATCTTCGTCGCCTGCGACGAGACGACCGTGCCGACGGTGCCGTTGAACTTGACCGTGTTCTGCGACGGCGTCGCGCTGTAGCCAGTGCCGTAGATCGTCACGGTCGTCCCGGCGGGACCGGCCTTCGGCGCGAAGCTGAGGACGGAGACGGCGCTGACCGTCTGCCGCGCAATCGCCGTCAGGTTGCCGACGGCGTCGTACGTGTACTTCGCGGCGCCCTGGGTCGGATCGGAGACCGCGACCAGCCGGCCGAGCTCGTCGTAGGCGTAGGTGATCGCGGTCGAGGGCGGAGCCGCCTGCGCCGAGCCGACGACGCCCACGAGGACCACGGCGAGCGCCAGCCCTGCGAGCGCGAGGCTCGCTGCGCGCGTGCGGCGACCGAGCCGCAGGATTCCCTTCGAGGCCGGTGTGAGGGCATGCTGCGGCATGGCGACTCCTTCGCTCCCGGGGAAGGCACTTGCGGGGCCTCCCACTCCAGTTCTGACGGCAGGAGCGAACCTACGACTTGTCGCTTAGTCCGTCAACAACGCTTAACAATCCGACCGACACGGGGCTGGTTCGGTCAGCCACGGCAGGTCGTTCTCGATGCGGCCGCGGTCTCCACGCGATCGACGTGAAGTCCGACGACGCGGCCGTCGGGGAGGCGGGCGACGCCGTGCGTGACCAGGTTGGCGAGCGCGTACCCCTGAGGCGGGGCGCACGCCGTGAAGCGGACACGGGCTGGCCGGCCCGCGCTCGCCTGACCGCGACGGATCGTTGTGCCGCTGCGCAGCGTGAAGCTCTGCGGGCTGCGGGACTCGCTGAACGGGCTCAGCGTGACCACGATCCGGCGCGCGCCCGGCCGGGTGCCGGCGAAGAAACGGATGTGGACGGTGCGGCCGGGGCGGGCCCAGCCGTCGGCCGTCACGCCCTGCGTCAGCCACAGCGCGCGGTAGGGACGGGCGACCTGGACGAGCGCGAGCGGTCCGGCGGTGGCGAGGCGTGTGGTGCCTTCGAAGCGGAAGCGCGACTCGCTGCCGTCCACGACCAGGAAGGACGTCGGCTCGCGCCCACGGACGGCGCCGGTTCCGGGATCGACGGTGAGGCGGGTCACCGGGAAGGGCGTCGAGGTCGGGCCGCCGTCGACGCTGACGGCGCGGTCGACGGTCTTGTTCCAGAACTCGGCGTCCCACCAGTACTCGGGACGGAGGCGCGGGTTCGCGACGAGCGCCACGGAGCTGCCGGCCGGGAGGCGGGCGTCGATCCAGTCACGCCGGATTCCCTCGATGAGCCGCGCTCGCCGCGTCGCCGGAGCGGCGACCCGGTCGAAGACGTACGCCGCCTCGACGGCGCCGAAGGCGGCGACCGCGCCTGCGACGACGACGAGCGTGGCACGACCCGGCGCCCGCCAGACCGCAGCGGCGAGTGCGGCCGCGACGACCACGCCTCCCCAGCGCACGAGCTCCTCGAGCGACAGCCCGAAGGCGCTCGCGGCGCTCGCCAGCGTGGGGTGGAAGGCCGCGGCCGGCGACGCCCAGAAGACGACGACGCCGGTGCCGTACGAGGCGAGGCCTGCGATCCAGAAGAACGCGGCGCCGAGCACGACCACGAGCGCGGCGCTCAGGACGCGCTGCCGGCCCTCGAGCAACGCGCCGGCGGCGCCGACCGCGAACAGCGGCGCGAGGTAGCAGAGGTAGCGGTCCTGGGCGAACGCGCCGGGCGTGAAACGGAGGTCGAACGAGGCCGCCTCGAGCGTCAGCAGCGGGACGAGCGCCAGCAGGAGGACAGCGAAGGCGTGCGCCTCTCGCCGTTCAGGCCTGAGCACCGCGACGAGGCTCCACGCGGTCGCGAGCAGGAAGGGCGCGACGCCCACGCCGACGACGACGTAGTCGAAGTGGACTGCTGCCGCGCGCCAGATCCCGCTCGGGAAGAGGTCACCGTGTGCCGCCTGCCCGTAGTTGCCGAGGACGCGGTCGAGCGAGTTGCGGGTCGCAAGCGCGGCTGCCCCCGCGGCCACGTACGCGACGACCAGCAGCGGGTGGGCCGTGACGGCTCGGCGCGCTCCTCGGGCGAGCGCCGCCAGCCTGCGGCCTCGGCTCGCCGTTGCGAGCGCGAAGCCGGTGTCGTGCGCGAGGAGCGCGAATGGAAGCGCCACCGCCAGCACGAACAGCTGTGTCCGGGCGAAGAAGACGAGCACGAGGCCGCCGAGGGCGGCCGTGTCGCGAGCCAGGCTCGGCTCGACCAGCGTGCGATAGCAGAGCCAGACTCCCCAGACGAAGGCCGGGTAGGCCGCGTTCTCGGTCAGCAGCGTCGTCGAGAGGACGAGCCAGGGGACGAACGCGGTGAGAGCGGCGGCTGCATAGCCCGCGGCGCGCGAACCGGTCACGGCGCGGGCGAGCAGGTACGCGGGCCAGGCCGCGCCGGCGAGCAGCAGCGCGTTCAGCGCGTGCGCCGTCGTCACCGCGGCCGGAGCCGAGAAGAGCCCGAAGAAGGGCGCGATCAGCACCGGGTAGAGCTGGCTGAGCGCGCCGTAGTACTCGCCGTGGATCCGCGGCACCGGCGAGAGCGTCTGCGCGACGCTGGTCGCGAGCTTCGAGGTCTGGAGCTCGTCCGTCATGACGGCCCACTCGGTCGCGGGGACCGAGTAGGAGACGGCCAGGTAGCCCGCGCCCAGGACGATCGCGACCAGAGCCAGGCGGTGAGCGACGGGCGGGCGAAGCCTCACACGGCTGGATTCTGACCGAGCGCTTGTGCCCGGCTCTGGAAACGCCCGGAACGGCTAGTTCACGTGCCCGCGAGGAGCGTCGAGCCGTCGCGGGTCTCGACGCTGCGGCACTCGCCGAGCGCGGCCAGCGCCGCCACGTACCCCGCCTCGACCTCGAGGTCGAAGAGCGCGACGGTCTGCGGCGGCGCCGGCCAGGGCCACCCGACCAGCCGCGGCGGCTCGGCCGCCGGCGAGACGACCACGTCCCGCATCGGCAGGCGAAGGCCCGCGCCTGTGGCCTTGGTGAGCGCCTCCTTGCGCGTCCACGCGACGAGGAACGCCCGCTCGCGGTCGAGCGGGCCGAGCCTCGCGAGCGCCGCCGACTCTCCATCCGACAGGACCAGTCCCTCGAGCTCGGTCGCCCGGGCCCGCTCCGTCAGCTGCTCGACGTCGAGCCCGACCGGCCTCCCCGCGGCGAACGCCACGCCCACGAGCTCGCCGGAGTGCGTCACCGACAGCTCCAGCTCGCTGCCGGCGAGCCTCGGCTTGCCGTGCGGCTTCCCGCAAGCGTCGCACGTTCGGTCCAGGCGAACGGCGTCTACGGGCTCGCCGGTGTACGCGGCCGCGGCGGCCTTGGCGAGCGCGCAGCCGACGAGGAAGCGCTCGCGATCCTCGTCGCGGCGATACGCGCTCAGGCGCTCGCGCTCGGCCTCGTCGAGAAGCGTCTCGAAACGCGCTGCGGCATCGCTCCGTCGGGCCCACCAGACCTCCGCGGTCGCGGACGGGAGCCGGAGCACCCTCAGAGACGCCCGTTGGCGCGGAGCACGCGGAGAGCGTCCACGGTGATCGAGCCGCGCCACTCGCTCGTCGCGACAGGCGACCAGGCGGACCAGTTGAAGCTCCAGCCGCCGTCCTCCCCTTGACCGCCGGCGAGGTGGTCGAGGTGCGCCTCGATCGTCGGCTGGTCGAAGAGCCGGCGCGCGATCGAGTCCCGGTTCGGCGCGAAGTCGAGCGGCGTGCGGACCTCGCCTTCTGCTTCGGGATCGAGCGCGACGAGGTCACCGTCGAGGAGGAGCGCCTCGACGCGCCCGAACGCGTGCTCGGCGTGGTCGCGATCGGGAACGTGCTGGAGGAAGTGCAGCAGGCCGCGAACGGCGTACGGCCCCGCCTCGTCGAGCCCCTCGATCCGCCGCCAGAGCAGGTCCGTCGCGCGGTCGAGCCACGGATGGTCGACGTGGCGGGCGTGCAGCGTTCCGGCAATCAGCCCGGTCGTGAGGAGCGACGCCGGCCGACCCTCCTCCGGCTCCCACCACGGCGCGTGCGGCCAGCCCTCGACCGATGGCTCGACGAACGTCGCGCCGCCCTCCTCCGGTGCGTTGGCGGCGAGCCATTCGCAGGCGCCGGCGACGAGCTCCTCGTCCCACGCGTCGGCCTCGTCGAGCGTGGCCAGAGCCATCGCGATCGCGGCCGGCTGGCTCGCCGGGGTTCGGCCGTCGGGCTCGAGCGCGTGCCCGAAGCCGCCGTCGGGGTTGCGAAACGCGGCGACGGCGTCGCGGACCGGCCGCGCGTCTCCACCCCAGAAGAGCCGCTCGAAGCGGCGGCGGTCGAGCACCCGCGCGTTCCCGGCGAGAAACCGAGCGGCGCCGTCGACGTCGGGATCGGTCACCGCCGCCCATCGTACTGAGCCGTCTTCAGCGGTCTTTCAGCGGGCACTGCCAGCATCGCGCCATCGAGATGACGACGACCGCCGACAGAACAGCACGAGTCGCGGCAGACCGCCCCAAGGAGGTGAGCAAGGTGATCGTGTTCTCCAGCTGGGGCGGCTAGCAACCACATGACGGAAAGCTGAGACCCGCGCTGTGCGCGCGGGTCTTTGGCTGTCCGACCCTTCGGACCGGCTGCGTCGCCGCCGCCTTCAAGAACGCCCGAGTCGAGGTGCACCTCGACCGTTCCGGGGTGCCTTTCCCTCTCTTCAGCGTTTCTTCAGCGCACCCTGCCAGCATGGCGCCATCGAGATGAAGAAGACGCCCGCGAACACCATTCAGCAGATTGCGCCGGAGCCTCGGGAGGTGAGCAAGGTGATCGTGTTCTCCAGCTGGGGCGGCTAAGAAATTACGCCAGACAATGAGACCCGCGTGTTCGCGCCGCGGGTCTTTTGCTGGTCCGGGCCGTTTTAGAGCCTGACGGGCTCCGCCTCGGGCGTGCGTTCGGGGACGCGGATCGCCGGCACGGCAATCAGCGCCGCCATGAGCGTTCCGGCGATGATCCCGGCGGCGAAGACGGTTTTGGAGGCGCCAACAGCTGCGGCGACTGGTCCCGTCAGCACGAATGAGACCGGCACGAGCGCGGCCGAGACGAACCAGTCGACGCTCGCGACTCGGCCGAGGAGCTCGTTTGGGACGCGCCGCTGCAACATCGTCTGCCAGACGATCTCGCCGGTGCTGATCAGGCCGAAGATGAAGAAGCTCGACAGCATCGCCGCCCATAGCGTGGTGGCGAAGGCGAGCGTCGCCAGCGCGAACATCGAGAGCGCCCACACCGCGTACATGAAGACGAGGGCGCGTCGCGGGAGCCCCTTCTGCCCGACGACGTAGGCGAAGAGCATCGCGCCGATGCCGCCGGCCGCGAAGACGAGGCCGAGATCGCGAGCGTCAGGGTCGATCTTGTTCCGGACCAGGAAGGGGAGCAGCACCTCGAGCGGGCCGACGTAGACGAGCAGCCAGACGGCGGTCGCGGCGAGCGAGATCCAGAGCCAGCTCTGGGAGCCGACGAATCGGATGCCGTCGGCGACCTCGCGGGCGACCGAAGCAGCCGCCGACAGATCGCGCGGACGCACTCGTGCCCGGATCATGGCCGTGGCGGCGAGCGCGAAGAAGAACGACAGCGCGTCGACGAGGAACGCCTCGCCGGATCCGAGCACCGCGACGAGCACACCCCCGAGCGCGGGCCCGACCAGGCGCAGCGTCAGCGGGCGGACGAACTGGCGGAGCGCATTCGCCTCGACCAGCAGGTCGGCGGGGACGATCTCGGGGACGAGCGCCCCGGCCGCCGGGATGAAGAGCGCTACGCCGACGCCGTGGACGGCGACGAGCAGCCAGAGCTGCCAGAGCTTGATCGCTCCGCTCAAGACCAGGACGGCAATTGCGCCGACGGCGACGCCGCTCGTCGCGTTCGCGATGATCATCACGCGCCTGCGGTCGAAGCGGTCGCTGATCGCTCCCGCAAAGAGGAGGCTCGCGAGCTGCGGGAGCGTCCACGCGGCGCCGACGTACGCGAGCGCGGACGGCGTGTTCGAGAGGTGGTAGACCTGCCAGGCGATCGCGACCGTGTAGATGCCGTCGCCGAGCAGCGAGACGATCAGCCCGATCCAGTAGAGAGAGAAGTCGCGGTGCGCGAACGCGCGCAACATGCCGAGCTGTGGCACACGCCGCCGCCGAGGCCGAGAGGACACTGACATCGTGAGGCGGGGGCGCCGGACAGCCTACGTCGGCGCGAGCGACGCGCGCTTCACGGCCGCACGCGCGCGCGCAGCCGAAACGCGGTTTCCTTTCCGTCGGTAGAGAGCGAGGGCGGACTCCGCCGCGGCCGCCGCGTCCGCCGGCCGGGACCGAAGCCAGAGCACCTCGGAGAGGTCCATCAGCGCATTGCCGCGCAGGTCGAGGAAGTCGCTTCGTTCGGCGAGCGCGACCGCCTCCTGCGCGAGCTGCTCGGCGGCCTCGACCTCGCCGCGACGTGCGAGCGCCTTCGCGCGGGGGCCGCGCCACTGGACCTGGATCGCCATGTCCTCGGGCGCCCCCGCCTCGCTGCTGAGCTCGGTCAGCGCGAGTGTCTCGTCGTCCTGTCCCTGGGCCACCGTCGCCTCGGCGAGGATGGCGGCGACTGTGGCGAGGCCGTTCCGATCGCCGATCTCGTCGAGGATCTGATAGCCCCAGCGGAGCTCCGCCTCGGCGCGAACGGGGTCGCCGGCCAGGAGCCCGATCCAGCCGGCAACGCCCGCCGACGACGACGCTACGACCTTCAGGCCGAGCTCTCGCAGCAGCGCTCGATCGCGCTCCATGAACGCCCACGCCTCGTCGAAGCGGCCCTCCATCGCGTGGAGCCCGGCGAGCGCGCGAAGCGCCGACGCGGCGACGCGGCCCTCGGCCCGCGTCTCCTCGAGGACCTCGTTGCAGCGCTCGATGGCTGCCTTGACGGGCATCGGGCCCGTCATCGCGACTCCGACGAGCGAGTTCAGGGCCAGTGCCTCCGTGCGGGTGTCGCCGGAGCTGCGTGCGTACGCGAGGCCGCGTTCGAGCGCGTGCTCGCTCGCCTCCGCCTGGCCTCGCAGCCACGGAACCTCGGCGAGCGAGACCCATGCCTTCGCGAGTCCACGCTCGTGCCCGAGCTCCATCAGCCGGTCGATCGTCGCGCCGATCGCGTCCGCGGCCTCGTCGAACGACACGTCCGGGTCGATCTGAAGCCGCACCTGCCAGCGAACGGCGACGGCGCGCGCCTCCGCGGCGGCATCGCCGCTCCGCGTCGCCGCCTCGATCGCCTCGCTCAGGGTCGACTCCGCGAGGTCGAGCTCGCCGGCATCTCGAAGCGCTTCGCCGAGCTCGGCCAGGGTCTCGGGCCGGGCGGGATGATCGGGCGCGAGCAGCCGCGTGGCGCGGGTCAGCAACGTGACCGCAGCCGGGATGTCGCCGAACGCGTACGCGCGCCGGCCGGCGGCGGCCAGCCGCTCGGCTCCCTGCTCGGCCAGTGCCCGCTCCGCCTCGCCGGTCTGGCCAAGCTGGCGCCGGTAGAGGTACGCCTGCTCCAGGTGGTAGCCGGCGACCTCGTCGAGCTCCGGAGCGCCGTTCGGGCTCGTGTCGACGAACCACTCCGCGAGTTGCGCGTGCAGGGCGGCGCGGCGGCGCTTCGGCAGCGACTGGTACGCCGTCTCCCGGATGAGGACGTGCGTGAACGCGTACCTCTCGGAGTGCCGCATCATTTCTTCCACCGGCCGGACGAGCCGCTTTCCCGCGAGGCGATCGAGCGCTCTTGCCGCCGATTCTCGAACCTCTTCCGACAGCAGCGCCGACACGGCGTCTAAGGCGAATTCCGCGCCGACGACGGACGCGTGCTCGAGCACCGTCCGCTCCTCGGACGCCAGGCGGTCGAGCCGCGCCGAGAGAAGCGCCTCGACGGTGGGCGGCGAGGACAGCTGGGCCGCGAACTGCGGCTCCTGGGCCGCCAACGCGAGCAGCTGCTCGACGAAGAACGGATTGCCGCCGCCGAACGACGCGATGCGGTCGCGCGTCTCGCTCGCGAGCTCCTGGTCGCCGAGGAACTCGTCGATCAGGGCCTTCGAGTCGACCTCCGAGAGCGGCTCGAGCGTGAGCGTCACGGCCCCGTCGGCGCCGCTGCCCCAGGAGGGCCGCTCCTCGAGGAGCTCCGGGCGCGCGAGGCAGAGCAGGACGATCGGCGCCTCCTGCGACCACTCGGCGACGTGCTCGATCAGATCGAGGAAGGTCGGCTCGGCCCAGTGGAGATCGTCGAAGACCACGAGCAGAGGCCGCTCGCGCGCCTCGACCTGGAGCAGCCGCCGCACCGCCCGGAACACGTCCTCCGTCGCGCCGACGGCCTCGCCTGCGCCGATCGCGCCCGCGACGACGCTCGCGATCGTCTCCGCCTCAGGGTCGTCGCCGAGGAGGGCCGCGATCGCCGCCTCCGGATCCTCGTCGGCGACGAGCTCGGCGACGACGTCCGCGACCGGCGAGAAGGTCACTCCCTCGCCGTACGACCGGCAGGCGCCCCAGAGCATTCTCACCTCCGGGTCCTTCTGCCTTCGCATTTCGAGCGCGAGCCGCGACTTGCCGATCCCCGCCTCGCCGAGGACGGTGACGAGTACCGCTCGCCGCTCCTTCGCCGCGCGCGCCACCGCTCGCCTGAGCGCCGCGACCTCGTCCTCGCGCCCGACGAGCGACGCATCGTGACGGCGCACGCTCGACGCTTCCCGGTCGACCTCGAGGAGCCGCCACAGAGGGCGTCCTCCGGAAGGCGCACGCTCCTCCGCCTCGCTGGCGCCGGCCAGGAGCGACTGCGCGGCGCTGCCGATCAGAACCTCCCCGGCCGCCGCGGATGCACACACGTGCTCGGCGCTCGCGAGGACGTTTCCCGTGACGACGAGCTCGTCCGCGTCGTCGCGACCCACGAGCGCGGTCCCGCTCTCGATGCCTGCCTGGAACGTCAGATGGACGCCGAGCTCGCGCTCCAGCTCGAGGGCGAGCGCGGTCAACCCGGATGAGGCGTCGAGGATCGCGCGCGCGGCGCGAAGCGTGTCGTCCTCGTGGACGGCCGCAGCGCCGAAGACCGCCACGACTCGCGTCCCGAGCGCGCGGTAGACGATGCCGTGGTGCCGCTCGACGCCGGCGGCGAGGACCTCGAAGGCGCGCGACGCGACGCCGGAGACCAGCTCGGGGTCGAGCTCATCGCCGTCGTCCGACCCGATCAGCACCTCGACGACGGCGACCGCAACCGTCCGCCGGCGCTCCGCTTCGCCGCGCGCGGCGGCGGCGACAGCGCGCCGACGCCGAGTCTCCTCGGCGCTCCGCGAGGGCCGCGGGACGAGGTCGAGCGCCGGATCGTGCTGGAGGATCGCCTGCTCGAGGCGCTGGAGCTCGCGGCTGGGATCGATCCCGAGCTCCTCGACGAGGATCTCCCGCGCGTCACGAAAGGCGTTGAGCGCGTCGGCCTGCCGGCCCGAGCGATAGAGCGCCAACATGAGGTGACCGCGCAGCGACTCGCGATACGGATGCTCGACGATCAGCGTCTCCAGCTCCGGCACCAGCTCGGCGTGGCGCCCGAGCCCGAGCTCGACGACGACGAGGTCCTCGCTCACCGCGAGGCGAAGCTCCTCGAGGCGGGCGATCGCCGCCTCCGCCGCACCGTGAATCGGGAGCCCGACCAGACAAGGCCCGCGCCAGAGCGACAGCGCCTCTCGCAGCTGCGTCGCGGCGAGCTCGAGCTCGTCGGCGAGCATCGCCTCGCGACCCTCCACGAGGAGCCTCTCGAACGTCGTCAGATCGAGCTGCCCGTCGGAGATCGCCGCCGTGTAGCCCGGCGGCTGCGTTCGGAGCATGCGTTCGTCCGCGGAGACGCCGGGCTCGAGCAGCTTGCGCAGCTGCGACACGTACACCTGGAGCGTGTTCGCGGCCGTCTCGGGCGGCTCCTCGCCCCAAAGATCGTCGATCAAGCGCTCGACGGGCACGACCTTGTTCGCGTTCAGGAGCAGCACTGCGAGCAGCGCCCGCTGCTTCGCGCCGCCTAGGTCGACCGGGTCGCCGAGTCGCCGCGCCTCGAGTGGCCCCAGGATGTTGAACCGCAACGCCGTCGCTCCGCCCACGGGTTGAGCGTGAGCCGAACGCGACGGCGCGTCAAGCCTCGCGCTTTGCCTCCAGGATCTGCAACACCGGCTGCCGCGTGGAGCCAGGCAGGCGCAACCGCAGTCGCCGTAAGACGCCTGTCGCGCCGAGCGGGAAGAGTAGGCCGCCGAGCGCGATCAGCACGTCGCCGAGCGAGAAGACGTTCGCTCCCGGGAGCCAGCGAGGCGCGGCCCAGCGGTCGACAAGCCACGCGAAATGCGGGCTCGCGAGCGCCGCGCTGTTGAAGTGGACCCCGTAGGCGTAGCCCGCCGCGTGCATGGCCTCCGGGAGCACGGGCATGTGGCCTCCGTTCGCGACGACCGCGGCCACGTTGGCGGCCACGCCGGCTGCGATCAGCGGAAGGCCCGCGCGACGGATGTTCAAGACCGTCGCGACGGCCAGCAATCCATACGACAGCAGCCAGAGGACGACGGCCGTCGAGTCGCCCACCCGCACCGGAAGGGCGCCGACGGGGAACGCGACGAGCTGGAGGCCGAGCGCGAGGTAGAGGAGCGAGACGCCGCGCAGCCTGAGTTGGGCGAGCTTCCTCAGGTCGCCGCCGAGCAGGGGCGCGACGAGGAGGCCGACGACGAGCGGATAGACGAGGACCATTTCTACTACTTCGGCAGAGGGCCGGTGGAGCTCGAGGGCCGGCCCTTCAGCGTCAGGGTGCTACTTCCAGCGCAGCCCCGCGCCCGCGTCGACGAGCAGCGCTGCGAAGCCGCCGAGGGCGATCATTGCCCTGATGTATCGGATTTGCCAGCGAACCATGTGCGTCACCTCCTTTTCATCGCCGCAAACGCACACGACATCCTCGATGTAGGTGCGATCGCCGGCGGCGTCATCCCCCTACCGGGGGGAAAGCCTTGCCTCGGCTCCCGCAGCCCGTGACGCTGGGAGCCGGCATGCACCTGTCGCCACGAGCGGAAACAAGACGCCGCCGAGTGCGATGAGGACATCGCCGACCGAAAAGACGTTGGCGAGGGGGATCCAGTCGGGCACAGCCCAGCGGTCGACGAGCCAGGGAAGGTGAGGCGCCGAAGCCGCGGCGCTGTTGAAGTGGACGTGGTACGAGCGGCCGGCGGCGCGCATCGCGGCCGGCAGGACCGGCATATGACCGCCGTTGGCGACGATCGCGGCGAGGTTCGCGACCAGGCCGGCGGCGATCAGCGGCATGCCACCCAGGCGGATGTTGATCCCGGTCGCTGCGGCGAGGCAGGCATAGGACGCGAGCCAGAGGACGACGGCTGTGGTATCGGATGGCTGCCAAGGCATGGCGCCGACGGGGAACGCGACGAGCTGGAGCGTCAGCGCCAGGTAGATCAGGCGGGTCGCCCGCAGGCGCAGGTCGGCCAGGCGTCGGAGGTCGCCGCCAAGCAGGGGCGCGAGGAAGAGGCCGAGCAGGAGCGGGTAGACGAGTGCCATGCCGGGTCAGGCGGAGAGGAGAAGGCGCTCGTCGACTCGGGCGAGGTAGCGCTCGAAGGCGGCGACGACGTCGGGATCGAACTGCGCTCCAGCCTGGTCCTGGAGCTCCGCGAGCGCGTCTTCGGTCGAGCGGGCGCCGCGGTAAGTGCGTCCCGCCGTCATCGCCTCGAAGGCGTCCGCAGCGTGAATGATCCGCGCCCCGAGCGGGATCTCCGCGCCGACACGGCCGTTCGGGTAGCCGAGGCCGTCCCAGCGTTCGTGGTGCTGGAGGATCCAGTCGTCGACCGGCGCGAGGTCGATCCCCTCGAGCAGCGAATGGCCGATCTCAGGGTGACGGCGGACGATCGCGAACTCGTCTCCGGTGAGCCCCCGTGGGGCTTGCAGGATCCGCTCGGGGATCCCGATCTTCCCGAGGTCGTGCAGGAGCCCCGCGAGTCGCAGCTGCGCGATCGTGTCCGCGTCGAGATCGAGCTGCTCGCCGATCGCGGCCGCCAGCGTCGCGACGATCTCGGAATGGTTGGCCGTCGAAGCATCTTTGGCGTCGAGGAACCGCACGAGGTTCGTCGCGGCGCGAAGACGCGCCGCGCGCTCGGCCTCGCGTTCGAGGTCTGTGGTCGAGTGCACGCGGACGATCCCGGGGCTGTAGATGCAGGCACGGTTCTTCCCGTGGCGCTTCGACCAGTAGAGCGCCCCGTCGGCCACCTCCTGTAGCGCCTCCGCGTCGCGGCCATGTGCCGGGAAGGAAGCGATGCCGACGCTGATCGTGACCGGACCGTCGGGTGAGAGCTCCGCTCCGGCAAGCTCGCGCTGGACACGCTCGAATCGGCTGCAGGCGACGGCATCGCCAACCGGGACGAGGACAGCAAACTCGTCGCCGCCGAACCGGAAGGCCTGCGTCCCCTCGGCCTGTTTCAGCAGGCCGGCGATGCGCACGAGCACCTCGTCGCCGAGCCCGTGCCCGTAGCCGTCGTTCAGGCGCTTGAAATCGTCGATGTCCAGCAGGCAGAGCGACAGGGGTGCGCCCGTCTTTCGGGCCTCCTCCACGCTCGTCCGCAGCGCCGCCTGGTACGCCCGATGGTTTCCCAGTCCCGTCAGGTTGTCCGTGTTCGCGTCGCGGAGCGCGATGCGCGAGCGCAGAACGCTGCGCTGGTAGAGCGTCACGGTGAACAACGGCCCTGCGAGCAAGACGAGCAGTAGCGGCTTCAGGTGCCAAAGATTCGCCGCCAAAGCGGCGAAGAACGCCATGATCCCGAACGCTGCGCCGCCGTAGCGGAGGTTCTCGCTGAAGACTCGGCGGTAGGCGACGCCCTGTGCGAGCGATGCCGCGCCTGCGACGAGCGCGACGTTGATGACGACGTACACGGCTCCGCAGAGAAAGGCGGCCGCAGTTACGCGCTCGGCCGCGTCCCCCGGCAGAAAGCCGAGGGCAAGCCTCGGGACGAGCGCAGCCAGAGCGGCGAGCGTGTAGACGGCGCTGTTGAAGGCTGCGCGAAGAGGCGGTCGCCCACGCGCGAGCTCAGGAGCCAGGACACTGACAGCCGCGATCGGGACGGCGACGTGCCAGCCGAAGATCAGGAGAACGGCGACGATGAAGACGAACGCAAGCGAGACCTCGTTGCCCTCCTCGTCGAGGGGCACGGGGTGGAAATCCGCGGCGAGCGCGAGCATGAGGAAGAGCGCGATCCCGGCGCCTTCGGCCGCCGACGGTGGCTTCAGCGCCAGCTCCACCAGTGCCACGAGCACCGCCGGAACGGCGAGGCTGACCGCGAGGGCCACGTACGCAAAGAGGCGGATCGGGAATCCACCGATCTGGGTCGGCATGCGCGGGCTCATCGAAGGCACGGCAGGGTGGGCGGATCAGGGCCGACGCCGGAGAGGTCCGGCCCCGCCGCTCGAATTTGCTACGACCAACGAAGTCCCGCCCCGGCATCCACGAGCAGAGCCGCGAACGCGCCGAGAGCGATGACCGCCCTGACGTAGCGAACGTTCCACCGCAGCATGTGCGTCACCTCCTTCGAGTCGCCGCAAAAACGCACACGTCCTCCATCGATTAAGCAGCGACTCGGCTCGCGATCATCCCCCTACCGGGGGGGTTACGGCAGTCGTTTTCCTCCCGCGAACGGGGGAGGCACGCACTTTTGGACGCGTCTATATCGCGTAGGGGCGCAACCTCGATCTCCCCGCGCCTCTGCCATGGTCGAAGCTGCGGACACTTCTCTCCATCGGCGTCGTCGCGCATTCGCCGTCGACGGCCTTCCGGCCCCTGGGCTCGCGGTGCTGTTCGTCATCGTCGCGATCTCGGCGTGGAGTGCCGGCGTCGGATTCGAGGCGCCTGTTCCGGCCTCGAGCTGGCTTCTCTTCGCTTCGCTGGCGATCCCAGCGGCACTGACGCAGGTCCTTGCGCTCCCGAAGCCGTCGCGTCACCAGGTCTTCCACGCCGCGCTCGTCTTCGTGATCGCGGGGGCGCTCCTTCTGCCGACGCCGCTCCTGGTGCTCATGTGCGTGATCCAGCACATCCCGGATTGGATCCGCCGGCGGTACCGCTGGTACGTCCAGACCTTCAACATCTGCAACTACGTCGTGTCGAGCCTCGCCGCGGCTTGGGCGGCGCGGGCGACAGGTGCGCCGCTGCTCCTCCTGAGCGGGCTCGCGGCGACCGTCACCTTCCTCGTGGTGAACAGGCTTCTGCTCACGGCGATGCTCCAGGCGGCC
Source organism: Gaiellaceae bacterium (assembly GCA_036377055.1). Classification (GTDB taxonomy): domain Bacteria; phylum Actinomycetota; class Thermoleophilia; order Gaiellales; family Gaiellaceae; genus DASUZD01. The sequence goes on along the minus strand of DASUZD010000007.1, from coordinate 13,004 downwards.
CGGCGCGTCGGCCCGAGGGAGACACGCCTCTTCACGGTCGAGGATCTCTGGATCGACTTCTCGCTCAGCGCCATGGGCGTCTCGCTCGCCGTCCTCGGCGGCGTCGAGCGGTGGATCGCGCCGTTCGCGCTGGCGCCGCTCATGCTCATCTACTACCTCCAGCGCAGCGCCGGCGAGCTAGAGCGGGCGTCGGACACGATCCAGCGCCAGAACGTCTCGCTCCAGGACGCGAACGAGCTGCTCAGAGAGCGCTCGCGCGCGGCGATGGAGGGTCTCGCAGCGACGGTCGACGCGCGCGACGCGTACACGGCCGGTCATTCGCGGCGAGTCCGCCACATCTCGCTCGCGATCGGCGCGGAGCTCGGCCTCGACGCGGAGGAGCTCGAGGTCCTCGCCCAGGCGGCGCTCCTGCACGACATCGGCAAGATCGCGATCCCCGACGCGATCCTCCTCAAGGCCGGACGGCTGACCGCGGAGGAGTGGAAGATCATGCAGACCCACTCCCAGGAAGGGGCCCAGATCATCGAGCGCCTCGGCTTCCTCGACGCGGCCGTTCCGATCATCCGCCACCACCACGAGCGGCTGGACGGCAGCGGCTATCCCGATGGCCTTCGGGGCGACGACATCCCGCTCCTCGCGCGCGTCGTCCACCTCGCGGACGCGCTCGACTCGATGGTCACCGACCGCGTCTACCGTGCCGGCTTCGAGCCTGCGCTCGCGCTCGCGGAGATCCGCGGCGCGACCGGGATCCAGTTCTGCCCCGACGCCGTCGGCGCCCTCGAGCGCGCGATGGAGACCGGCCAGATCCTTGTGCCGGCGCCGGAGCCGCGCCCGCGCCTCGCCGCGGCTTCGTAGAGCCGCATTGACTTGACTTCACCGGCCCCGTAGGGTCGCTTCAGTTTTCCTTCGACGACACTACGAGGCGGCTGCTATGCGTTCCTGCGTGTCGACCGGTCGGTTCAGACGGACGCACGGGCAAAGCCCGCACGTCCTGACGGGCGGCGCCGCCAAGTCGGCGCCTTAGGAGCTCGTGGATGCCGTCGAGCGCGCCCGACGTTTCCGCCGCTGAGGTCGATGTCGGCGAGCGGCTCCGGGCGCTGCGCAGGTTCCGGCGCTGCACGCTGCGGACGATTGCGGATCGCTCGGGCCTCAGCGAGAGCTTCCTGAGCCAGGTCGAGCGCGGCCGGTCGAGTGCGAGCGTCGCTTCGCTGCGGCGCATCGCGGACGCGCTCGGCGTGTCGATCGCCGACCTGTTCGAGCCCGCCGGCCTGCCGGGGCCGCGAGTCCTCCGGCGGGACGAGCGACCGGCGCTCTCGTTCGGCATCCTCGGCCGGAAGCTGCTGCTGACCCCGAAGCCGCTCCACCACCTCGAGGTCTTCATGGGCGAGCTCGAGGTCGGCGGATCGACCGGGGCCCAGCCGTATGCGCACGGCGACTCGGAAGAGCTCTTCGTCGTCCTCTCGGGGACCGTCCAGCTCGAGCTCGGCGGCCAGTTGTTCGAGCTCGAGCACGGCGACAGCATCGACTACCGAAGCTCGACGCCGCACCGCATCGCGAACACCGGCGAGGAGCTCGCGGAGGTGATGTGGATCATCAGCCCGCCCAGTTACTAAGCCAGGGGGGATGAGGAGGATCGGAGATGGGCATCGAGGACGAAGCGGAGCGGCGGCTCAGCCGCGAGGATCTCCTGAAGCTCGCGGCTGCGGCGGGCGGAGCGACGCTACTGGCAGGTCCCGTCGGGACGGCACGAGCGGCGCTCGAGCGGCTGACGGCCGAGTCGGGCCGCTTGCAGGTGATGGACTGGGCCGGCTACGGCAACGACGGTGGCCAGGCGATGTTCGCCCAGTACGTGAAGCGCTACCCGAGCAACAAGCCGCGGTTCACGTACATGACCAACGAGTCGGACGCGCTCGCGAAGCTCCACGCCGGGCTCAAGGCGGACCTCTTCCGACCGTACGTGGGCTGGGTCAAGTACTTCGCGACGAGCGGCCTCGTCCAGCCGTGGAACCCGAAGCTGATCTCGAACTTCAAGTACCTGAACCCGTTCATGGTCAAGGCGGGTCAGTACAACGGCCAGCAGTACGGCATCCCGGACGACTGGGGCTTCGACGCGATCCTCTACCGAAGCGACAAGGTGCAGCCGAGGTCGCGCTCGTGGGGGCTCATCTTCGACGACCGGTACAAGGGCAAGATCGCCTGGTTCGACGACCTGAACATGATCACGCTCGCCGGCCTCTACCTCGGGATGAAGAACCCGTGGAACCAGAGCGACTCGGAGCTGAAGCGGTCCCAAAGCTTCCTCAAGTCGAAGAAGAGCCTGGTCCGGCTGATCTGGTCGTCCGAGACCAACCTCTGGGAGGCGTTCGGATCGGGCGACCTCTGGATCGCGTACGCCTGGCCGAACGACTGGGTGCAGATGAAGAAGAAGGGGCTGAAGGTCGTCTACATGCGCCCGAAGGAGAAGCCGATCGCCTGGGTCGGGATGCTCATGCTGCTCAAGGGGACGCCGCGCTACAACCTCGCGCACGCGTACGTCGACGCGTGGAGCTCGACGAAGTCGGCGAAGTGGCTGGAGGACAACTACGGCTACGGCCACGCGAACATCCGGGCGCGGCCGTCGTCGAGCGACCTGCTCAAGGTGCTGCGGCTGACCAACCCGCGCGCGGTGACCGAGCCGAACGCCCATCTCGACCGCGACATCCCGCGGCGCGCGGTCTACGCGAGGCTCTGGGAAGAGGTGAAGGCGTCCTAGCGACCTCGGGCTAGGAGAGACATGGCCGTCGCCGAGGCCCGCGACCCGCCGGCGCACCTCCGCCGCCGCAGGCGACTGCGGCTCGACCTGACGACCCCGGCGCTGCTCAGCCCACCGCTGCTCTGGCTGGCGGTGTTCTTCGTCGTGCCGATCGCGATCGTCGCGGCGTACAGCTTCGACGTCTACTCGCTCGACCCGGGGCCGCACGGCTTCACGCTCGACGCCTGGCGCGCCTTCGCCCACAGCTCCGTCTACCTCGCGCTGTTCTGGAAGTCGGTGAAGATGTCGCTGAGCGTGTCGGCGGTGATCGTGCTGCTCGCCTACCCGCTCGCGTACTACCTGGCGCTCTCCGGCACGAAGCGGAAGTACGTCCTCCTCCTGCTCCTGATCGCGCCGTTCCTGACGAGCTACCTGCTGCGGGTGCTCGCCTGGAAGGTGATCCTCGGCAACCAGGGCGTGATCAACTCGTTCCTCTACTGGACGGGGCTCCGGTCGGCCGACCACCCGCTCTCCCAGCTGCTCTACAGCAGGTTTGCCGTGATGCTCGTGCTGGGCTACATCTGGCTGCCGTTCGTCGCGTTGCCGATCTTCGTGTCGCTCGAGAGCCTCGACCGGCGTCTCCTGGAAGCGGCGAGCGACCTCGGCGCCAGCCGCCTCCAGGCGTTCCGGCGCGTGACGCTGCCGCTTTCCATGCCCGGCGTCGTCGCGGCCTTCCTCTTCGTGTTCATCCCCACGCTCGGCGAGTTCGTGACGCCGTCGCTCGTCGGCGGGGCGAGCGGCTACATGTACGGCAACCAGATCGTCGACCTCTTCGGGACCGGCTTCCCCGACTGGGAGACGGGCTCGGTGCTCGCGCTCTTCCTGCTCGGCGTGGTCGCGCTCCTCACCGTCGTGTTCGCGCGGTTCCTCCAGCCGAGGCAGGTGGCGGCGGACTGATGGACGTCGCGCTCTCGAAGAACGGCGCACGGCTCCTGCGGGCGTTCTTCGGCTCGGTCGTCGTGTTCCTCTACGCGCCGATCCTCATCCTGCTGATCTTCTCGTTCAACGACTCGCCCGTGCCGTCGTTCCCACTGGGCGGCTTCACGCTCCACTGGTACCACCAGTTCCTCACGAACTCCGAGCTCAAGGGCGCCCTTGGGACGAGCGCGATCGTCGCCGCCCTCTCGAGCGCCGGCGCCGTGGTGCTGGGCCTGCTCGCCGCGCTCGCGCTCACGCGCCGCCGCATCTACGCCAAGCCCGCCATCTCGGCGTTGCTGCTCAGCCCGCTCGTGATCCCGTACGTGGTCTTCGGGATCGCGCTGCTCCTGCTCTTCCACACGCTCGGCGTGCCGAGGTCGATGCTGACCGTCGTGATCGGGCACGTGGTGATCAGCCTGCCCTACACGATCCTCGTCCTCGTGCCACGGCTCGACCAGATCGACGTGACGCTCGAAGAGGCGGCGTACGACCTCGGCGCCGGCCGATTTCCGACCTTTCGCCTGATCACGCTGCCGCTGATCCTGCCGGCCGTCGTGTCCGCCTTCCTGATCGCGTTCACGACGTCGTTCGACGAGTACGCGGTCGCGTCGTTCGTGGTCGGAACGCGCGTGACGTTCCCGATCTACCTCTACTCGGCGCTCCGCTTCCCGAACCAGCTGCCGCAGGTGATCGCGGTCGCGGTCGTCGTCATGGTCCTCTCGCTCGCAGTGGTGGTCGCCGCCGAGGTCGGGCGGAGAATCGCTGAAAGAAGGTTAGGAGCGGTCGTCGAGTGACGGCTCGCGCGCGCTGCGCAGCTCGAGGAAGCTGCCGGCGTAGGCCGTGACAAGGGCGAACGCGGTCAGCATCTCGATCATCGTCGCCGCGCGGGCGCCGCGGGAGTGGGCGAGGATGTCGCCGGGCGGCGAGATGAACGCGGTCGAGACCGCTGTGTAGAAGAAGTCCGCGAAGCGCGGGTGCGGGTCGAGGCCGCGGAAGGCCTCGTGCGGGTGAATCCACCAGATCCCGACGTAGACGAACGTCCAGACGAGGAAGAACGCGAGCCCGAGCAACGGCAGCCCGATCCGCCGCAGGAGGAGCAACACGGCGTCCGTCAAGCGCCACGACCGGTCGAGGAACGGCAGCGCGAGTGCGATTCGCCGCGTCGCGACCGAGAAGAGCGCAAGGCCCACGACGACGAACAGCACGCCCGCGAGGAGCAGCCAGCCGGCGCTCGAATGCGTGAGGCGCGGCCGCACCATCGCCGTCAGCACGATGAAGAGGCTCAGCAGGCCGAGCCGCAGCGCGCCCCCGGTGAGCCAGTTCGGACGCGCGGTCTCCAAGTCGAAGGTCTCGATTCGTCGCACGCGCACGCCGCCCGGAGTTTCGCCCGCCGGGCGGAAATGCCTTCCGCCCTAGCCTTGGCGCTCGCGTTCCAGCTTCTCGCGCAGCGAGCGGAGCATCGGGTGCGTGTCGGGCCGGTTCATGGTCATGTTCGAGCCGTGCAGCCGCTTGTGCAGGACGACCTCGGGGAGGACGGCGATCTCGACGCCGCGCTCGCGCATCCGGATGAAGAGGTCGCGGTCCTCCGCGTAGCGGTAGCTCGGGTCGAACCCGCCCAGCTTGTCGAGCACGCGGCGGCGGATCATCGCCGTCACGAGCTGGATGCCGCCGACCTCGCCGAAGATCGGGTCGCGCGGCAGCGTCGGCTCCCCGACGCCGTCGAGGATCCATTCCTGGCGGCCGAGCACGCAGCCGACCTCGGCGTGCTCGCGGAGATAGGCGGCCTGGACGCTGAGCTTCGTCGGTGGGAGAACGTCGTCGTCGTCGAGGAAGGCTACGAGCTCGCCCTTCGCGACGGCAAGCGCGGCGTTCCTGGCTGCCGGCAGCCCTCGGTTCTCCTGGCGCACAAAGCGCACCGGGAACGACTGCGCGATCTCTGCGGTCCGGTCGGTGGAGCCGTCGTCGACGAAGACGACCTCGAACGGCTCGTAGTCCTGGGCGAACACGCTCTGGAGCGTCTCGTTCAGGAACCGCTCGCCGTTGTAGGCGGCGACGATCACCGACACGAGCGGCTCACTCATCCGGTCGGAGGATAGAAAGAACGGCCGGCGGGATCGTCGTCGGGTCGGCGCCGACCTCCAGCGTGTAGCAAGGGACGCGCGCGACCAGGCTCGACATCGTCGCCAGCTCCGCGGCGCCTGCGGTGTGCAGCTGGAAGATGGTGCTCGGGCCGAGGGCGGCGAAGGCGGTGGCGCGTGACGCCTCTGCGATCCGCGTCTCTTGTCGGGCCGGGCGAAGCTTCGGGACGAGCACGGCGCGGAGTGGAAAGCCCGCCGTCGTCCGCTCCGGAAAGTGCTCGTGGACGTACAGGACGGCCTTCTCGGTCTCGAGCCGGTCGGCGTTCGCGAGCAGCGGCAGCAGGTGCGGCAGGAGCTCGCGGACGTGCTCCGGCTCGAGCTTCGCGGAGTTGTAGAGGCTCGCGACGTTCGGGCTCGGCTCGACCTCGACGGCGACGTAGTCGTCTCCGGCGTAGCGGAGCTCGGAGTCGAGGCAGGCGAGCGCGACCGTCGACTTTCCCGAGCCGGGCGTGCCGACGACGAGGACGCCGCCCGCCTCCGTCCCGACGGCGGCGCCGTGAACCTGGAGATACCCGCGCCCGGCGAGCCACCAGAACAGGATCTGCCGGATCGGGCAGGCCTGGTCCCACGACGGCTGCTCGAAGGCGTTCGCGATCCAGAACCACGCGACGCCGGCCTCGGAGTCGAGCACGCTGAGCGTCTCGAGGCCCGGTTGGTAGGCAGCGCGGAGCGGCGGCTCGGCGAGGTGGTACAGCGCCCCCTGCGGCTGGTCGGCCGGTGTTTCGGGACGCGGCGGTGGATCGGCGCCGGTCGAGGCGGAGTCCCAGAGGTGGACGGTGAGGCTCGCGGCCGACGCCCCGGCCGGGACGGCGACGTGCGCGAAGGCCCGTGTCAGCCGCTCGCGGAGCGCGGGGCTCGCGAACCGGAGCTCGACAGCAGCGCCTCCGATCTCGTAGCGGTCGACGGAAACGTTGGCCGCCGCCTCGAAGCTCGCCTCGATCTCCGCGAGGTTCTCTTTCAGCCAATCGCTTCCAACCGCTTCCATAGGCTCGTTTGTACAGCGTCCGGCATCTCGGGGGCGTTGAGCGGGCCGCGGGCGACGGGCATACTGCGTGTAAGGGATAGAGAGCGGCTCTGTGCCGGACAGGGGAGAAGGAGGGGGGATGGCAGCACGCTTTCGGGTGAACAGCCCGAACGTGATCCACGAGACGATCGAGGGTGAGGTCATCCTGATCGACCTCACGAGCGGGACGTACTACAGCCTCCGCGAGGCGGGCGCGGCGATCTGGCAGGCAATCGAATGGGGTGCAGACGAGGACGACGCCCTCGCGGCGCTCAGGGTGCAATACGAGGGATCCGAGCAGGAGATGCGCGACGGCGTGCGCCAACTGCTCGACCAGCTCGTGGACGAGGGGCTGATTCGAAGCCACGCGGGTCCGGCGCCGATGCCCGAAACGCCGCTTCCGGCAAGCAACGGCGGCCCGCGGGCGCCGTTCCGTCCGCCTGCCCTGGAGAAGCACACGGACATGCAGGACCTGATCCTGCTCGATCCCGTCCACGAGGTCGGCGCGCAGGGCTGGCCTCAGCCCGCGCCAGCCGACGAAGGCCGGGAGTGACCCACGCGGCCACGGCTCCGCCGGAGCCGGCGCCGACACCTGCGGGCCTCGACGCGGGGTTCGAGCGCGCGGCGCGCGCGGCGGGCGGCCCGGTCGATCTTCGGCTCGCCGTCGCGGGCAGCGCCGTCCGCGTGCGCTTCGCCGGCACGACGGCGGCCGACGCGCTCGGTCGCGCGTTCGCTCACCTCGTCACGGCCCGCGACGATGCGCCTGCGCTGACGCTCCACGTCTGGGATTCGGTCGAGCGTCCCGCGTTCGCAGCCGGCCGCCCGTCCGAGGCCGAGACGCCGACGACGGGCGCCGGCCCTTCGTACTTCTACGACGAGCTCGAGTTCCGCGCGCTGCACCAGCCGGCCTCGGACGTCCTGAGCGTGCTGTCGGCCGACGGGGCCGCCGGATGGTTCTGGATGCCGGACGCGACGCGGCTTCCGTACTGGGAGTACAGCGCGCCGTTCCGCCACCTGCTCAGCTGGTGCCTCGACGCACAGGGCTGCCGGCAGGTGCACGGAGGAGCGGTCGGGACGAAGGACGGAGGAGCGCTGATCGTCGGTCCGGGCGGCTCGGGGAAGTCGACGACCGCGCTCGCGAGCCTCCTCGACGAACGGCTGCGGTACGCGGGCGACGACTACGTCGCCGTCGGCGGCGAGCGCGAGCCGTTCGTGCACAGCCTCTACTGCGCGGCCAAGGTGCACCACGACGACGTGCACCGGCTGCCGCACCTCGAAGCTGCGCTCGCGGACGGCGACCGCGCGGACGAGAAGGCCGTCCTCTACGTCGCGACCGCGTTTCCGGGCCGGTCGATCGCCGGGTTCCCGCTGCGTGCGATCGTCCTGCCGCGCGTGACCGACCGGCGCACGGCCCGCATCGTTCCGGCCAGCCACGCTGCGGCGCTCGCCGCTCTCGCGCCGAGCACGATCTTCCAGCTGCACCCGCCCGCGCGCGAGGCGCTCGCGCGGATGGCAGACCTCGTCAGGACCCTGCCGAGCTTCGTGCTCGAGCTGGGCGCGGACGTCGAGACGATCCCCGCCGAGCTCGTCCGGCTCCTCGAGCGGCTCGACTGACGCAGATGGACGCCGCGAGCAGACCTCCGCTCGTCACGGTGGTGATCGGCGTCTACAACTGCGAGCGCTACCTCGGCGAGGCGATCGAGAGCGTCCTCGCCCAGACGCATCCGGCGGTCGAGCTGATCGTCGTCGACGACGGGTCGACCGATCGGAGCGGCGAGGTCGCCGAGTCGTACGGCGAGCGAGTTCGCTGCATCCGCCAGGAGAACGGCGGGATGGCGGCGGCTCGCAATCGCGCGATTCCCGAGGCGCACGGCAGCTACCTCTCCTTCCTCGACGCCGACGACCGCTTCCCGCCGGACAAGCTGCGCAGCCAGCTCGCGGTCTTCGCGGCCGAGCCGGAGCTCGACGTCGTCTACGGGCACGTCACGGAGTTCTCGAGCCCCGATCTCGACGACGCGGCGCGTGCGCTCCTGCGCGCGCCCGAGCACGACGTGCCGTGGCCGACGCCGAACCTGATGCTCGTCAAGCGCGAATCATTCCTGCGCGTGGGCCTCTTCTCCACCGAGCTCAAGGTCGGGATCGGCGTCGACTGGCACGCGCGCGCCAACGAGCTCGGGCTGCGGAGCGCCGTGCCGCCCGTCGTCGTGCTCGAGCGGCGGCTCCACGCGGACAACAACGGCATCCGGCAGCGCGAGTCGAAACCGCAGTACCTGCATGTGCTGAAGGCGGCCCTCGATCGCCGCCGCGCTGCGACCAGGTGAAGGAGCCCGGCCTCGAAGGGTCGTTCTGGCCCACCGAGCGGCAGAAGCTGCTCCTGCTGACGGCGTTCGGCGGCGACGAGGCCGGCGCCGAGGCGTGGCGCCGCCTTCGGCCGCGGCTCGATCTCGACAGGCTCGAGCCCGGCTCGTTCCCGCTGCTCCCGCTCGTGCACCGGCGGCTCGACGGGCTCGGCATCGAGGACTCGTACATGCCCAGGCTGGCCGGGATCCGCCGCCGCACCTGGTACCTGAACCACGTTCAGCTCGACGGAGTGACGGCGGCGCTGCGGGCGCTCGAGGGGCGCGGCGCGGAGCCGGTCGTCGTCGGCGGCTGGCAGTTCCCCGCGCACTACCTCGGCGGTGACTTCGGGCTTCGGCCGGTCGATGGCTTGGAGGCTCTCGTCCGCGGAGGTCATGCCGCGGCGGGGTCCGTCGACGGCGGCGCGGTCACGCTCCACGAGCGGTTCGCGCGGGAGTTCGCCGATCCCGACCTCGAGGACGTCTGGGCCGCCACGTTTCTAGTCCAGCTCGGCGAGACGAGCGCCCGGGTGCTCGGCCCGACCGATGAGCTCGTTCGCGTCTGCCTCGCCGGAGCACGGGCGACCGTGTTCCCGAACATCCTCTGGCTCGCCGACGCCCTTTCGGTCTTGGAGACGGGGATCGACTGGGACCGGCTCGTTCGCCAGGCGCGCCGGCTGCGCGCGACGCTCCGCCTCCGCGACGCGCTCGTGTACCTCGGCCGCGAGCTCAGCGCCGACGTTCCGGCCAAGACCATCCGCGAGCTCGAAGCTGCTCCCGTCGGCCGGCGAGAGCGCCTCGCGCACAGGGAGGCCGGGCGGACGCGGCCGCTCCTCGGCCCGACGCCGAGGATCGCGACGCGGTTCCTGCACGTCACCTCGGACCGCTCGCTGCCGGCGGCGCTGGTCGCGCTGCCGACGTTCCTCCGCGACGAGCTCGGCTTGCAGCGGCGCAGCCAGGTGCCGATCGAGGTCGTGCGGCGAGCTGCGGCGCGACCGACGGCCACTCCGGCCGGTCGGACTCGGGTCGAATGACCGTGGCCCCCGCCGAGGCACCGCCCACTGTCCGGCGCGAAGACGCTTCCGGCAAGCTCTGGCAGGCGCTCGAGCGCGTCCTCGACGGGGCCGAGGTCGAGGGCATCCGCGCGCACAAGCTCGGCGCCGTCGCCGCGCGGCTGCTGCGGCAGCGTGGGCGACCCGTTCCCGCGGCCCTCGCCGGAGACGAGCGGGGCGCGGCAGCGGCGGTTGTGATGGCGCGGCCGCTCCTGGAGACGATCAGAAGCCTGTGCGACGGCCCGCTCGTCCTGTTCAAAGGCCCGGAGGTCGCGCGTCTCTACCCGGGCTCGGCCCGCACCTTCGGCGACGTCGACCTGCTCGCCGGCGACGCGCCTGCCGCCCAGCGCGCGCTGATCGCGGCGGGCTTCGTCGAGGTCGACGATCCCGAGGACTTCGTCGACCACCATCACCTTCGCCCGCTCAAGTCGCCGGCCGTCGGGCTGAAGGTCGAGCTCCATACGGCGCCCCTCTGGCCGGGCACGCCGCCGCCGCTCGGCGAGATCCTCGAACGATCCGGCCCGTCCGGCGTCGGCGTCGACGGCATCTCGGCGCCCGATCCGGTGCATCACGCGCTGATCCTCGCCGCGCACGCCTGGAGCCACGACCCGTTGCGGACGCTTCGCGACCTCGTGGACGTCGCGGCCGTGTCCCTCGCCTGTTCCGAGGCCGAGCTCGCGGAGACCGCGGACGACTGGGGAATCCCGAAGATCTGGCTCACCACCCGCGCCGCGATCCGAGCGCTCTTCGAGAGCGGTCCGACGACGACGCCGCTCCGCGTGTGGGCGCGGCATCTCGGGTCGGTGCGCGAGCGGACGGTGCTCGACAGCCAGCTGATGCGGTGGCTGCACGTCTTCTGGGAGCTGCCTCCGCGCGCCGCCGTCGCCGACCTCCGGACCGCCGCCCGCCTGACGCTCCTCCCGGACGCGGACGAGTCGTGGCGCGAGAAGCTCGCCCGCACCGGCCGCGGCCTCAGGCATCCCGGCGAGCCCATGTCCACGCACCTGATGTGGTCGCGCGAGGTTCGCAGACGCCGCGCAAAGTCCTGATCACAGGCGCGGCCGGCCTGATCGGGACGGTGCTGATGCGCGGCCTCGGCGATCGCTACGAGCTGAGCGCCGTCGATCGAGCGCTCCGCCGCCCGCCGAACATCCGCCGCCGGAACCTGGCGCGCCCCGGATCGCTCTCGTCGCTTCTCGAGGGGGCCGACGCGGTCGTCGACCTGGCCGGCATCGCAGACGATCGAGCCGCCTGGAGAGCCATCTGGAAGAACAACCTCCCGGCGACGATGAACGTCCTCGAGGCCGCCCGGGAGGCCGGTGTCCGCCGCTACGTGTTCGCGAGCTCGAACCACGTGACCGGGATGTACGAGCGCGACCCGCCGTACAGCGCGATCGTCGCCGGCGACTACGCCGGGCTCGACGCCGGTTCGATCCCGCTGATCGGCCCCCGCACGCCGATCCGGCCAGACGGCGCCTACGCGCTCGGCAAGTTGCTCGGCGAGGCCGCGGCGCGGTGGTACGCCGACGCGTTCGACCTGTCTCCGATCTGCCTCCGGATCGGGACCGTGAACGCGGCGAATCGGCCGGGCAAGCCTCGCGACTTCGCGACGCTCCTGACGCACGCGGACCTGCTGCGGCTCGTCGGGTGCGCGCTCGAGGCGCGTGCCGACCTCGGCTTCCGCGTCTACTACGGCGTCTCTCGCAACACCTGGCGCTTCTGGGAGATCGAGGACGCAGCCGACGAGATCGGCTATCACCCGCAGGACGACGCGGAGGCCTTTCGCGCTTAGCTTGCTATGCGCCAGGCCGCGACCGGGTGGAGCTCCCAGCCCGAGTAGCCGTGCCACGCGTCGTCGAGGTGCGCCGGATCCCAGAACACGAAGCCCTGGACGTCGAGCCTTGTCCCGAGCGCCTCCGGCCAGAAGGGCGGGTTGACCCCGGCGGCGATCCACGTTCCGTCGATCTCCACGTGAATCGTCTTCAGGTTCGGATTCGTGATGTCAGGGCGGTCGGCCTGCGTGAGGTTGGTCGAGTCGTCGCCGTCGCTGCTTCGGTTCGGCGCTCTCGAGATGACGACGTCGTGAATCTCGACGAACGCGGGCGTTCCGTCGACGTTGCACGGCGGGTTGAGCAAGTGCTGCTGCGTGCCGCCGCGGAGGTGCGGCTGGAAGCGCCCTCCCGCCTCCGTGGCGCCTCCCGCGGCATTCTGCTCCGAGCCGAGGATCTCCGGTACGCTCGTCAGCACCGGCGTGCAGTGAACATGCGGGGACCACGAGACGGGGGTTTGCTCGGCGCCGAAGCGAGCGACGACGGTCCGCCGCCTCGTGACCTTGAACGTGCACGCTGAGCGGGCGCTCGAGCAGGCGCCGCCCCAGCCGGCGAAGGCGCTCCCTGCGGCCGGCCGGGCCGAAAACGTCGCGCGAGCGCCACGCTGGAAGCGCCAGACGCAGCGAATCCGGCACGTGTGAGCGCCGGGCTTCGCGTCGACGGAGCCGCCGCCGCGAACGACGACGACGAGCTGGACAAGCGGCTGGTTTACGCCGCCGGCGCCGAGCGGCAGCGCGAGCGCAGGAACGAGCGCGAGGGTCGCCAAGACGCGGCCGCGGGCTCGGCGTCGCGAAGCCACGGCCCGATGCTAGCCATGCCTGGTCGCGCTTAGGGGTTGCCGCAGACCGCGTACGCCGTCGCGCGCGCGGTGTTCGAGCCCGTCATCGTGACCGTGACGACTCCAACCACCGTCCAGACCGTGGAGCTGCTCGCGTAG
>DASUZD010000006.1:0-13866 GCA_036377055.1 Gaiellaceae bacterium | reverse complement strand
ACGTGCCAGCCCTGGGCCTCGAACCGCTTGCCGCGGTCCTCGACGCTGAACGACAGCGAGGTCGTCCCGTCGATCGTGATGTGGTTGTCGTCGTAGAAGTAGACGAGCTTCCCGAGCCCGAGCTGGCCGGCGACCGACGCGGCCTCGTTCGAGACGCCCTCCATCAGGTCGCCGTCCGAGCAGATCGCGTAGACGCGGTGGTCGACGACGTCGTCCCAGCCGGGCCGGTTGTAGCGCTCGGCGAGGAAGCGCTCCGCGATGCCCATGCCGACGCCGTTCGCGAAGCCCTGCCCGAGCGGTCCCGTCGTCGTCTCGACGCCTGGAGTGAGGAAATGCTCGGGGTGGCCCGGCGTGATCGACTGCCACTGCCGGAAGCGCTTCAGCTCCTCGAGCGAGAGGTTGTAGCCGGTCAGGTGCAGCGTGGCGTACTGGAGGATGCAGGCGTGTCCGGCGGAGAGGACGAAGCGGTCCCGATCCTGCCAGTCCGGATGGGACGGGCTGTGGCGCAGGACCTCCGTGTAGAGGAGGTACGCGAGCGGCGCGAGCGCCATCGCCGTCCCCGGGTGACCCGCGCCCGCGGTCTGAACCGAGTCCATCGCGAGCGTCCGGATCGTGTCGATGGAGAGCTGCTGGATGTCCTTCTCGCCGTCTTTCATGTCACTCCCAGGTCGCGTCCTGCCGCCAACGATACGCCTGTGCCCTATCTCACTGCGGCCCGAACCCCGGCACGTCGGCGGCCGGCGCCCGCCGCTCGATCAGTACCTTCAGCTCGTCCTCCTCCTCGCTTTCGAGGCCGAACGAAAGCGCGCCCCTGAGCGTTCCCGCGTCGTCGGCGTAGAGAACGGCCGCCTTGCCGTCGTCGAACGACCCGCGCGTGGCGACCGCGGCGTAGCCGACCGTGTCGCCGAAGACGCGGAAGCTCGCGCCGAAGACCTCGGAGAAGAAGCTCGCGACCGGGAGCGGGCCGGGATCGCCGGCCGCGAGGATCGTGCCGAGCCGCGTGCCGGTGGTGTTCGCGTTCGACCAGTGCTCGATCCGTCGTCGCCGTTCGGCGATCGGGTCCGGGTAGTTCGCGATGTCGCCTGCGGCGTAGACCTCGGGCGCGGAGGTCACGTACCGCTCGTCCACGATCACGCCGTCGCCGATCTCGACGCCCGTGCTGTCGAGCAGGCCGAGGTTGAGCGATACGCCGACGCCCTCGACCGCGAGGTCCGCCTCGAGCTTGCGGCCGCCCGTCGTGCGGACGCGCGTGACGCTCCCGTTGCCGACGAACTCCGCAACCGAGTCGCCGAAGACGAGCTCGACGCCGCGCGACCGGTAGAGCTCGTTCAGGTAGTCGGACAGGTCGGTCGAGCCAAGGAGGTCGAAGATGCCGGTGCCGCGGTGGACGAGCGTCACGTCGAGGCCGAGCGTGCGCAGAGACGCGGCGACCTCGGAGCCGATGAAGCTCCCGCCGACGACGACGGCTCTTTGGGCCGAGCTGGCCGCCTCGCGGATCGCGGCCGAGTTCGCGAGCGTTCGCAGCTGGAAGACGCCGTCGAGGTCCCCGCCGGGGACGCCGAGCGTGCGCGGCGTCGCGCCCGTCGCGAGCACGAGCCGGTCGTACGGAACCTGCTCGCCGCCCGCGAGCTCTAGCCGCCGCTCGTCGGGCTCCACGCGCTCGACGTGCGTCTCGAGCCGCAGCTCGACGTCGTTGTCCCGGTAGAAGTCTTCTTCCGCGACGAACGTGCCGTCCGCCTCGATCTCGCCGCGCAGGAACCGCTTCGAGAGCGGCGGGCGATGGTACGGAACGTACGAGTCGGCAGAGACGAGCGCGATCTCGTCGGCGCCGCCTTCTTCGCGGTACGCCTGGACGACCTTCGCGCTGGCGAGACCTCCGCCGACGATCACGAGCCTGGCCATGTGAGTCCTTTCCTTCGCACTGCGATTATTCGTCGGTCAACTGTTCGTAGAGCTCGCTTTGCCGGATTCGCGCCTCGCGCAACGCCTCGAAGCGCTCCGGCCGCGGCTCGACCACGCCGCGCACGGCCGGCGGCTCGACTTCGTAGCCGAGCCGCTGGAGCGCGACGACCGCCGCGCCGCGCAGCGACGCCTCGTCGACCGCCGAGATCTCGATCGGCCGCTCGAGCGCGTCCGCGAGGATCTGCACCCAGTCGCGGTCGGCGGCGAGCGCGCCGCCCGTCGCCACGATCTCGCGCGCCTCGGGCAGGAGGTCGGCGATCTCGGCGAAGCGGAAGGCGACCGCCTCCATCGCCGCCTGCCGCAGGTCGTCGGCGGTCGTGTCGAGACGAAGACCGGTGACGGCACCGGTCGCGTTGGTCGTCCAGCCCGGGCTCCGCTCGCCGCCGAGGAGCGGCAGGAACGTCAGTCCGTGGCCGGCGGGCGCTCGCTCCGCGAGCGCCGGTGACTGCTGCTCGGCCAGCGTGTCGTCGAGCCAGCGGTGGAGGTTGCCGCCGTCCGAGACCGCGCCGCCCTCCGCGACGCGCCGCTCGGGGTGCACGTAGAGGAAGAGCCCGCGCCGGGGCCGCGGCTCGTCCGTCTCGTAGAGCAGCCGAAGCGCGCCCGAGGTGCCGACCATCAGCGCCGCCCGCGACGGTCCGACACAGCCCGCGCCGACGTTCGAGCAGACGCCGTCGACGACCGCCGGGTACCACGGCGGATCGCTGCCGATTTCGTCGTCCGCGATCTCTGGGAGTCGCGCTTCGTCGAGGTCGAGCGTCTGGAGGAACTCGTGGTCCCACGCGCGCGCGTGAACATCCAGGAGCCCCGTCGAGGACGCGGTCGAGAGGCCGGTCGGCGCGTCCTCGCCGAGGATCGCGCCGAGCAGGACCTCGCCGAACGTCACGAACCGGTGCGCCGTCCGGAAGACCTCCGGGTCCGTCTCGGTGAGCCAGCGGAGCTTCGCCGGCCAGAAGCTCGGGTGCGGGTAGCAGCCGGTCCGCTCGTGCAGCTCCTCGCGGCCTAGTCGGCGCGCCAGCTCGCGCGCCTGCGAAGCGGATCGTGCATCTCGCCAGTCGAGAACCGGCGTGAGCGGGCGGCGTCGCTCGTCGAGCGCCACGAGCGAATGGGCGAAGCACGAGAGGCCACAGGCGTCGACCCGCTGTTCGCCGAGCGCCTCGGCGACCGCTCGCCGCACGACCTCGACAAGGCGAGGAGCGTCACGCTCGCGCGAGTACCGCTCCTGCGCGAGCTGCCCGGCCGGCTGCCCGGTCTCGTCGAACACCTGGGCTCGCGCGGACGAGGTGCCGACGTCCACGGCCAGAACCGTTCCCATGGCGGGACATTAGGAGACCACCCCGGCACCGGTCGGCGTGGGTCCAACCGATGTAGGTGTACACAGGCGCGTGATGTAGGTGTACACCTACATCACGCTGACGACCGCGGCCCATCCGGGAGCCGCTAGCCTCCCGCAGTCATGCGCTGGTCAGCGTTCGCCGAAGCCGCGCCCGAGCTCGCGAAGCTCGGCGAGGAGCGCCTGCGGGCGCGGGAGCTCTGCCTGGTCGGCACGCTGCGCCGGAACGGATTCCCGAGGATCAGCCCGGTCGAGCCGGATTTCGTGGACGGCGACCTGATGCTCGGGATGATGTGGCGGTCGCCGAAGGCGCTCGACCTGCTGCGGGATCCGCGCTGCGTCGTCCATTCGGTCGTCAGCGATCGCATGGGGACGGAGGGCGACTTCAAGCTCTACGCCCGAGCCGTCGACGTGCCGAACCCCGACCGGCGTGCCGCGTACCGCGCAGCGATCAAGGCGCGGATCGACTGGGAGCCGGCCGAGCCGAACTATCACGTCTTCGCGCTGGACATCGACTCCGCCGGCTTCGTCGTCTTCGGCGAGGAGCGTTACGGCCTCGCCTGGGATCCGGAGCGCGGGCTCCGCCGGTGGCCGATGGCCGAGACCTAACCTGTAGCGATGGCCGTCCTGATCGCGTCCAGCCTCCGCAAGGAGCTCGCCGGCGACCCGCTCTTCGACGGGGTCTCGTTCAAGCTCGAGCGCCGCGACCGGCTCGCCCTCTCGGGCCCAAACGGCGCCGGCAAGACGACGCTTCTCCGGGCGCTCGTCGGGGAGACGGAGCTCCAGGGCGGCGAGCTCGTCTTCGACAAGGGCGTCCGGGTCGCGCTCCACGACCAGCGGCCGCCGCTCGAGCGCGAGCTCACGCTCCGCGAGTACGTGCTCTCGGGCGCAGCCGACCTCGTCGCCGCGGAGCAGGAGCTGCGGCGGCTCGAGGAGGCGATGGCGTCCGGCGACCACGGCCCCGCCACGCTGCGGCGGTACGGCGAAGTCCAGGCGCGGCTCGAGCACGCCGGCGGCTACGCGTGGCGCGAGCGCGCGAACGCCGTCGTCCGCGGCCTCGGGTTCGCGGACGCCGATCTCGACCGCGCGCTCGCGACCTTCTCCGGCGGCGAGCTCACCCGCGCCTCGCTCGCGCGCGCACTCGGGGGCGACCCCGATCTGCTCCTCCTCGACGAGCCGACGAACCACCTCGACGTCGAAAGCCTCGAGTGGCTCGAGCGCGAGCTCGCGTCGCTCGACGCCGCCGTCGTGGTCGTCGCGCACGACCGCTGGTTCCTCGAGGCGGTGACGACTGCCGTGCTCGAGCTCGAGAACGGGCGCGGGACGTACTTCCCGGGCGCGTGGCACCTGTGGCGGCGCGAGAAGGCGGCGCGAGCGGCCGACCAGGCGCGGACGGCCGAGCGCCAGGCGGAGCAGATCGCGCGCCTCGAGCGCTTCGTCGAGCGGTTCCGCTACAAGGCGTCGAAGGCACGCCAGGCCCAGTCGCGACTGAAGGAAATCGAGCGGATCAAGGCGGGCCGTGTCGAAACGACGGACTCCCGGCGGCGCACGCTCGGCTTCGAGTTCCTGAAGCCGGCGCGTAGCGGCCGCACGGTCGTCGAGGCGCGCGGGCTCCACCTCGCCGCGGGCGGAAAGGAGCTCCTCCACGACGCTTCCTTCGCGATCGAGCGCGGCGAGCACGTCGTCCTCGTCGGCCCGAACGGCTCGGGGAAGACGACGCTGCTCGAGACAATCCTCGGCCGTCGCCCGTCCGTGGCCGGCACCGTCCGGCTGGGCCACGGCGTCGAAGCCGCCTATTTCTCGCAGCATGAGGTCGAGCTCGACGAGCGCGGATCGGTGCTGGAGGCGGCGCAGGCCGGGACGGGCCTTCAGCGCCCGCAGGCCCAGGCCCTGCTCGGGCGGTTCCTCTTCAGCGGCTGGGACGAGCACGAGAAGCCCGTCGCCGCTCTCTCGGGCGGCGAGCGGCGCCGGCTCGCGCTCGCGATCGTCGTCGCCTCGGGCGCGAACTTCCTCGTCCTCGACGAGCCGACGAACCACCTCGACCTCGAGAGCCGCGAGGCGCTCGAGGCGGCGCTCGAGGCGTTCCCCGGCACGGTGCTCCTCGTCTCGCACGACCGCGCGGTTCTCGACGCCGTCGCGACGCGGACGGTCGCGATCGAGGACCGCGAGCTCCACTCGTACGACGGCGGTTGGGCCGACTACGTCCGCGCCCGCGCCGAGCGAACGGCGCCGCCGACTCCGCCAGCACCACCGAAGGAGAAGCCGCGCAAGCCGCCGCCCCCGCCGCGTGCCCGTCCGAGCGAGCTCGACCGGCTCGAGAGCGAGATCGCCGAGCGCGAGGAGGCCGTCGTCCAGCTGGAGCGAAAGCTCGCCGAGGACTGGGCGGACGTCGAGACGCTCGCGGCGCACCGCCGCGCGCGCGACGAGCTCCAGGCGCTGCTCGCCCGTTGGGAGGACCTCTTCGAACGGACGCAAGCCTGAGCCCGCCGGCCGCTACCGGGCCCGCGGGCCTCCTCGACCTCGTGCGCGAGCTCGTGGAGATCGAGTCGCCGACGGGAGAGACAAGGGCGCTCGGCGAGCGAATGACGGCGGAGCTCGTCGCGCTCGGCGGCGCCGTCGAGTGGCTGGGCGAGCACGTCCGGGCAGACTTCGACGGCCGCGAGCCGCCGCTGCTCCTGCTCGGCCATCTCGACACCGTCTGGCAGCGCGGCACGCTCGGAATGCGTCCGTTCCGGGTCATCGGCGCGCGCGCGTACGGCCCCGGCGTCTGCGACATGAAGGCCGGCCTCGCGATCGCACTTGCGGCGCTGCGCGAGTCCGCCGGCGCTCGCCGTGCGGTACGGGTCTTCCTCGCGGCCGACGAGGAGGACGGGAGCGTGAGCGCCCGCACCAAGCTCGCCGAAGTCGCACGAGGAACGGCGGCCGCACTCGTCGTCGAGCCGTCGACCCCTGACGGCGCGGTGAAGACCTCGCGCAGTGGCCTCGCCCGCTACCGGGTCCAGGTCGACGGGAGCTCCGGGGACGCCGACGCCCACGCCGCGAGCGCCGTGGAGGAGCTCGCGCGGCAGATCGTCGATCTGCTCACACTCGAGGACCCGAAGGCCGGCGTGGCGGTCAACGTGGGCACGATCGACGGCGGCACGCGCGCGAACGCCGTGGCCGAGCACGCGGAGGCCATGCTCGACGTGCGGGTGGCGAAGCAGCGCGACGTGCTGCGGGTCGAAGCAGCGGTCCTCGCGCGAACGCCGCACGACCCGGCCACGCGCGTCGCCGTCCTGGAGTGGTACTCGCGACCGCCACTGGAGCGATCGGAAGGCGCCGCGAGACTGTTCACGCGCGCGCGGGCGCACGCGCACGACCTCGGCTTCGAGCTCCGCGAGGCGCATTCCGTCGGCGGCTCCGACGGCAACCTCGTCGGCGCGCTCGGCATCCCTGTCCTCGACGGCCTCGGCGCTGTGGGCGGCGGCTCGCACGCTCCGGAGGAGTACGTCGTCGTCAGCTCGCTCGAGGCGCGCGCCGCCCTGCTCGCCCGGCTGCTCCAGGATCCCGAGCTGTGACGATTCGCCCACTTTCGAGGGATGGCACGCCGCGGAGCGGCCGACGATGCTGAACGAGATGGACGAGCGGCCCAACGAGCCACGGGGCGAACGCCTCGTGCTGCGCGTGGAGATCTCGGCCGAGGAGGGGTCGGCGCTCGGAGCCGAGGCGCTGGTAGCAGGACTCCAGCAGCTCGCAGCTCCCGCTCCTCCGCCGCCGGTCGCCCTCGTTCCAGACTGGAGCGCGGAACGAGCCGAGGTCGAGCGACAAGCCGCCGATCTGCGCGAGCGAGAGACCGAGCTCGAGGCGAGGCTCGCAGCGACCGAGCGTGAGAACGCAGCGCGGTTGGCCGAGGTCGAGCAGCGCGCTGCCGAGCGCGAGGCCGAGCTCGAGGAGCGCGACGGGCTGACGGCGTCCGAGAAGATCCGGCTCGCACAGCGCATGCGCCGCACGGAGGAGCTCGAGCGAGAGACCGTCGAGCGGCTCCGCGACCTCGACGAGCGCGAGGAGCGCCTCGACGGCCGCGAGGCCGAGTTCGAGGCGGACGTCGAGCTGCGAGAACAGCGCATGGAGAGGTGGCGCGCCGAGCTGACCGAGCTCGAGCAGCGGCTCGATCGCAAGGAGAACGAGCTGCTCCTGTACGTCGGAGAGCTCCAGGGCGAGCTGTCGCGGCGCGAGGTCGGCTGGTGGCCGACCGGCGCGGCGCCCGGCACCGTCCGCCACCACTAGGAGCGGCGCTAGCGCTCGAGCGGCGCCATCGTCAGGCCGTGGCTCTCGAGCTGCGACCAGTAGAGCTCTGCGAGCTCGCGGTGTCCCGACCAGACGATGGTCTGCCCGGAGTTGTGGATCCGGTCGGCCAGCCGCAGACCCTGCTCGTACGTGACGCCCGGCAACGTGGCCGCGAGCGCGAACGCGACGCCTTCGAACGTGTTGTGGTTGTCGTTCAGGACGATCACGCGCCAGGCGTCTCCGAGCCCGCCGCCCGAGCCGGAATCGGGACGTTTCCGAGTCGGTGTCGAGGTCTCGGCGGTGGCCATCGTCGGCGATTTGACTGTACCCAGCGTTCGTGGCGAATGTGTGACGTTCATTGCCGCACCCTTGACGCGGGCGACATCGGCACGCACCGTTGAGACGAACTCAGGCGGCCTGTAGCCGAAAACCGGCTTCCTCGCGCGTCGCCGCGTCAATTCGAGGAGGAAGCCGTGAGGAGAGCCTTACGAGGCAGGCGCCTGCGCATATCGCTCGGCGTGGTCGCGGCGGTCGCCGTGGCCGCGACCGCGCTCACCGTCAGCCTCTTTCCGGCCGCGGCAGGAAGCCCGCCGAGCGGACCGCTTCAGATCACCGACGGCGCAGCGACGGCGGCCGGCGTCTACGTCGCGGGCGACGACTTAGCGGGTCCGGAGAGTGCGAACGCAGACCTGCGCCGCGGCCGACAGAAGCTCCCAGCCGCCGCTTCGGCGCCGCTCGTCGGCGGCGACGGGCCGGTGGCGACGCCCTCGCCCGACGGTCGTCTCGTCGCCTACGGGACCTGGACATGGACAAGAGCGATCGACTGGTCGAAGGCGTTCGACGAGCAGGGCATCGCGACGGGCGACCCGCTCGGCACGCCGACACTCAGGATCCACGACACACACGGGAACCGCGATCGCGCTCTCGAGCCGGGCACCTTCGGCGCGTCGTGGCGAGCGGACGGAGCGCTCGCATACGCGCGCGGCGACCCGGCGAGCTATCGCGCGAACCTGCCCTACCTGGCGAACGTCGTGGTGCGCAGCTCCGCGACCGCCGAGCCGGTCCCGTGGACACAGGACCCAGACCGCTACCGCGTCGTCGGCTGGGCTGGACGGCGGCTGATCGTCGCGCGCGGGCAGGAGGCCGAAGCCGCCGACGCGGAGGTGCTCGACGGCCCGGGCGAGATCCGCCTGCTCGCGAGCGGCGCCGCCGTCATCGGCATCAGCCCGGACGGCCGGCAGGCGCTCGTCGCGGTCGGCACGCCCGGAGACGGCGGCGTGACGCTCAGCCTCCGCGGGGTCGCCGACTCGCGCGAGGCGGCTCGGCTGCCGCTCGCGTCGGCGCAGGATCCCGTCACCGGGCGAGCGCTCGCGTGGGTCTCCGGGCCCGGGTCGTGGGTCGGCGACCGGGTGCTCGTGAGCAGCGACGCCGGCGTCGTCGTCCTCCGCGTCCTCGCCGCGTCGATCGAGGTCGAGCAGGTCCTGCACGTCGACCTCGAGCGGATCACGACGGGCTCGATCTACGAGCCGCGCTTCACCGACGACGCCGCCCGCACGTTCGTTTGGTGGGCGGACGTACCGGTCGCCGGCGTCGCGGCCACGGCGGCGCAGTTCGTCTGCGACCGGTACGCGCTGACGTGCAAGCGGGGCTCGGCCGTGGCTGCGAGTCGTGCGCCGAGGCCTGCCTACGACCTGACCGGAGGTGCGAGATGAGCGCGTGGACTCGGGCCCTCGCGGTGCTGGCCGCAACGGCCGCGTCGATGTGCGCCGTCGCTGCGGCGGGCGCGACGGTGACGACGTTCGACTTCCGCCGGGGATCGAACCTCTACTCGACCCTGACCATCTACCGGCAGGACACGCTCGACGGCAGCATCCTCAACCGCGTGTCGTACCGCGCCGGGTCGGGGCTCAACACGAACGAGTGCGACTCCGCCGCCTACGACAACGTCGGCGGCTGGCTCCCGGCCGGCTACTACAGCCTCTGGGGCCACTGGGACAACTACGCGGGCAGCCTGATCCAGGGGCGGGTGTGGCGCCTCCAGGACAAGCGCTGCAACGGCGGCACGGGCACGCTCCGAACCGAGCTCTTCATCCACTCCGAGGAGGACATGTACAACCAGCAGGACTGCGGCGGCTCGCTGCCGTACGTCGAGCGCTTCTGCTGGGACGGCGACGGCGACTACTACTCGCTCGGCTGCATCAAGATCTCGCGGGCTGCCCCGTACCCGAGCGACCTCGCCCGCCTGAACTCGAACTGGGACAGCTGGAGCGGCTGGCACGGGTCCTTCACCCTCTCGCAGCGGCTCTACGTGTACTGACCCATGCAGCCGCCTACGACTGTTCGAGCGTCGCGACCACCGCCTCGGCGATCACGCGCAGCGGCCGTCCCGACACCTGGCTCGCCTTGCGCAGCCGCGCGAACGCCTCCTGCTCGGAGAGTCCCTCGCGGTCCATCAAGAGACCCTTCGCCCGCTCGATCGACTTCCGCGCCGCGAGCGCCTCCGCGAGCGACTCCGCCTGCTCGCGGATCTCGGTCAGCTCGTCGTGGCGCGCGCGCGCGGTCCGGATCGCCGGCAGCAGATCCGCCTCGCGAAACGGCTTCACGAGGTAACCGAAGACACCGGCCTCGACGGCGCGCGACACGAGCTCGTCCTGGCCGTAGGCGGTCAGCATCACGATCGGGATCGGACGCTCGTCGAGGATCTGCCGCGCGGCCTCGATGCCGTCGAGCCTCGGCATCTTCACGTCCATGATGGCGAGATCCGGCGCGTGCTCGCGAGCGAGCGCTACCGCCTCCTCGCCGTCGCGGGCCTCCGCGACGACGTCGAAGCCGGACCGCTCGAGCAGGTCGCGCAGGTCGAGCCTGATGATCGTCTCGTCCTCGGCGACGAGGATCCTCATTCGACCCGCGCCCCGACCACCGCGTACGAAAGCCCTTCCGGCCCCGCGACGACCTGCCGCGTCGCCTCCGGCGGCACGAGCACGTACCGGCCCGGCTCGAGCGGAACCTCCTCTCCCTCGACGCGCAGGACTCCCGACCCGCGAAGCGGCACGTACACCTCCTCCTGCCCCGACTCGCGCTCGTCGTGCTCGAATCCCGCCTGCCCGGGCTGCGAGTCGAACTGGTTCAGGCGGATCGCGCGTGCGCCAAGCTCGCGTGCGACCAGCTTGCGCCGCCCCTCGACGGCCGCCGTGTCGAAGACCGCATGGCTGCTCGAGGTCACGCGGGGAAGACGACCTCGGCACGTAGCCCGCCGTCGCTCGCGAGGTTCAGCTCCCCCTGGAGCTCGTCGCGCACGAGCGCCCGCACGATCGAGAGGCCCGTGCCGCTCTCGGCGCCCGCGGCCGCGATCCCGCCCCCGTCGTCGGCGATCGCGAGGACGACGTGCCCGTTCCGGCGGCTCAGCTCGACCCGCACCGAAGCGCCGCCGTGCTCGAGCGCGTTCTGGAACAGCTCGCTGAACACAAGCGCGAGCGCCGTCGCGCGACTTCCGGCCAGCGAGATCGGCTCGAGCGAGGCGTCGACCTCCTTCCCCGCCGCGAGGCCTTGCACCAGCATCCCGCGCAGGCGGTCGAGGAGGTCGCCCAGCTCGACCTCCTCGTCGCGGCGCTCGGTCAGCACCTCGTGGACGGCGGCGATCGCGAGGATCCGGTTGACCGAGTCGACGAGCGCCTTGCGCGGGTCGACCTCGCCGGCGGCCCGCGCCTGGAGGCGCAAGAGCGACGCCACCGTCTGGAGGTTGTTCTTGACGCGATGGTGGATCTCCTGGGCGAGCACCCCGCGCATGACCGCGCGTCCGTGCTCGAGCGCGACGGCGGCGTGGTGGGCGATCGAGGCGAGGAGCGCGCGGTCGTCGGCCCCGAACGGCGTGTCGCGGTCGCAAACGAGCTCGCCGATCTGGCGCCGCTTCCAGCGCAGGGGCATTCGCACCGCGTAAGCACCTGCCCGGCCTTCGGGCCAGGCGATCCCGCCGTCCTCGAGAACGAGCGCGGCGCCGCTCGCGCCGAGCGCGTCCATCGTCGTCTTCACGATCGCCTCGAGGGACTCCTCGAGGTAGAGCGACTCGGAGACGGCTTCCGAGATCCGCGCCAGCGCCTCGAGCTCCCCGACGCGCCGCTGCGCGTCCGCGTACAGCTTCGCGTGCTCGATCGTGTGCGCAACCTGGCTCGCGATCGCAACGAGCAGGTCGATCTCGCCTCGTGAGAAGCGCCGAGGGCGCAGCGTCCGCACGTTGAGCGCGCCCGCGAGCTTCTCGCGCGCGAGGATCGGCACGGCCAGGATCGACTCGTACTCGTCCTCGGGCAGGTTCGGGAAGAGCTTGAAGCGCGGGTCGAGGTGCGCCTTCGCGGGGAGCATGACCGGCTCCCGCTCGGCGGCGGCGGCGCCCGTGATCCCCTCGCCCGGCTTCATCCGCGGCCTCCGAGTCATCTCGGCGACGGCGGTGCCGTGGGTCGCACGCAGGACGAGCTCGTCCGTCCGCTCGTCGTAGAGGTAGACGAAGCACGCGTCCGCCTCGAGCGCGTCCGCGACCTTGTCCGCGACGAGGGCGAGCACCTCCTCGAGGTCGAGCGTCGAGTTCACGGCGGCGATCGTCTCCGTCAGCAGGCGCAGGTGCCGCGCGGAGGCGTCCACGGCGCGATTGTAGGCCGTATGTTCGGCGCCGTGTCTACGTACGAATGGCTGCTCTTCGCGCACGTGACGGGTGCGTTCTGCCTCCTCGGCGGAGCGGTCGCGGCCGCGGTGTTCAACGTGGCGGCGCTCCGACGCGAGCGCCCGAGCGAGATCGCCCTCCTACTGAGCCTCACCCGCTCGGCTGTCGTCGCCGTGATCGCGGGTTCGTTTCTCACGCTCGTCTTCGGGCTCTGGCTCGTCCACGAGGCGAGCTACGGCTACGGCGACGGCTGGATCGTCGCCGCGATCGTCCTCTGGGTGATCGGCTCCGCGGCCGGAGAGGCCGGCGGCCGCCGCGACGCGCGGACGCGCGAGCTCGCAGAGAGACTCGCCGCCGAGGGAGACGCTCCCAGCGCCGAGCTTGCGGCGCGGCAGCGCGACCCACTCTCGCTCGCGCTCAGCTACGGGAGCGGTGCGGCGATGCTGGCGATCCTCGTCCTGATGGTCTGGAAGCCGGGCGCATGAGCGCGCTCGCCTTCGTGCGCCCGAACGGCTGGGACCTCCCGCTCTTCGTCCATCTGATCGGCGCATTCGCGCTCGTCGGCGGGGTCTTCGCGACCATCGTGCTCGCGGTCGGCGCCCGCCGCCGCACGCAGCACGCTGCCCTGCTCTCGCGCCTCGCGCTCCGCACGCTCCTCGCGGTGGTCGCCCCGGCCTTCGTCGTGATGCGCGTGGGCGCGCAATGGATCCTGTCCAAGGAGAAGTTCGCGGAGAACTCGGACTGGGTCGGCGTCGGCTTCGCGGTCTCCGACATCGGCGCCCTCGTCGTGATCGCCCTCGCCGCCCTCGCGTGGCGCGCAAGCCGCCGAACGCACGCCGGCGACCTGCGACCGACGAGCGGAGCGATCGTCGTGGGCCTCGCCTCCTTCTACCTGGCCGCGCTCGCAGTCGCCTGGTGGGCAATGACGACCAAGCCGGGCTCATAGCCGATCCTCCTGTGGGCATTCGCAGAAGTCCTGGACTAAGCGCGTGAGCGAGGCCCGGCTGATTCTCACCTGCGGGTTGCCCGGGGCGGGTAAGACCGAACTCGCAACGCAACTAGCAGCGGACCGGAGCGCCGTGCGCCTCACGAAGGATGAATGGCTCACGGCCCTCGGCTCCAGCCCCTGGGACACGCCCACCAGGGAGAAGGTCGAACATGAGCTCTGGAACCTCGCCCAAGAAATCCTGCGCCTCGGCCTGGCCGTCGTCCTGGATTTTGGGCTCTGGACGCGGAGCGAACGTGACGAGATGCGATCCGCGGCCCGTGACCTCGGTGTCGGCGTCGAACTGCATTACCTCGACGTGCCAGCCGACGAGCTCTGGCGGCGTATCCAGGCCCGGAACTCACAGCCACCCTGGGACAGCTGCCCAATCCGCCGCGTTGACCTCGACGGGTGGCTACACGTCTTCCAGGCGCCCGATGCCGCCGAGCTGGCCTTGTTCGACCCCCCGCCAAATTCAAACTGAGCCACTGCCGCAACCGCTAACACAATCCTTACTCGCGAAGGCAGGATTTCTTTTCACACGGCGAATAGCCTCAGGTACGTGAGCAGCGCGCTCGCACTCGACCTGCGCAGGACGGCCGGCTACATCGTCGCCGACAGCCGTGGCCGCGTGGTCGGACGGGTCGAGTGCCCGATGTACGGCACGGCCCC
>DASUZD010000005.1:0-5912 GCA_036377055.1 Gaiellaceae bacterium | reverse complement strand
CGTCGGCAGGTAGTCGCCGAGCTGCCGGCTCCCCGGCGCCGACGGGAACGCGCGCGTCCGCTGCCGCTCCGCGACGAACCGCTCGAGGTAGTCGAGATGGTCGGGGTTCAGCGCCCAAAGGCGCCTCCCGCCGCAGCACTCAGTCTCGAGCGAGAGCCGCGCGCCGAAGATCGTGTTCTCGCTCCCGTAGACGTGCAGCACGGAACCAGGGCCCGGGAAGCCCGAGTCGCGCACGAGCCCGCACTGAGGGCACGTCAGCCGCATCGTCCCGCTGCGGTCGTCGATCGTCGCTCTCCTGTCGCAGCTCGGGCAGTGGACGAGCACCTCGGAGGAGAAATCGGCAGGCATCTCGCCTCGTAGACTCGCAGCCGTGGAGATCCTCGTCGTGCCGTACGACGCCGAGTGGCCGCGTCGGTTCGAGGCGGAGCAGGCGGTGCTGGAGCCGGTGCTGGCTCCGTGGCTCGACGGCGGGATCCACCACATCGGCTCGACCGCGATCCCCGGAATCGCGGCGAAGCCGCTGATCGACATGATGGCCGGCGTCCGCGACTTCGAGGAGGCGCGCGCCGCCTACCAGCCGCTCCTCGCGCTCGGCTGGGAGCACACGCCGCACCGGCCCGGGATCGCGCACCACTTCTCGAAACCGTCGTTCGGTCTCCACCTCACCGAGCCCGGCAGCGACCTCTGGCGCGAGCGGCTCGCCTTCCGTGACGCGCTGCGCGCCGACCCGAAGCTCGCGCGCAGGTACGAGGAGCTGAAGCTCCGCCTCGCGCGCGACCACGACGAGGCCCGCGGTTACACCCAGGCGAAGCGTCCGTTCGTCGCCTCCGTGCTCGCCGAATCTGGAATCGTCCCGGGACGCCGGTGAACGAAGCGCGCCTCGAACAGCGGCCGGAAGGCCTCACCGCCGTGACGGACGGCTGGTTCGTCGTGAACGTCGCCGACGCGGCCTGGGTGCACAACGAGTTCTTCGGCGCGGCGTGCATTTTCGAAGGCGACGACGCGCACTTCTCCGAGATCGGCTACACGATCGGCGTCATCCACCCGGGACGGCCGAGCGGGATGTACCACCGCGAGGCGAACCAGGAAGACTTCCTCGTGCTGGTCGGCGAGTGCCTGCTGATCGTCGAGGGCGAGGAGCGGCCGCTTCGTGCCGGCGACTTCGTCCACTGCCCGCCCGGAACCGAGCACATCTTCGTCGGCGCGGGCGAGGGGCCGTGCGTGATCTTCGCGGCCGGCTCGCGCGGACACGCCGGCGACGTCGTCTTCCCGCGAGACGAGACGGCGCTCCGCCACGGCGCGGGCGTCGAGACCGAGACGACGAAGTCGCGCGAGGCGTACGCGCGGTTCCCGCAGTGGCAGCCGGGACGGCCGGACGACGTGCGCCCTCTGCCCTGGACGTGAGGATGCTTGGGGACGAGCTGCTCTACGCCGGCAGCGCGCCGTACTACGCGCGCGGCCGGCTCCCCTACCCGCCCGAGCTCGCGGACACGCTTCGCGACGAGCTCGAGCTCGAGCTCGACGGCACCGGGCGGCTGCTCGACGTCGGCTGCGGACCGGGGTCGCTCGCGCTGGTCCTCGCGCCGCTCTTCGCGGAGGTCGTCGGGATCGACGCGGACGCCGCGATGGTCGCCGAGGCCGAGCGCGAGGCGAGGCGGCAGGGGGTCGCGAACGCCAGGTGGGTACATCTCCGGGCCGAGGATCTCCCGGCCGGCCTCGGCCGCTTCCGCGTCGTCACGTTCGCGCAGTCCTTCCACTGGATGGATCGCGAGCGAGTGGCCGCGTCCGTCCGCGAGATGCTCGAGCCGGACGGAGCGCTGGTGCACGTCCACGCCACCACGCATCGCGGTGTCGGCGGCGACGAAGGCCTGCCGGCGCCGCAGCCGCCGCGCGAGGAGATCGAAGCGCTCGTGCGCTCGTACCTCGGCGGCGAGCGGCGAGCCGGCCGACGGGCCGTCCCTGGCGGAGCGCTGCCGTCGGGCGAGGACGAGGTCCTTCGAGGCGCGGGCTTCCGCGACCAGCGCCTGCTCGACGTCGGCGGCGGACGCATCTTCGAGCGATCCGAGGACGACATCGTGGCGTCGGTGTTCTCGCTCTCGTCGGCGGCGCCGCATCTCTTCGGCGACCGCCTCGAGGAGTTCGAGGCCGACCTGCGCGCGTTGCTCCGGCGAACGTCGCCGGACGGCCGCTTCAGTGAGCGTGCGCGCGAAATCGCGCTCGAGCTCTGGTCGAGATAGGCCTCGCGAAGAGCAGCAGGGCGATACCGACGCCGGCGATCCACCACGGGAAGCCGGCGGCCGAGCTTCCGCGTGCCGCGGCCGGGTAGGAGATCCGCCACGTGCCGGTCGCGATCGTCAGGTACGGCCGACCGCTCGCGCGGTCGAGCCGCAGCGTCCGACCGCCGTCGGCGAGGCGGAGACGCAGCTTCCAGACCGCGTCCTGCTTCCCTTTCCACGGGACGCCGATGCAGTGCGCCTGCGAGCGGACGGTGTCGAGCGCGTGCACGAATGGATAGCCGCCGGGGTTCGTGTAGAGCGTGTAGACCCAGCGACCGCCCGCGCTCGTCGCGCGCGAGACCGGCATGCCCTGCATCACCCAGCCGCGCTGCGTGCGGTCCGCGATCCGGCCGGGGAGAAGCCGCCCGCGGCCGAGGTCGTATGCGCGAACGACGTAGCGGGTGACGTCGTTGCCGGCCATGTGCTGGATGAGGAAGAGCCTCGAGGCGTCCGGCGAGAGCGCGTCGAAGGAGAAGCTGCCGGCGAGCGTCACTTGCGTCTGGAGGCTGAGCGGGTGCGTCGACAGGACGGCGAAGGAGCTCCGCTGCTTGTCCGGATACGGGCCGCTGTCGCCGAGCACGAGCGTGGATCCGTCGGCGCTGAGCCCGCCACGCGTGCCGTTGAAGTCGATGGCCGGGATGCCGAAGCCGCCGGGAATCGTCGTGCTGCGGACCACGAGGCCGCTCTTCGTCTGGATCGCTGCCACAGTCGTCTGATCCGCCGTGCCGACGGCCGCGTACCGGAGCGCGCCACCTGGCGCGACCACGCCGGGCCCGCCGTGCGAGACCCCGGGACTCGGGCCTCCTGCGAAGGCTGCGGGTGCGGCGGCGAGCGCTACGACGACCAGCGGGACCAGGCGGCAAGGCATCGAGTCCTCCTTCGGTTGCTGGGGCTCCTACACCACCAGCGCGCGGAACGTTCCGAAGGCCTACCGCAGGCCGATGTAGTCGGTCAGCAGCCTGATCTGAACGTCCTGCTGCTTCGACTGGAACTTCACGACGTCTCCGATCGAGACGACCCCGACCGTCTCGCGTCCGTCGTCGAGGACCGGCAGGTGCCTGATCCGGCGCTCGGTCATCACGGCCATGCACTCCTCGATCGTCGTCTCGGGCGTGACGTAGACGAGCGGCGCAGACATGATCTCGCGCACGAGCGTGTCCTTCTCGGTCCTGCCCTCCAGGGTGACGCGGCGCAGGTAGTCGCGCTCGGTCACGATCCCGATCAGGTTGCCGCTCTCCGTGACGAGCAGCGCGCCCACGTTCCCGTCCACCATCTGCTTGATCGCGTCGAGGACGCTCGCGTCGGCGTCGATCTGCAGAACGCGCCTGCCCTTCGCGCCCAGGATGTCCGCGACCGTGCTCACCGTCAGCTGGAGACTAAACGCTCCGGCTCAGCGGAGCCGCTCGACGTCGTAGCCCCAGCGAGCCATCGCTTCGAGCAGCGCGATGCAGTGCTCCTCGTCGCGCATCGCGAGCGTGAGCTCGATCTCCGTCTCCGCGATCGGGATCGCCATTCCCTCGCGATGGTGCTCGACGGAGAGCACGTTGACGCGCTCCTGCGCGACCAGGTCGAGCAGCTTGATCAGCTCGCCCGGCCGGTCGGAGACGCGCGTCCGCACGACGAGGTACCGCGACGCGGCGGTGAGGCCGTGCCGCATGACGCTGATCAGCAGGGTGGCGTCGATGTTCCCGCCGGAGAGGACGAGCCCGACGGGGCCGTCGCCGGGCACGAGCCCTTGCAGGAGCGCCGCGACGCCGACCGCGCCGGCGCCTTCGACCACGAGCTTCGCGCGCTCGAGGAGGAGCACGATCGCCTTCGAGATCTCCTCGTCCGTGACCGCGACGCGCGCGGCGAGCGTGTCGTCGAGGATGCTCGTCGTCAGGTCGCCCGGCTGCTTGACGTCGATCCCGTCGGCGATCGTGAAGCCGGTCCCGCCGGGAAGGCAACCCGCAGCCTGCACGCCGACGACGCGCACGTCCGGGCGAACGGCCTTGAGCGCGAGCGCGATCCCTGAGCACAGGCCGCCCCCGCCGATGGGGACGACGACCGTCTCCGCGTCGGGAAGCTGGTCCGCGATCTCGAGCCCGAGCGTCCCCTGACCGGCGATCACCGTCTCGTCCTCGAAGGGGTGGACGAACGTCGCGCCGGTCTCCTCGCCGTACTCCTCCGCCGCGGTGACCGAGTCCTCGAAGCGCGCGCCGGTCATCTTCACGCGCGCGCCGTAGGTCTTCGCCGCCTCGACCTTGGCCATCGGCGCGTCCTGCGGCACGAACACCATCGACGGGACGCCGACCTCGCGCGCGGCCCATGCGACCGCCTGCCCGTGGTTCCCCGCGCTCGCCGCCACGACGCCCGCCGCCGACGCGTCCTTTCCGAGCGTGGCGATCTTGTTGAACGCGCCACGGATCTTGAACGAGCCGGTGCGCTGGAGGTTCTCCGCCTTCAGCCAGACCTTCCTGCCCGTAAGCTGCGAGAGGGTCTCGGACGAGTAGACCGGCGTGACGCGCGCGACGCCGTCGAGACGTTCGCGCGCGCGCTCGAAGTCAGGAAGGCCCGGTGCCGTTCGGATCGCCAATTCGGAAGACCTTCTCCATGATCTCGCGAACCGCGGTCAGCGGGTCGAGCTGACGGCTCTGCACCTCCGCGAGCAGGCGCCGCAGCTCCGGGTCGTCCGCGACCGCGTGCTCGAGGTGCTCCTTCGCTCGGGTGGAAGCTACGGCGAAGACCTCGCCCGCGAGATTCTTCCTGCGCCGCTCCTCGAGCTGGCCCGCGGCCTCCAGGTGCGCGCGGTGCGTTTCGATTCGCTCCCAGAGCTCGGGCACGTGCTCGCTGCGCAGCGCCTCGGTCAGGACGATCGGCGTCTTCCATTCGCGTTCGCGGTCGAGCGACAGGATCGAGCGGACGGCGTTCAGCATCGTCTTCGCGCCCGGGTGATCGGACTTGTTGATCGCGATCACGTCGGGGATCTCCATGATCCCGGCCTTCAGCGCCTGCACCGAGTCGCCGGAGCCCGGCATCAGCACGAGCACGACGGTGTCGGCGATCCCGATCACCTCGACCTCGCTCTGGCCCGCGCCCACGGTCTCCACGAAGACGACGTCCTTTCCGGCCGCGTCGAGCACGAGGATGGCTTGGAGCGCCGCTTCGGTCAGTCCGCCGAGGTGGCCGCGCGTGCCCATCGAGCGGATGAAGACGCCCGGGTCGAGGAAGTGGTCGGCGAGGCGGATCCGGTCGCCGAGGAGCGCGCCCTGCGTGAACGGGCTCGAGGGGTCGACCGAGATCACGCCCACCGTCCGCCCCGCTTCGCGGACGAGCTGGACGAGCGAGCTGATCAGGCTCGACTTGCCGACGCCCGGCGGGCCGGTGATTCCGACGGCGTACGCGCGGCCGGTCTCGGGATAGAGCTCCCGCACGAGGTCGTACGCGAGCGGCTCCGAGTTCTCCACGAGCGTGATCGCCCGCGCGAGCGCCCGCTTGTCCGCGGAGCGAACGCCCGTCGCCAGCTCCTCGAGCGTCCACTCGCGCCGCCTCGCCACCCGCGCAGCTTAGTAACCACGGGGGAAACCGGGTTTCCCCCGTGAGCCCCCTCCTCGGCTAGCGACCAACCGCAGCAGGCGCGGCCGGAGTAAATCCGGC
>DASUZD010000004.1:0-4984 GCA_036377055.1 Gaiellaceae bacterium | reverse complement strand
TCGCCGCTAGCGAAGCACGTCGCGCTCGTCGGCTTCATGGGCGCCGGCAAGACCGAGCTCGGCGGCGAGGTCGCGCGCCGGATCGGCCGGCCGTTCGTCGACGTCGACGCCGAGATCGAGCGGCGGGAGGGGCCTGAGCTGATGGCCTTCACGCTCGGCGAGGAGATCTTCCGCGAACGCGAGCGGGAGATTGCGGTCGAGCTCCTACACGGGGCGGAGCCTGCCGTGGTCGCGCTCGGCGGCGGGGCCATCCAGAGCGCGGAGATCCGCGAGGCGCTCCGCTCGCGAGCCGTAACCGTCCTCGTCGAGGTCGACCCGGCCGTCGCGTGGGAACGTGTTCGCGGCCAGCGGCCGCTGGCGCAGTACGAGCAGGAGTTCTACGAGCTGTACGAGCGGCGCCGCCCGCTCTACGACGAGGTCGCCGACGCGAAGGCGCGCGACGCCGACGACGTCGTCCTCGCCGCCGCCGGTGTCCACGTCAGCCATGGCGCGCTGAGCCACGTCCGGGGTCTGACCCCGCACCGGTCCGCAGCGCTCGTGTCCGAGCCGCACGTGCTCGGCATCCACGGCGCCGAGGCGCAGGTCGCGCTCGGATCGCGGCTCGTCTCGGTGCACGAGCTGCCGACCGGTGAGGAGGCGAAGACGCTGGCGGCGGTCGAGCGGCTCTGGCACGAGCTCCGGATCCCGCGCGCGGGGATGGTCGTCGCGCTCGGCGGCGGCGCGCTACTCGACGCGGCCGGGTTCGTGGCGGCGACGTACCTGCGCGGCGTCCCGTGGGTCGCCGTGCCGACCAGCCTGGTCGCGCAGGTCGACGCCGCGATCGGAGGCAAGACGGCGATCGACCTCCCCGCGGCGAAGAACCTCGTCGGCGCGTTCCACTGGCCGGCACGGACGGTGATCGACCCGTCGCTCCTGGCGACGCTCCCGGAGCAGCAGCGTCGTGAGGGAATGGCCGAGGTCGTGAAGACCGGCCTGCTGGCAGGTGAGCCGCTGTGGGAGCTTCCGGACGCGGAGCTCGTCCGGCGGTGCGCCGCGTTCAAGGCGGCCGTCTGCCTGCGCGACCCGCACGAGGTGGGCGAGCGGGCGATCCTCAACCTCGGCCACACGTTCGCGCACGCGCTCGAGGCGGCCGGCGCATACGAACGAGTGACGCACGGCCAGGCCGTCGCGCTGGGGCTGCTCGCCGCGCTGCGCCTCTCGGATCGCTCGACCCAGACCGTCGAGAAGCTCCTCGCCCCGAGGCCGGTGCGCGTCGACCGCGACCGGGCGTGGGAGGCGCTTCGGCGCGACAAGAAGGCCGGGCTCGTGCTGCTCGGCGACGATGGGCCGCGCTGGAACGTGCACATGCCCGAGTCGGACGTCCGGCGCGAGCTCGACCGGCTGATCGCGGACTAACGGCGCGCGGCGACCGGGATCGAGCGCGCAGGCTGGCATGTCGTCGCGACCATGGAATCGCCGGTTCGTGGAAGCCGCGGCGCCGTCGAGTTCCTCCTCCACGCGACTAGAGTCCCGGCGTGAGGGTCGACGTCCTGAACGGCGTGAACCTCGACGTCGTCGGCCAGCGCGACCCGGCGCTCTACGGCGGCCTGTCGCTGGATGAGCTCGAGGAGCGCATCCGGGGGTGGGCCGACGAGCTCGGTTGCAGCGTCCGGTGTCGGCAGACGAACCACGAGGGCCAGTACGTCGACTGGTGCCACGAGGCGCTCGACGCGGCCGACGGTGTGATCGTCAACCCCGGCGCGTGGTCGCACTACAGCTACGCGATCCACGACGCGCTCCAGCTGGTCTCCGTCCCGGTGGTCGAGGTCCACCTCTCCGACATCCGCCAGCGCGAGGAGTGGCGTCGCCACTCGGTGATCGCCGACCTCGCGGCGAAGCGGGTGATCGGCCGCGGCCCGGACGGCTACCGCGAGGCGCTCGAGTTCCTGGTGAGCACGTGAGCGGCGACGGCCGGGTCGAGCGCTTGGGCGCGTCGCTCGAGGAGCCGCTTCTCGTCACGAACCCGGCGAACCTCCGCTACCTGACCGGCTTCGACAGCTCGAACGCTGCGCTGCTCGTCGCTCGAGACGGCGTCCGGCTCTTCGCCGACTTCCGCTACGCGGTCGCGGGCCGTGCGGTGCCGGGAGTCGAGTTCGTCGAGACGGAACGAGCGCTCTTCGCTGGGCTCGCGCGCCACCTCTCCGGCCGCATCGCCTTCGAGAGCGACCACCTCACCTACGCGAGTTACGAGATGCTGCACGCCGCCGGCATCGAGCTCGTTGCGCGCAGCGGCCTGGTGGAGGCGCTCCGAGCCGTCAAGGAGGAGGCGGAGCTGGAGACGATCCGCCGCGCCGCTGCGATCACGAGCGAGGCGTTTGCAGGGTTCTCGCGCGAGCGCTTCGTCGGCCGCACCGAGCGGGAGCTCACCTGGCGGATGGAGGAGCTGCTCCACGAGCTGGGCGCGCAAGGGACAGCGTTTCCGACGATCGTCGCGGCGGGCGCGACCGGGTCGACGCCGCACGCGCGCGGCGGCGACCGCGAGGTCGAGGCCGGGGCGACCGTCGTCGTCGACGCGGGCGCGATCCTCGACGGCTACTGCTCGGATTGCACCCGCACGTTCGCGACAGGGCCGCTTCCGGACACGCTCAAGGAGGCCTACACGGTCTGTCTCGGTGCGCAGCTCGCGGCGCTCGACGCGGTGCGGCCCGGAGCCGTCGGCCGCGAGGTCGATGCGGTCGCGCGCGATCGGATCGCCGAGGCCGGATTCGGCGAGGCGTTCGGCCACGGCCTCGGCCACGGCGTCGGAGTCGTCGTCCAGGAGGAGCCGCGGCTCACCCAGACGTCCGAGCAGGTCCTCGAGCCCGGCAACGTCGTGACCGTCGAGCCCGGCATCTACCTCGAGGGCCTCGGCGGCATCCGGATCGAAGACCTGGTCGTCGTCCGCGACGGCGAGCCCGAGATCCTGACGAGCTTCGCGAAGGACCTCGTGAGCGTCGAATAGCGCCCGCTAGACTCCGCCGCCGTGGCAGAGCAAGTCTCCACCAACCAGTTCAAGAACGGGATGCACATCGAGCTGGACCGCGACGTCTGGCGGATCGTCGAGTTCCAGCACGTCAAGCCGGGCAAGGGCGGGGCGTTCGTGCGCACGAAGCTGAAGGCGCTCGGCTCCGGCGCGGTCGTCGACCGCACGTTCCGCGCGGGGGAGAAGTTCCCGCGCGTGCACACCGAGGTGAAGAGCGTCCAGTACCTCTACGACGCGGGCGACGAGGTCGTCTTCATGGACGAGGGGACGTTCGAGCAGTTCGGCCTTCCGCGCACGAGCGTGTCGGAAGAGCTCGAGTTCCTCCAGCCGTCGAGCTCGGTGCAGATGCTGACGGTCGACGGGCGGCCGACGGGCGTGCAGATGCCGTCGTCGCTCGAGCTGCAAGTCACGGACACCGAGCCGGGCGTCAAGGGCGACACGGTCTCGAACGTGACGAAGCCGGCGACGCTCGAGACCGGCGCCGTCGTGCAGGTGCCGCTGTTCGTGAACGTCGGCGACCGGATCAAGGTCGACCCGCGCGAGCGCCGCTACATCTCGCGCGCGTAGCTCAGCGTCCGCTGATCCGGCCGAGCCAGAGCGCGTTCCCGCGGGTGAAGACCGTCCAGCCGCCCGGGCCGACGAGGGGCGTCTGCGCGCCGACGAGCACGAGGCTCGCGCGGCCCGTCGCGCGGGAGTACGAGAACAAGGGCTGCGGCGGCGGCCGCGTCCCGCCATAGAAGGGCAGCACGATCAGCCGGCGGCCATCCGTGCTCCAGCGCATCGATGCGCCCTCGGTCCCGTCGACCCGCAGCCCGAGAAGGTTGCCGAGACGGCGGCCGTCGCGGTCGAAGAGGATCGTGTCGGGCGCGCCGCACCCGGGGAACGTGCCGGCGAGCGCAAAGCGCCGCCCGTCGGGAGACCAGCTTCCGAGCTGGGGCGGCAACCCGACGGCGATGACGCGGCGGCGCCCGTTCTTTCGGTCGAGGAGCCACGTGCGACCCGCCGACTCGTAGAGGACGCGCGCCCCGTCCGGGCTCGGCGCGTAGGCGGCGTCCGGGTGGAGCCGGACCGCGATCGGGTGCGGCGTGCGCCCCGGCTCGACGACGGCGACGCGCCCGCCGGAGGACACGTAGGCGACGCTCCTTCCGTCGAGCGCGAAATACGGCCGTTGCGGGACGCGGACGGCGAGGGTGCGCGTTCGGCCGCTCGAGAGATCGAACGCCATCAGCCGGTCCCAGCGGCGGAAGAGCAGCTCGCGGCCGTCGCGGGAGAAGATCCCCTCTTCGTCGTACGGCCAGAGGGCTTCGCTTCGCACGACGATCCGGCTCACGCCGGTGACGATGCTGCGGACGCCGACCTCGAAGCCGTGGCCGCCGCGCGTGTGCACGAACGAGACGAGCGAGCCGTCGGGGCTCAGGTCCGCGAGCCGGCTCCAGAGCGCGAGGCGCGCGATCCTCCGGCGCTCGCCGACGCGTGCGGACCCGATGGGCGCGTGGTCGCGAACGGCGCGGATGCGGTGCGGTGCGGCGGACCGCGGCTGCGGGAGACGCCCGGGCGTCACCGGCCGGCCGACCCACGAGAAGTCGAACGGCGCAAGGTACCCGTATCCGTCGCTCGGCTGTCGCGCGAGCCGGCTGACCGGGCTGCCGCCTGCTCCGACCACCCCGAGATAGGGATCGCCCCAGCCGACGAATGCGATCCGGCGGCTGTCCGACGACCACCGGAGCGGCGGCGTCACGAACAGCCCATGCGTCAGCCGTCGGTCGCCGCGCCCGTCGGTGCCGACGACGAAGAGCTCGTGGTCCGACCGTCCGTCCCTGTTCGACAGGAACGCCACCTTCGTGCCGTCCGGCGACCACGCGGGGCTCGTGTTCGAGAAATGAGAGAACGGGTCGCGCGGAACGTCGTTCGTCAGACGGATGACGCGGCGCGCGTCGACGCTGGCCGCGAGCAGCTGGCCGTTCCCGCGCGCGTCACCCCGCG
>DASUZD010000003.1:0-2107 GCA_036377055.1 Gaiellaceae bacterium | reverse complement strand
GCCGAAGATCGTCTCGACGGTGCCCGAGCCCTCGTGGACGAAGATGACCTCGTCGCCCTCGCCGTTGCGGAAGAAGTAGTCCATCTGTCCGTCCGGCCGGCAGAGCGAGATCTCGACGTCGTCGTTCCACATCAGTAGCCGCCGGCCCGTGATCTCGTCACCTTCCGCGTCGATGTCGTAGGTGTTGAAGAGCCGATGCGCGTGGGCGTCTGGGACCCACTCGTCGCGTTTGATCTCCTCGAAGTCGCCGAGCTTCATCACGCGGCACGGCGACTGGAGGTGGTAGAGGATCGACTCGTTCCCGACGAAGCCCTCGAGCCCCATGACCTCCTCGGTGAGGAGCGATCCGTTGTCGCGGAACTGAATATGCCGCTTGCGCGGAACGGTCCCGAGGCGCTGGTAGAAGGGCATCGTGGAGACTCTAGCCCGTCGCGAGCGCGGCAAGCCGAGCGCCGATCGCTGGCGCGAACTTGAAGCCGTGGCCGGAGCACGGTGAACCGACGACGACGCGGCCGCGGCGCTCGAGGATGAACGTCTCGTCCTCCGTGGTGGTGTACATGCAGGTCTGTGCAGCGGCCGGTTCGGGGTCGGCGAGACGGTAAGTGTCGTTCGCCCACGCGGCGATTCGCTCGATCAGCTTCGGTTCGGGATCACCCGGCACGTTCGGATCGGCCTCGGGCCCCGCATGGTGCGCTCCGACCTTGAGCCCGTACTTCGGGTCGGCCAGTGAGTACATGTCGTGGGTGTGGCGTTCCGGCTTGAAGGAGACGACCGACGGGATCGGCCGGCCGCCTGCGTCCGGGCGGAAGTAGCAGAGCGTCTCGCGCGTCGTCTTGACGGGCAGCGGCGCGTCGAGCAGCTCGTTGACCCACGACCCTGCGGTGACGACGACCACGTCCGCGTCGAGCTCGTCCGGCGTCACGCGAGTGTCCTCGCGAACGTCGAGTACACGTGCAAACGCGCTGAGGGCCAAGTCTGCGCGCACGATGCCGGCTTCCGGCTGGACGACGACGAACGACTCTTCCGGCACGTGGATCGGGTAGCGGCGCTCGGCCTCGCCCCGCTCGAGGCGTTCCCACGCCACACCGCAGGCTTCAAGCGTGTGCGCCGTGCTCTCCTCGAGCGTCTGCACGACCTCGACCAGCCCGTGCAGCTCGAGCAGTGTCTCGCCGCTCTCGGCTTCCAGCTCGCGCCACAGCATCAGCGCGTCCTGCGCGAGCCGGACGTACTCGGGCTCGGCGTACGCGAGCCGGAAGATCCGCGAGCGCCCGTGGCTCGAGCCGCGGTCGTGGCCCATCCGGAACTGGTCGTAGACGGTGACGTCGACGCCGCGCCGCTTCAGCGCCCAGCCCGTGGCCAGGCCCATGACGCCGGCTCCGATGACGGCGACCTGCACGGCCGACCGACCGCTAGTCGTAGTCGGGCAGGAGCGACGTCGCCCGCGCGAGCCAGTAGAACAGGAGGTAGCTCGCGCCCAGGAACGCGGTGAAGAGGAGCGTGGTCGCGATCGGCCGCGGATGGGCGAGCGGATCCAGGAGACCGCGGGAGATGTCTGCGGCGAGCGTCCCCGGCCGCACGAAGACGTCCCATGAGTTCCAGCGCAGGACACGGCCGAGGTAGATGCCGAACGAGCTCAGCCCGAGAACGCCGAAGACGAAGAACCAGGCGGGCCGGGCGCCCACGCCGCGGCGGACGATCGCGTGGAGGAGGTACAGCGAGACGAAGCCGAGGATGAGCCCGGTCGTCGCGGCCGTGCCGATCATCAAGCCGTCGTACCAGAACTCGCGGCCCGTGCTCCCGGCGAGGTACTTCGAGTCGGTGACGATGTACGGCGCGTTCGGGAAGAACAGCAGCCACAGCAATCCAAGGCTCGCGAGCGTCGACAGACGCGCCCGATGAGCGTGACGGTCGTAGAGAAGGAGGGCGAGCCAGAGCGGAATCCACGCGAGGAAGAGGTTCCAGACGAGGTTCGCGCCGTCCTCGGAGTGCGTGTAGGCGATCCTGAAGGCGACGAGGCCGAGGACGGCGACCGAGAGCGCGCCGAGGGCCGCGATGACCGCGATTCGGCGGTCGCTGAACGAGCGTCGCAGCCGCTCCACCATGCTTC
>DASUZD010000002.1:0-22937 GCA_036377055.1 Gaiellaceae bacterium | reverse complement strand
GCCGGCAAAGCCGGCAGCGGCGGCGAAAGGCGGTATCCTCGGTTTGCTCTCGGGGCGCATAGCTCAGCGGGAGAGCGCCCGCTTCACACGCGGGAGGTCCCTGGTTCGATCCCAGGTGCGCCCATGGCACGATGGCTGTCGGCAGCAGCCGCGCCTGATATGCGGGCGTCGATTGACTTTCTAGAAGGCCAAGCGTACTGTCGTAACCCTCCCACCCTAAAGGCACGAATTTTTGGGTTGGCGAAGAACATCGGCTATCGGGTTTAGTCAAACCTGCCTCAAATCTGCGCTAACCGCGGAGGCGAGGCGTCGACCAGGAAAGGAGTCGACATGGCCCACGAGGTTGAGGTGATGAGCCACGACGAAGCAGTCGCCCACAAAGAGAACCGCGCTGGCGTCGAGGCGAAGATTTGGCGTGTGACGACCCAGCCAAATGCTGCTGCTGCCGCCAACTTCCTGAATCTGAACCCGGCTCAAGGCGCGGGAGAGGCTTTTGCGAGCAATCGAGCCGACGGGCGAGTGGACGTCTACTTCTTCTTGTAGGCCTACCGCACTTCGGCGCATGTGGCCCGGGTCGGGCGCGAGCGCCCGCGACCGGGCGAGGCTTAACGTCGGCGAATAAATCGGCGATCAGGAGGGATGGACGATGCAGGGTGGGAGCGGCGGGGTTGTCGGCGAAGAGGGCGTAGAGCGCTCTGATCGGACGGTCGCGACCACGGGACGGTATCTCGTGGTCTTGAGCGACGAGGTGCATGGGGACGATTCTGCGATCGACGAGACTTTGCGATCCGTCGCGCCCGTCTCGAACATCGCCCGCACGAGCGACTTCGCGGCGAGCGCGCTCGATGTCGGAGAAACGGGAGCGGCCGACGCCACGGTGTTTTCGGAGCTCGGTATCGCCGTGGTCGCAGCCGATCCAGAGGGAGGGCCTTCGTTACTGGCCGCCGCCGAAGCAGATCCCCGAATCATCGCGATCGAGCCGGAGCGGGTGCTCTACGCCATCGACGAGTCGCCGCCGCTTTCGACCGACTACCTTCGCGGCTATCGCGACGCTGTGAGCCATCTCTATGACCAGACGGCGCCTGCGGGCGCGAGCGAAGCGGCGGTCGAGGCCGCTGCTGCCTTCGCCGATACATCAGAGCTCACCTGGGGGCTGCAGGCCACGAGGGTTGCGAAGTCGCACCGAAGCGGCACCGGCATTCGAGTCGCGGTCCTCGATACGGGCCTGGACCTCCATCATCCGGATTTCGCCGGGCGTGCGATCACGCCGCAATCATTCGTTCCGGGCGAGGCGCCACAGGATGGTCACGGCCATGGCACACATTGCTGCGGCACGTCATGCGGACCAAAGGCGCCGGCGGGAACCCGCCGTTACGGCATCGCATTCGAGGCGGAGATCTTCGTCGGCAAGGTTCTCAGCAACCAGGGCTCCGGTCCGGACACCAACATCCTCGCCGGCATGAGCTGGGCGATCGCGAACGGATGCCGCGTAATTTCGATGTCACTCGGGGCGAACATCCAGACGGTCTCGGCGGCGTACGAAGCAGTCGGTCGTCGGGCGTTGGCCGCCGGCACACTGATCGTCGCAGCAGCAGGAAACAATGCGTCCCGGAGATTCGGAAACTTCGGGTTCGTCGGCATTCCGGCGAACAGTCCGTCGATCATGGCCGTCGCAGCAGTCGACTCTCAGCTCCAGATCGCTGACTTCTCCGCTCGGAGCAACCCAATGACCGGCGGTCAGGTCGACATCTCGGGACCCGGCGTCGCGGTCTTCTCGACCTGGCCGATGCCGAATCGCTACAACACGATCTCAGGGACGAGCATGGCCACACCTCACGTGGCGGGAATCTCGGCGCTTTGGTCCGAGGCGACCGGTGCAATCGGCTCGGCCTTGTGGTCGACGGTCGTGCAAGCGGCCCGCCGCTTACACGTCCCAGCGGTCGACGTGGGCGCCGGCCTTGCTCGAGCTCCGCATTAGATGGGCGGCGCGTAGGATAAGCGGCACAATGGCAGAGAGAATCAAGGTTACGGCCGCTGACGACCACCTCGGGCAGATCGATCAGCTCGCTGACAGCCTCCGTGCCGCCGGGATGGAAGTCGACCAGGTGCTCCGGCCCATCGGCATCATCACCGGTTCCGTGAGCGAGGCAGCCCGTCAATCGCTTCACGGATTACCGGGTGTGGCCGCCGTAGAGGACGAGACCACGTTCCAGATCCCGCCTCCGGAATCCGAGATCCAGTAGCAGGTCCGTCCTGGCGGAGCGGCCACCTCGAAGGTGGTCCCGCCCGAGCCGCGCCCGGCGCTACAGAGCGCGCGAGTCCGAGCCCAAAAGAAACTCCTCCCGGGCGCATAGCTCAGCAGGAGAGCGCCCGCTTCACATGCGTCGTTCGGCGTCTGAGACGATGTTGTGGTGCCGTACGCGCAGCGGGACGGCGTCAGGTTGTACTTCGAGCAGGGCAGCCAGGGCGAGCCGGAGCTGCTCTTCGTACCGGGGTGGTGTTGCGACGTTTCCCTGTACGCGCCCCAGTTCGAGCACTTCGGCGCCTCCCACGCTGTGACGACCGTCGAGCTACGCGGCTGCGGGCGCAGCGACCGTCCCGCGGACGGCTACGACATCCCGAGCCTCGCGGACGACGTCGCGCAGGTTTGCAGCGAGGCCGGGATTCGGAAGCCCGTCGTCATCGGGCACAGCCTCGGTGGGATGATCGCGGTCGAGCTCGCGGCGCGGCATCCGGGCCTGCCGCTCGCCGTCGTCGCCGACGATCCGGGCCCGATCGATCCGCTCCCGAGCAGCGCACGGATCTTCGACGGGTTCGCCGCGCTGATGACCGGCCCCAACGGAGAAGACGTGCGGCGCGCATGGGTCGAGGAGGGCGTCGGGCCGACCGCAAACGATGCTGTGCGGCGGCAGGTCGTCGACACGATGTGCGCCGTACCGCTGCACGTCGCGGCGGCGGTCATCCGCGGCGTCTGCGAGTGGAACGGAGTCGCCGCCCTCGCCCTGTGCATGGTCCCGACGCTCGTTCTGCGTTCGATGCCGGGCGGAAGCAACGCTCCGGACCGCCTGCTCGCCCTCAAGCCCGATCTCCATTTCGGCGTGACCGTGGGAGCCGGACACTTCCACCAGCTGGAGGTCCCGGAGCAGGTGAACGCGATGATCGAGCGCTTCTTGGCAGTCGCGCTCTGACGGAACTACAGATGCGGCCCGCGGGGGTGCGCGACGGCTGCATGCCTCGCGGTCTGCGTGCGTACGTCGAGGTAGTAGAGCGCCGGCCGGCGTAGGAAGGCGCGCTCGTCGGCGCGCGAGATGGGCGTGCACCCGCTGTACGAGCCGCTGCCGGACCACGGCATCGTCGGGATGTGGTTGTCGCGTGTGTCGATCGTCGCGACGATCCGACCGGTGCCGGCTCGCCGGAGATAGGCGAAGAGGGGTTGCGACCGGGTGGCGAGCGAGAGCTCCCAGCAGAAACCCGGCCTGAGGAGCGTCGAGATCGCGGGCGAGAGATAGCCGCGCGCCGACTTGTCCTGCCTCGGCAGGATCGTGGCATTCGGGAAGCTGACGACGCCCGGGCCGTCGACACCCGATGCGGACGCGGGCAGGGCGAGCGCGGCGGCCAGGGTGACGACGACGGCAATAGGCACGCCAGAGCTGTTCCCGCGGACGCAGAGCTCGAACGCCGCGCGGCGGTTTCCATTCCGGTGAAGCGGGGTACGGAGGCGAAGGTTTGTTTACTTCTTCAAAGTCGTACCCGCATGAAAGGAAAACCATGAGCCACAGGCTTCCCCGCGGCGCGATCCGCGCTGTGCTCCTCGTGTTGGCGCTTTCGCTCGTCGCCGCATTCGCGGGCGCGTCGAGCGGCCATGCCGCGCAGAGCGTCTCGATCCGGCCCGTCTGCGGAGCTGTCCCGCTTGGGCACGTCCGTTGCTTCTCGCTCGTGAAGGGCGACGCAAGCCCGTTCGCCTCGGGCCCATCCGGCTACGGGCCGGCCGACCTGCAGTCGGCGTACGCGCTCCCGAGCGCGACCGCCGGCGCCGGTCAGACCGTCGCGATCGTCGACGCCTTCGACGACCCGACGGCCGAGCAGGATCTCGCGCAGTACCGCTCGTTCTACGGGCTGCCGCCGTGCACGACCGCCAACGGCTGCTTCCGGAAGGTGAACCAGAACGGCGGCACGCTGCCGATGCCGCCGCCGAGCGCCGATTGGTCGCTCGAGATCTCGCTCGATCTCGACATGGTCAGCGCGACCTGCCCGAACTGCAAGATCCTGCTCGTCGAGTCGAACACGAATCTCGACAGCGACCTCTACACCGCCGAGGACACGGCCGCCCGGCTCGGCGCGAACACGGTCTCGAACAGCTGGGGCGGTAGCGAGTACAGCGGCCAGACCGCTGACGACGCGCACTTCAACCACCCGGGCGTCGCGATCACGGCCAGTTCCGGCGACAGCGGCTACGGCGTGTCCTATCCGGCCGCGTCCCGGTACCTGACCGCCGTGGGCGGGACGTCGCTCACGCGCGGCGGCGGGACCCGCGGCTGGACCGAGTCCGCCTGGAGCGGCGCCGGCAGCGGCTGCAGCGCCTACGACGCGAAGCCCGCCTGGCAGACCGATACGGGCTGCTCGCGCCGGACCGTCGCCGACGTGTCTGCGGTCGCCGATCCGAACACGGGCGTGGCAGTCCTCTTCGGCGGCCTCTGGTGGACGGTCGGCGGGACGAGCGCGTCCTCGCCGATCATCGCGAGCGTCTACGCGTTGGCCGGAAACGCGTCGACCGTCAACGCCGGCTCGTATCCGTACTCGCACACGGCCGGCCTCTT
Organism: Gaiellaceae bacterium; assembly: GCA_036377055.1. Classification (GTDB taxonomy): domain Bacteria; phylum Actinomycetota; class Thermoleophilia; order Gaiellales; family Gaiellaceae; genus DASUZD01. Next base: position 18,120 of record DASUZD010000002.1, on the reverse strand, counting down.
CGACGTCACGAGCGGCTCGAACGGCACCTGCAGTCCGACTTACCTGTGCCACGGCGCCGCCGGCTACGACGGCCCGACCGGCCTCGGCACGCCGAACGGCGTCTCGGGCTTCTAAGAGCCCTCTCTCGGGGGCCCGCATCCGTCGGGCCCCCGAGCACCAAAGTGGCATTTGCAACGCCCGCTCTTTTGTGGGACGCTGCTCGCGCGGCAAGTTATCCACAGGGGAGGCGAGATGACCAGGGGATGGGTGGCGGCGCTCGCGCTGCTCGCGGTCGTGCTGGCGACTGCGGCATCGGCTGCGCCGGGCAAGGGGAACGGCCATCTGGAGATGTACACGGCGACCGTGTCTCGCGCGGACGCCGCGAAGCTCGCCCGCGAGGGCTACGACGTCGTCGCGGTGCGGCCGGCCGGCGAGAAGGCGGAGGTCGACCTCGTGCTGTCGCAGCGCGAGCAGCGCCTGCTCGAGCGGCGCGGCTTCGAGATTCGCGTCAAGCGCGACCAGAACGGCAAGTCGCAAACGGAGCTCGCCGCCGAGCAGGCCGCCGGCGGCTATGTCGTCTGGCGCTCGTGGGACGAGCCCGGCGGGATTCGCGCCGAGCTGCACGACATCGCCCAGAAGAACCCGAAGATCGTCAAGCTCGAGGTACTCGGCCACACGGCGAACGGCCGCGAGATCATCGCCCTGAAGGTCACCCGCGACGCGGCCCGCGTAGCCGACGGCTCACGTCCCGCCGCGATGTACGCGGCCACTCAGCACGCGCGCGAGTGGATCTCGACCGAGGTCGACCGCCGGCTCCTCCACTACTTCGTCGACAACTACGGGAAGGACGCGCACGTCACGAACCTCGTCGACACGCGCGAGCTCTGGTTCCTGCCCGTCGCGAACCCGGACGGCTACCAGTACACGTTCGACGCGGAGCGGCTCTGGCGGAAGAACCTCCACGACAACAACGGCGACGGGCAGATCACGGGCGGCGACGGCGTCGACCCGAACCGGAACTTCCCGGAGCACTGGAACTACGACGACGAGGGATCGTCGACCGCGACGTCGAGCGAGACCTACCGCGGCACGGCGGCCCGCTCAGAGCCGGAGACGCAGGCCTATGCGGGGCTCCTCGACCGGATCAAGCCCAAGGTCCTGATCAACTACCACTCGTACGGGCCGCTGATCCTCTACACGTTCGGCTGGCAGCTGCAGACGCCGACCGCCGACGACCCGATCTACCTGGCGCTGTCGGGCACGGACGCGAAGCCGGCGATCGACGGCTTCGACCCCGGCGTGGGCGCCGACCTCTACACGACGAACGGCGAGACGACGGACTACGCGCATGCGGTCGACAAGACGCTCGCGTGGACGGTCGAGCTCGAGGAGGGCGCGCCCGGCGCCGGGTTCGTCTTCCCGGACGACCCCGCGCTCGTGCAGCAGGAGTTCCTGAAGAACCTGCCTTTCGCGCTCGACGTGGTCGACTCGGCCCCGAACCCGGCCAACCCGGTCTCGCACCTCGGCAACACCGTCAAGCCCTTCTACCTCGAGATGTCGTCGATCGAGCCGGAGCTCTCGGGCAACCCGCAGGGTGACTTCCGCTTCGACGTCTCGTACGGCGACCCGCAGAACGTGCAGGTGCTTGCGGCGCGCTCTCTTGGGGCGGTCACGCTGAACTACCGGATCAACGGCGGCGCGCTCCACACCGCGCCGACCAGCGAGTGGAACGGCGGCGAGCGCTTCGGCGGGCCCGGCGACGTCTACTACCACGTCATGCGTGGCCAGGTGACGGGCACGCAACCGGGTGACAGCGTCCAGCTCTGGTTCACCGGCGGCGGGAAGACGAGCGACTCGTTCACGTACGCCGCGAAGGTGGAGTCCTCGAATCGCGTCCTCGTCGTCTCCGCCGAGGACTACTCCGGCATCTCACCGGTCTACAAGAAGACGAACGGCCCGAGCTACCTGTCCTACTACCTGGACGCGCTGGCCGCGAACGGGATCGGGGCCGACGTCTACGACGTAGACGCGAACGGGCGGAAGTCACCCGATGCGCTCGGCGTGCTCAGTCACTACAAGGCCGTGATCTGGTACACGGGCGACGACATCATCACCCGGGAACCGGGGATGAGCCCGGGCACGGCCTCCCGGCTCGCGAACGACGAGGTCCTCGACGTGCGCGCCTACCTCAACGAGGGTGGCCGGCTGCTCTACACCGGGAAGTACGCGGGCTTCGAGTATGCATTCGGCTACGAGTTCCAGCCGGAGACGAACGCGCCGTGCAACCCGAACGACACCGGGCAGGACGGCTGCCAGGGGTTCTTGGACGACTTCCTCCAGTACTACCTGGGCGCCTACCTCTACAACGACGCCGCCGGCTCGGACAGCAAAGGGAACACGCTCGGCGTCTTCGGCAGCGACAACCCGTTCGCGAGCTTGACGTGGTCGTTCGGCGGCGGGTCGAGCGCGAACAACCAGGACCACAGCGCGTCGTTCATCTCGACGAGCGGGATCCTGCCGGTCTCCACGTATCCGCAGTTCAGGAGCTGGCCGTCGGCGAAGTACGTCCGCGCGGGCGGGCCGTTCGAGCCGCACACCGGCACGAACTACGTCTACTCGCAGATCGCCGACGTGTCGTACAAGCGCCTGACGCGGACGGTCGACCTGACGGGCCAGAGCTCGGGGAACCTGTCGTTCTGGGTCTCGCACAACACCGAGCAGGACTGGGACTTCGTGTTCGTCGAGGCGCACACGGTCGGCCAGGACAACTGGGCCACGCTCCCCGACCTGAACGGCCACACCGGCACGTCGACCGGTGAGAGCTGTCCCGCCGGATGGCACGACCTGCACCCGTTCCTCGCGCACTACCAGACGCTGAACGCCGACTCGACGTGCTCGCCGACCGGGACGACCGGCTCCTGGAACGCGGCCTCGGGAAGCTCCGGCGGCTGGCAGCAGTGGTCGGTCGACCTGTCCGCGTACGCGGGCAAGCAGGTCGAGGTCTCGATCGCATACGTCAGCGACTGGGCCACGCAGGGGCTGGGCGTGTTCATCGACGACACCGCGCTCTCGACGGGCGCGACGACGTCGTTCGAGGACGGGCTCGGCGGCTGGGCGGTCACCGGCCCGGCGCCCGGCAGCGCGGCGAACCCGAACAACTTCGTCCGCACGACGGCGGGCGGGTTCCCGGAGGGAGCCGTGATCTCGACAGACGACTCGATCTACTTCGGCTTCGGGTTCGAGGGGATGGCCGGAGCGCCCACGCGCGCGACCGTGATGGGCCGCGCCATGAGCTACCTGCTCCGCTGAGTCGAAGAGCGGCGGGCCGGGCGTCGCGCTCGGCCCGCCGCTCGCTCTCATCGCCGGTTCATCTTCGGTTGCTACGAATCGCGCCGTGAGACCGGTCGCGTTCCTTCTCCTCGCCGTCCTCGCGAGCGGCTGTGGCTCGTCCAGCTCGAAGTCCGCTTCGGACCTGGCGCCGATCCATGGGCGCTACTCGCCCTCGATCGATGCCGCCAGCTTCGTTCGAACGGTCGACAACCCGCTCTGGCCGCTGAGGCCCGGAACGCGGTTCCACTACGAGGGCACGCGCGGCAAGACGCCGCAGACCGACGACGAGGTCGTGACGGGCCAGACGAAGCGGATTCTCGGGATCGAGTGCACGGTGGTCCGGGACACGGTCAGCGAGCACGGGCGCGCCGTCGAGCGCACGCTCGACTTCTACGCCCAGGACAAGCAGGGGAACGTCTGGTACCTGGGCGAGGACTCGTTCGAGCTGAAGAACGGTCGGTTCGCTAAGGCCAGCGATTCGTGGCGCTCCGGGGTCGACGGCGCGAAGCCGGGGATCATCATGCCGGCCCACCCGAAGCCCGGCGACAGCTACAGGCAGGAGTACTACCCGCCCGGCGAGGCGCTCGACCAGGCGCGCGCGCTCGGCTATCGCGGCCCCGTGAAGGTGCCGTACGGAACCTTCAAGCGAGCATTCGTGACCAGCGAGTTCAGCCCGCTGGAGCCGCAGACGGAGGAGAAGTACTACGTCGCGGGCGTGGGGGAGATCCTGGAGCGCGTCGTGAAGGGTCATCACGAGGAGTTCCGGCTCGTCAGCGTCACGCGCTGATCTGCGCGCGCGGTCGACCTACTAGACTCGCGCGCGCGATGGCGGCGCTCGGGCTCCGGCGAAGCGTGCGTCGATTCGTCCTCGTCGGGGTCGTGATGGCGCTCGCGTGGCCCGCGGCGGCCTCGGCGCACATCCGCACCGGCACCGTCGCGGTCAGCTACCGGGCGACGATCACGCACGTGCCTCGCGGCGTCGTCGCACGCGTCTATCCGGGTGACCTCGCGCTGGGCCTCTCCGCCCTGCCCGGCCATCGCGTCACGCTTCTCGGCTACCTCGGCGAGCCGTTCGCTCGCGTCGACTCGCACGACGCGACGATCTTCAAGAGCGCGCCGACGTCGGCCGCGGCCGCGGTCCGGATCCAGAAGAGCGGGCCGCGCGTCGTCTGGCACGACGCCAGGCTCCGCGGACTGCGCGCACGGACGACGCACGGGAAGTGGGCGGTCCCGCTCGTCGTCGACGGGCACCGGGCTCGGCTGTCCGGAACGCTCGTGCGTCTTCCTGCTCCCGCGGCGTGGCCTTGGGCGGTCGTGGGAGTGCCGTTCGTCGCGGCTGCCGCGCTGCTCCTGCTGCGCCGCAGCCCGCGCTACCTGGAGCTCGGTGCGTTCGCGCTGGGTGGCATCGTCGTCGCGTCCGTCGTCGCGACCGCCGCGGGCTTCGGGTTTGACGCGAACGCGTCGGAAGGCCGCTGGGTCGAAGGCGCCACCGAGGTCCTCTTCGCCGCCGTCGGCGTCGCCGTCCTCGTGCGCGGCCGGCCCGAGACGCGGGTGCTCGCCGCCGGTGCGCTGGGCTTGCTCGGCCTGGCCGTCGGCGCCAGCAAGATCCCGGTGTTCACGCACGCGATCGTCCTCTCGCTGCTGCCGGGAACGGCGGCCCGCCTCACGCTCGCAGTGATGATCTGGGCGAGCGCGGCGGCGGTCGCCCTCGGCGCCGCCGTCTTCGCGGCGGTGCTCGAGTAGGCCGCGGACGAGTGCCGACTCGACCGCCGCCTGGAGCTGGACGACCGTGAACGGCTTCAGCACGTAGGCCGCGGGGCCGAGGGTCGTCCACGCCGCCGGCTGGGGGAGGAAGCTGACGACGACGATCGGCAGGTCGGGACGCGTCGCGCGCAACGCGTGCGCGAGCTCGAGCGCGCCGTGCGCGGCCGGTTCCGCGACCAGCAGGTCGATCGCCGCGGGCGGGTCGTCAGGAAGGACGGCCGTGTGCCCGAGCCGCGTGACGATCAGGGCCAGGAGCTCGCGCACCTCCGGATACGGCTCGGCGATCAGGACTCGGGCCATGCTCGGATGGTCGGCGAGCGCGGGAGGAATGCCGGGACGCTCTGGTATGAAAGCCGTATGAAGGATGCCCGCGTCCTCGTCGTCGACGACGACCCCGACATCAGAAGCCTGCTCCGGGCGCTGCTCGAGCGCGCCGGCCACCAGGTCGTCGACGCCTCGGACGGGAAGGGGGCGCTCCGGGTGGTGTTCGACGCCCGCCCCGACCTCGTCGTGCTCGACGTGACGATGCCGGAGCTCGACGGCTGGCAGACGCTCGAGCGGATCCGCGACGTCAGCGACCTCCCGGTGATGGTGCTCACGGCCGCCGCATCGGAGCTCGAGAAGGTCCGGGCGCTCGGCGCGGGCGCGGACGACTACGTCGTGAAGCCCTTCGGCCGCCAGGAGCTCGTCGCGCGCGTGCAGGCCCTGCTGCGGCGGGCGCACTCGGGCGCGCGGGCGGCGCCGGACACGTACGCAGACGCCTTCCTCAGCATCGACTTCGGCCAGCACGCGGTCGCCGTCGGCGAGCGGGAGGTCGCGCTGACGCCGCTCGAGTTCCGGCTCCTCGCGGCGTTCGTCCGCCACCCGCGCCAGGTGCTCTCGCGCGAGCAGCTGCTCGAGCTCGTCTGGGGCGACGCCTACGGAGTCGGGGGCGACCAGGTGAAGCTCTACGTCGGCTACCTGCGCCGGAAGCTCGATCCGGAGACGCCGCACGACGTCCCGATCGAGACCGTGCGCGGCTTCGGCTATCGCTACCGGCCGCTGCCCGAGTAGTCTCGAGTGGTGCAGGCGCCGCCGTCCGCGCGCGAGCACGACTTCGACGATCTGGCCGGACTCGCGGCCGCCGTCTGCGACGCCCCGATCGCGTCGATTGCACTCGTCGACTCCGACCGGGTCTGGCTCAAGGCGCGGACCGGGGTCGAGGTGGACGAGATCCCGCGCGACCTGGCGCTCTCCGCGGAGGCGATGGTCACTGACGATGTGTTCGTCGTCTCCGACGCGGCGAACGACGAGCGCTACCGCGAGCTGGCGGTCTCCGCCCTAGGCGTCCGTTTCTTCGCCTGCGCTCCGCTCGTCGCGCCCAGCGGGGCCCGGCTGGGCGCCGTCTGCGTCCTCGACCAGCGTCCGCGCGAGCTGACCGCTGCGCAGGCCGACGCGCTCCGTGCGATCGCGCGCCAGGCGATCACGCAGCTCGAGCTCCGCCGCCTGTCGCAGTCGGAGGGGGCGGCGCGGCGCCGATTCCGGATGCTGGTCGAGCAGCTTCGCGGCGTCACGTACATCGAGCAGTTCGGCACCTCCAGCGCGTCCTACGTCAGCCCGCAGATGGAGGCGCTCGTCGGGTGGCCGCCGGAGGAGTGGGCGAGAGACCCGGAGCTCTTCGGCAAGGTGCTGCACCCCGAGGACCGCGACCGCGTGCTGAGCGCCTTCGCCAACGCCCACGCCGGGTTCGAGCCGATCCAGATCGAGTACCGGCTCGTCGCGCGTGACGGGAGCGTCGTCTGGGTCCACGACGACTCCGCCGTCGCGCGCGACGACGACGGCAATCCGCTCTACCTCCAGGGCTACATGACGAACGTCACGTCCCGAATGGAGAGCGAGGAGGAGCTCCGGAAGGCGCAGGAGCGGTACCGGACGCTCGCCGAGCGCCTCCCGCTGGTCACCTACATCGACTCGATCGAGGTCGACGGGCCGATGACCTACATCAGCCCGCAGATCGAGGACCTGGTCGGCTACACCGCAGAGGAATGGCTGAACGACCCCGGCATGTTCACGAGGTGCCTCCACCCTGACGACCGCGACACGGTGCTCGAGCGGGAGCGGCAGTGCAAGACCGAGGCGTCGACGCTCGACTCCGAGTACCGGTTCGTTGGACGAGACGGGCGCGTGATCTGGGTCCACGACACTGCCGTTCCCGTGCTCGACGAGTACGGTGCGACGCGCTACTGGCAAGGGTTCGCGATCGACGTCACCGAGCGCCGGGCGATCGAGTCGCAGCGCGACCGGCTGCTCGCGCGTGCGCGCGCCCAGAACGAGCGGCTCCGCGAGGTCGACCGCATGAAGGACGAGTTCGTCGCGCTCGTCTCGCACGAGCTGCGGACGCCGCTCACGTCGATCCGCGGCTACCTCGACCTCGTCCTCGACGACACGGATCGCCTCGACGAGGAGCACCGGCGGTTCCTCGAGGTCGTCGGGCGAAACGCGGATCGGCTGCTGCGCCTGGTCGGCGACCTCCTCTTCGTCGCGCAGGTCGAGGCGGGAAAGCTCACGCTCGACCGGGGCGAGGTCGACCTCGCGTCCGTCGTGGCGGGCTGCGTCGAGGCCGCGGAGCCGCTCGCCGCGCAGGCGCAGGTCGAGCTTCGCTCGGACTGCGAGACCGTCCCCCGGTTGCTCGGCGACCCGGCGCGGCTGGCCCAGCTCGTCGACAACCTCCTGTCGAACGCGATCAAGTTCACGCCCGCGGCGGGCCGCGTCCTGGTGCGGGTATCGCCGTCCGACGGCGCGGCGGTGCTCGAGGTCGTGGACACTGGGCCGGGGGTCCCCCTGGACGAGCAGGAGCGCCTGTTCGAGCGGTTCTTCCGCGCGAAGCGGGCGACGGAGAACGCGACGCCGGGGACCGGCCTCGGCCTCTCGATCGCGAAGGCGATCACGGAGGCGCACGGCGGCTCGATCGGCGTGACCACGGAGGAGGGCGCGGGGGCGTGCTTCCGCGTCGAGCTGCCGGTCGGATCGGTCGAGCCCGTCGCGGCGGCCTGACGCCGGCGCAACTTCGCCGCCCACGGCACGTCTGATCGAGCATCCCCCGCGCGCTCCTCGCTCTGGCTGTCCTGGTCCTCGTCTCCGCCGCCGGCTGCGGGTCGCCGCGCCACTCGGTCACGCAACGGCTAGTCGAAGAGCGGGTCGGGCGCGGCGCCGACGAGGCCTGGATCTTCCGCCCAGCCGGCCGGCCCCGCAGCCTCGTCGTCTTCGTGCACGGGCTCGGGCTCGGAGAGACCACGCCCGTGAATCACCGGCCGTGGCTCGAGCACCTGGCGAGGCAGGGAAGCGCCGTGATCTACCCGCGCTACGAGCGCCTGCTCGGCAGCCGCGGCGCCGTGCGGCACCTGGTGGTCGGCATGCGGCTTGCGCTAGGGCGCCTCGACGCGCCGCGGGTCCCGCTCGTCGCGATCGGCTACTCGCGCGGCGGCGAGCTCGTGGCCGACTACGCCGCCGTCGCTCGGCTCGCCGGGCCTGCACCGGCCGAGGTCGTGAACCTGTTCCCGGCCGGCCAAGATCCCGCCGACCCGCCGCTCGACCTGCGCACCGTCGACAAGCGCGCCCGCTTCACGATCCTTGTCGGCGACCACGACTCCGTCGTCGACGGCGCAGGCGGCCACCAGCTGCTCCTCCGCCTCCAGGCCGCGAACTTCCCGCCGGACCGGGTCTCCGTCGCCGTGATCCGCTCGCACGGCGGCTTCGTGGCGACGCACACGTCGCCGCTCGAGGTCACGCCCGCGGCGAAGGCCGCCTTCTGGACCCGGGTCGACCGCATCGTGGAGCGCGCTCGCGCCGAGCGCGGATGATCTGGACCGATCTCGCGTGGCGCGAGAGCGCGATCGCGTGGATCTCCAGGCATGTCGAGGTCGCCGGCGAGATCGAGCAGCCGCACGTCCGCCCGTGGGCGACGGCGATGCGCGTCCCGACGCCGGCCGGCGCCGTCTGGTTCAAGGCCAGCATCCCGCTGCTCGCGCACGAGGGCGCCGTCGTCGAGGTGCTCGCCCGGCGGCAGCCGGACCTGGTTCCGGAGCTGATCGCTCTCGATCGCGCCAGCGGGTGGATGCTCCAGCGGGACGCCGGTACACGGCTGCGCGAGCTCGCCGCGGGGCGCGAGCTCCTCGACCGCTGGGCCGAGCTCCTGCCGCTTTACGCCGACCTCCAGCTCGACGCTGCGGTCGACCGCGACGTCTTCCTCGACGCGGGCGCCCCCGACCGTCGGCTCGCGGCACTTCCGTCCGCGTACGCACGGCTCGTGGAGGACGTCGGCGGCGCGCTCAGCGCCGACGAGCGCCGCGCCGCCCACGCGCTCGAGGTCGAGCGGCTCTGCGACGAGCTGGCCGCGCCCGGCGTGCCGGAGACGATCCAGCACGACGACTTCCACGACGGCAACGTCTTCGTCCGCGACGGGCGGTACGTCTTCTTCGACTGGGGCGACGCGTGCGTCTCCCACCCCTTCTTCACGCTGGTCGTCACGCTCGGCTCGGTTGGATACGGGCTCGAGCTCGGTGACGACGCGCCGGAGCTCGCCCGGCTCCGGGACGCCTACCTGGAGCCGTGGACGCGGTTCGCCCCGCTCGCCGCTCTGCGCGACGTCTTCCCGATCGCGCACCTCCTCGGTCGCGTATGCCGAGCGCTCGCGTGGAGTGAACTGTCGCCGAAGCTGCCGCCGCCCTTCGACGAGGAGTACGTCGTGGGCGCCGTCGAGCACCTGCGCGCGGCGCTGGCCGAGGCGGCCGTTGTCTAGGAGGGCTTGGCGGAACGTGCTTCGTCGCACGCGGTTCGATGCTCGTTCCGAGGCAAGGACGCAGGGAGTGCCCGTATCAGTCCGATACGGGCGCGACTGAGGACGCGGCCTCGGGGCGAGCAGCGTGCCGCGGGCGGCACAACGGATGTTCCGCCAAGCCCTCCTAGAACGTGGAGCGCGCGAGGAGCGCGATCACGAGCCAAGCCGCCGCGCCGGCGCAGAGTGCGATCAGGGCGGCGAGGAGCTTGACGGCGGGGCCGTTCATCCGGCAGCCCTGTCCACGAGCAGCACGTCGATCGGTGTCTGGCCCGGAATCGTGATCTGGTACTGGAGCCCCCAGTGCCCGACCATCACGAGCGCCGGTGCCGAGCGCGAGTAGACGCCAGGCTGGCGCTCGGGGAATGAGTACGAGAGCTCCTGCATGTCCATGTCCAGCATGTCGAATCGCGTCACGACCGACGCGTTCCGTACCGGCTTGCCGTCCTTCGTGATCCTGACGACGAACGAGTTCGGCAGCGCCGCCCGGTTCGGCGAGACGCGGAAGTCGAGGTCGTACCCGTCCTTCGTCACGTGCCGCGAGAAGGCGCCCGGGCCGACGCGCGCCTCGGCCTTGCCGATCTTCGCAAGCGCCTTCGACGGCGGGGCGAGGCTCGAGAGGAGCGCGGCCGCGAAGACGGCGCCGAACACGAACACGACCTCGCCACCCACGAGCCGCCGGAGCAGGACGGCCGCGCCGGCCGCCCGCCCGGGATGCGCGGCAGCGGCCTGAAGCCTCGGCTTCGTCCGTGCGAGGTTGACCGACGCGAGCATGCCGGCCGCGACGAGCAGGGCGATCTTCACGGTCAGCGTCTTGCCGTACGAGGTCTGCCACATCGACGCGAGCGTCGGGACGTGGACGAGCGTCGCCGCAATCCCGCTCGCGATCAGCAGGTTCACGGACGCGAAGGCCGTGTTCGAGAAGCGGGGCACGACGAACGAGAGCGCGGCGACGCGGATCAGCTCCGCCGTGCTCCGGTAGAGGACGAGCAGGCCGCAGAGGCCGCCGACCCAGATCGACCCGGCCGCGAGGTGGATCCAGTCGGCCGCGACCGTCAAGCCTCGCGGGGAGGTCTGCGCGGCGTGGCCGGCGAGCCCCGGAACGAGCAGGCACGCCGCGGCGGCGGCGAACGCGCCCGCGGACGCGAGCAGCTCCGCGACGGACCGTACGGGGCGGTCCGGCCGGTCGAGCCAGAGCGAGATCGCAGCCGCCAGCGCGAACAGCGCGAGCGCGAGCTCGAGGTCGAGGAAGCCGCGGCCGAACGCGGAGGAGCGCAGAAGCGGGAACACGCCGGCGAAGTCCGTCGTCGAGCGCAGCGAGAACTTCGCCGTTGCGAAGTAGACGTAGAGCGGGATCGAGACCAGCGCGAGCGCGAGCGAGACCCAGAACGCGCCGGCGATCGCGCGAAGCGACGAGCCTCGCAAGGTTCGCACGAGCGGCCGGGCGGTGATCGTCCGGAGGACGAACAGCCCGATCGCGCTCATCATCGTCAGGAAGACGATCCAGCGGAAGACGAGCAGCACCGGCGTCGCGGCCGTCTCGCTGATCGACGGGATGACGAACTGCGGCGCGGGACCTGGGTTCGGGCCGACGGCGAACGTGAACGCGCCCCGCACCGGGTGGCCGTCCACCGAGATCGCGCGCCAGAAGACGAGGTACCAGCCCTCCGGGACGCGGCCGATCCGCTGGACCAGCTCGTCGGCGTTCGTCGGCGATCGCGTCGGCCGGCCGGCGGTGATCTGGTGGCCCCCCGCGTCGGTGACCGAGACGATCGCGAACTTCGGCTCGACGGGCTCGCTGTAGGTGAGCGTGATCCGATCCGGAGCGCGGGGGACCGTGACGCTCGCCGACGGCGAGGTATGGAGGAGCGCGGCGTGCGCGAACGCCGACGGGGGCAGAGCGAGCCCGGCGGCGGCCGCCGCCAGCACGACGAGAAGCGGCCGCCGCCTGCGCCTCACGCCAGCGGCCTCCGGCTCCCGAAGAGCCCCACGCCCGCGACGACGAGCGCGAGCCCGCCGAGGACGAGCGCGACGATCGCGAGCGTCGAGCTCGACCCGCCGCCGAGCGACGAAACGGCCTCGACTCGTGCCGACGGCGTGTCCGAGTCCTCCGGGCCGTTCCAGTCGACGACAGAGCCGTCGGAGTACGTCTGGCGTACGCCGAAGGTGTACGTCTTCGCCGACTCCGGCGTGGCGATGAACTGGAAGACGGCATCCTCGCCCGTCGACACGGATCCGCCCGTCCACGTCACCTTCTGGATCGTCGCCTCCCCGCCCGATCCGGCCAGCTGCTGAATCGCGCGTTTCCATCCCGGAGAGGGCGCGAACGAGTCGATGCCGAAGCCCTCCGGAGGCGTGAGCTCGACCTTCGTCGTTTGCGCGCCCGCCTTCTCGGTCGGGACGGCGAGCGTGAACAGCTGGCCGTCCTTCGCCTGCGCGACGGACGGGGTCATCTCTGCGTGCGCGAACGCGGCCGGAGCCGCCACGAGTGCCGCGAGGATCGCGACGGCGACGGCGGTCCGGCCGCACAGGACCCAGTGCGTCTGCATCTTCTTCCCCTTCCGGTCACGGCGACCCGCGACCGGGCCGCCTCAGGTGCTCGTCACGAGGGCCTGCGGCGGCCCGCGCGGGGAAGCGTCGAGGCGGAGGAGCCGAGGGCGAGGGGCGGACGAGCTGCGCGTCCGCGGCGCCGCCGGGGGTCGCAGGCGGAGGCGCGGCACCCGCGCGAGCAGCGTCGCGACCGTCCGGCGCATCCACGCGACGAGGTGCTCGAGCGCGCCCACAATCGCCGTGGCCAGCAGCGACAGCGCCCACAGGAACGGCAGCGCGTCGCGGTGCTCCGGCCCGACGAGGCAGCGGACCCCGTGCCAGCCGAGGCCGGCACGCCAGTGCAGGTACGACTCGAGGAGCGCGAACGCCGTGCAGGTCGCCAGCCCGAGGAGCACCGTGCGTGTCGCGATCGCAACGGCGCTGATCGGCGGAACGTCGTCGACGATCCGGCGCCGCTCGAGCACCCGCCGCTCGCGAACCGCGACCGACGCGATCCAGACCACGGCGGTCGCGAGCGCCAGCGCGACGGCCGGGGCCGCCACGACCAGAACGACCAGGCGTGGCCCCCCGAGACGCGTCTCGAGCCTCCCAGCCACGATGTCCGGGTGGGGCGCGAGTGCGTACGACAGGGACCGGCTCGCGAGCACGACCATCGCGCCGGCAGCCGTCCAGGCGACCGCGCGGATAACCCGTTCCACAGGTGTACACCTGCGCCTGATGTAGGTGTACAGCTGTGTAGCGCCGACGCTCATGCGACCTTGAGTGTGAACGGCGCGGTGATCACGTGCCCGTCCGGCTGGAGCTGGAGGAACAGCCGCCATGTCCCAGGCGCGGGAAGGAGCACGCCCACGCTCAGCTTTCCGGGTGTCTCCGACTTGCCGAAGATCTTCGGCCCGGCGAGGGTGCTCGTGCAGCCCGGCGTGTTGCGCCCGCAGACGTGCGTGTGGAAGTAGTCGAGCGAGCCGACCCGGAAGAAGATCGCGTGCGCGAGCGCGCCGAACCACGGCGTCAGCGCGGGCGCCTTTCCGTCGGGTGCACGAACGGTCACCGTCAGGAAGGCCGGGTCGATCGCCTTCAGCTTCGGACGGCCGTGGATCGTGACCGAGTAGCCGCCTGCCTTCACGGTCGGGCTGAACGGCCTGATCGGCTTCGGCACATACGTGCCCGCCACGTCGATCGTCCGAAAGAGCTGGAAGTTCCGCTGGCCGCTCGGCAAGTTCGGGTAGACGTCGACGAGCAGCCGGTACGGCCCGGGCTCGGGGAACGTGAACGACTCCGAGATCTTCCCGTCCGGTCCGATCGGCGGGTGCTTGTGGATGATCACCGAGAGGTCCTTGCGGACCGCGATCAGGTGGACGCCCGTGTGCGGCCCGGGCCCGCGGCGGTACCTGGTCAGTGGGCCGCCCGTGGGCTGGTCGATCGTGAAGGAGAGCGTGGTCGGCTTGCCGGCCTGGGCGACCTTCGTGGGTGCGAAGCCGACGAGGCGGAACGTCTTGGCCGGCGCGATCGTGATTTTCGGCGGCGAGTTGGACGACGACGACGAGCAGCCGGCCAGCGCGAGGACGACGAGCGCGAGAGGGGCGGCGCGCCGCGCGCTCATAGGCCGGGCGGGAAGAGGAACGACGCGTGCGGCGGGACGAAGCCTCCGCCTTCGAGGACGATTTGCGCGTGGCGGCGGAGCGGGATCCGGCCGAGCGGCCCGCTCCACTCGCAGCCGCCTACCCAGGCGCGGATCCGCTCGCCCGGCTTTACCCGATAGCCCGCGAGCCGCGAGCGCGAGAGCGGCCTGCCCCAGACGGCGAAGAGTTCGCCGAGGGTTAGCCGGCGCCCCCGCTCGATCTCGAACACGCCCGTCGGCAGCCGCGTCCGGACCGGATAGGAGCAGCGGCCCGAGCGGACGGTGGCGCCGTCGCGGACGAGCGGCGGCGCGATCCCTATTCCCGCCGGGACGATCATCACCCGGCGGTTCGCGAACAGCTCCAGATGGATGCCGAAACGACCGACGCGGGCGGCCGAGCAGCCGAGCCGCCCAACCGGCTCTGCGTGAGCGACGCGAGGCGAGGCGGCCGAGGGGTGGTAGAGGGCGCCGACGCCGATCGGGGTTGGAACCGGGCCGCTCGTCGTGCAGAGAAATGCGCTCAGGAGTCGCAGGAGGTCGAGAAGTCGCACCGCGAGGCGTCAGCGTGCCGATGGAGTGTCAAGCGTACGTAAAGCCGCCGCGGGGGCGGCAGAAGAGCGGCATACACTCCGGCGGTGGGGTCGCTCAGGCGGATCGTCGCTCTCGCCGTGGTCCTGGCCTCGGTGGCGGTCGCGTTCGGCGCGGCGCCCGCGCGCGCCGACGGCGATCCAGCCAGCGACATCCTGCTCACGGACAACGTCTTCCTCACGTACAGCGTCGACGTGTCGCCGGAGGCGAAGACGGTCCTTCAGCAGGCGGTCGCGAAGGCGAACAAGACGGGCTTCCGGATCAAGGTCGCCGTGATCGCTGACCCAGCGGATCTCGGCGCCGTCCCGTCGCTCTTTGGAAAGCCGCAGCTCTACGCGAGGTTCCTCGGCACCGAGATCTCGTTCCAGTACACGAACCGCCTCCTCGTCGTGATGCCGAACGGCTTCGGCTTCTGGCGCGAGCGCAGGACGATCGTGCGCGAGAAGCGGATCCTCGGCCGGATGACGGTGAAGCCGGGCGGCGACGGGCTCGCGTACTCGGCGGTCAGCGCCGTGAAGGCGCTCTCGAAGCCGCGCGCGAAGTAGCGGCCCAGCCGTCTCCGGCCACCGGCTCGGCCACAATGTCGGGCTCGTGCGGATCGGCCTCGTCCTCGCCTGTTGCGTCCTAGCAGCCGCACCGCCCGCGCGCGCACGAGCGGAGCTCTACGACCTTCAGCCCGGGCAGGCGTTCGCTGTCGCCGGCACCCGCGAGGGCTGCGCCTCGAAGCCGACCGCGGCGCAGCCGCTCCTCACGTGCAGCCTCTGGGGCCGGACGACCCGGGTGATCCCGGGCACGCTCTACTTCGAGCTCGGCGACGCGGTCGCGGACATCTACCAGCGGACGCTCTCGGGAGCGCCCGGTCTCCTCCGCGAGTACGCGCAGCCGCCGCAGGCCGCGCAGCCGGCGCCCGCGCCCGCCGGTGATCCGGTCGTCTTCGTGGTCGAGCCGGGCGACGCGGTCTCGGTCGCGGGGACGAACGTCGCCTGCGTGGTCGCGAGGCGGCGCGGAGACCTCGGCGTCACGTGCAGGAACGTCGAGGCGGCGACGGGCCTGCCGCTGTCCACGAGCGTCGCGGTCACCCTCAGCGAGCTCGCCGTCACGGCGATGCGGATCCGCGCCGACCGCAGCGGCTCGACGACGTTCGCACTCGCGCAGCCGCTGCTGCCGAGCGCGCGCGCCGTCGCCCGCGGCCGCCGCGCGCTCATCGCTGCGCTCGGGCGCCTCGCCACGATCCGCCGTACGGAGCGCCGCTTCTCCGCGCACGGGTACGCCGGCGCGCGTTCGGGACTCCTAGGCGTGATCGGCGATCTCGACCACGACCGCCTCGCCAACGCCTGTCTCGGCCTCGAGCCGCTCCTCTACGACGGCTTCTACCTCCCGCGCGGCCACACGAGGCTGCTCTTCGTCCGCCGACTGCGGAAGATCGACCGCGCGCTCTGCCGTTAGCCCACGCGGAACTGCCGGCCGACGAACACGACGCGGCGCTGCGGGTTCAGCTCCGCCTGGACGAGGACGGCGTACGCGTAGAGGCCGGGAGCGTCCGGTTGTTCCGGGAGGCGGACGGCCACGCGCGCGTTGGCCGGGACGTCGGTCTCGGCGACCGCGACGGTGCCCTGGAGGAGAGCGCGCTCGACCGCGGAGCGGCTCACGGTGCCCGACTCCGGAACGCGCACGGCTCCCGCGAGCGCGATCGCGCCTTCCGAGGCGGTGGCGACCGCAGCCCGGGTCCGGCGCGCGAACAGCCGGCGGCGCGATCCCCCGAGGTCGACCGCGGCCCCGACGACTCCGGTCGCATGGCGCCAGACCACCTGCGGGCCGGAGCACAAGCCACGCGTCGCTGCGATCGCGTCGCGGACCGCGCCGTACGAGGCGCGGCGCGTGCCGTCGGCGCGCACGAGCCCCGACTGGAACCCGCTCAGGTCGGTCTCGTCGATCAGGTGCAGGAAGAGCACCTCGGTGACGGACGGGTCACAGGCGAGCAGCCGGACGATCTGCGCGTAGATCGCGGCCTGGGTGGCCTCGTCCGTGGTCGGCACGTTCTCTGCGCCCGTGTACGGCGCCCCGGAGGCCGCCACCTGCCAGCCGACCTCCGTGATCGCGAGTCCCAGCCCGTTCTCGAAGGTCGGCTGCGCGGTGCCGTGGAATGCGTCCCAGACGGCCTGCTTGATCCGGTCGAGGTTCGCGACGCTCGCGTTCGGCCAAGCAAGACCTTTCTCGAGCGGGTCGGCGGACGAGCCGGGGTACGGGTGGAACGCGAAGGCGTCCATGATCGGCCGCGTGCGTCCGCTGGCGTAGTACGCGGCGCCGACGTCGTGGATGAAGCGGACGGGTGAGTGCGACGCGTTGCTCGGCGCGTCGGGGTCGTCGTTGCCGCGCTGCGAAAGACCGAAGCCGAGCATGCGGATCCGTGGGTTGACGCTCTTGAGCGCGTCGTAGCAACGCGCGAGCAGCTCCTCGTAGCCGGTCGCTGCCGAGTCCGAGCCGTCGCTCCCGAACTGCGGCTGCCAGTAGCGAGGCTGGTTCGGCTCGTTCCCGACCACGAAGTCGGTCACCTGGGGATACATGCGCGCGAGCCGCATCAGGAAGTCGACGAACTGCGCCTCGGCGGTCGGGCTCGTGGTGAACATGCGCGGCCTGAGCGCGTAGACGGTGAGGACGATCCGGATGCCGCGGGCCTGCGCCTGCGGCAGGACGCGGTCGAGCAGGCCCGGCTCGGCCATCCCGCCCGGAAGCGACGGGTCCCAGTAGATCGTGATCGCGTTCTCGGTCAGCCCGACGTCGTTCAGCTGCGAGAAGAACGCGGCGCCGCCGTCGGTCGCGTACTTGCCCGCGTCCTCGGTGACGCCGTAGCGGACGACGCCGGCGGCAACGCCGGTGAGGGAGAGCGCCGCGAAGGCGCACGCGAATGCCGCAACCGCAGTACGCAAGCCGCGAAGAGCATCGGCCTCGGACGGCGGCGGCTTGAGCCGGAAGGGGTGAGAGACGGAGGGCCCGTCGAGACGGGCCCTCCGAAGCGTTCGCGTACGAGTGAGCTAGCCGATGACGGCGACGTAGAACGGATGGTCGCCGACGACGCCGGTCGCGTCGAACGTCCTGACGCGGACGTGGCTCGTGTCGTTCCCCGACGCGCAGACGCTGCCCTCGGTGGTACCACCGCACGGGCCGGCGACCGTGTCGTCACGACCGCCCACGTCGCCGCCCGCGTTCGCTCCCGCAGCGAGGATCAGCTTCGTGTTGATCGCGCCGCCGAAGTCGAGGATGTAGTTGCCGGCCGAGTGCGACGTCATCGTGATCCCGCCCGACTGCGCGACGATCGTCGCGTCGCCCTTCACGAGAGCCCACTTGATGTTCGCGGTCCCGGCGGGACCTGCGGGGCCGGCCGGGCCGGCGGGACCGGCTGGACCGGCGGGTCCTGCGGGACCGGCGGGTCCTGCGGGGCCGGCCGGGATCTGGCCCGATCTGAAGTCCGCCCTCAGC
>DASUZD010000001.1:0-12733 GCA_036377055.1 Gaiellaceae bacterium | reverse complement strand
GCGGCCTACATCCCGACGAACGTGATCTCGATCACGGACGGCCAGATCTTCCTCGAGTCCGATCTCTTCTTCTCGGGCGTGAAGCCGGCGATCAACGTCGGCATCTCCGTCTCCCGCGTCGGCTCCAGCGCCCAGACGAAGGCGATGAAGCAGGTCGCGGGCCGGCTCCGGCTCGACCTCGCGCAGTACCGCGAGCTGGAGGCTTTCGCGCAGTTCGGCTCGGAGCTGGACCAGGCGACGCAGCGGGCGCTCGCGCGCGGTGAGCGGATGGTCGCGACGCTGAACCAGCCCCAGTACGACCCCTGGCCGATGGAGGAGCAGGTGATCGCGCTCTACGCGGGCGTGAACGGGCACCTCGACGACATCCCGGTCGCCCAGGTCCCGCGCTTCCACGAGGAGCTGCGCGAGCACACGCGCGCGGAAGGCTCGATCCTGAAGGAGATCGCCGAGAAGCAGGAGCTGACGGACGACCTTCGCAAGCGCCTCGACGACGAGCTCCAGAAGTTCAAGAAGGCCTTCAACGTCGAGGAGGAGACAGGGCTCGTCTAGTGGCCTCCGTCCAAGACATCAAAAGACGTGTCCGGTCGATCCGGAACACGCGCAAGATCACGAAGGCGATGGAGCTCGTCGCGGCCGCGCGGCTGCGGCGCGCGCAGGCGCGGATCGAGGCGATGCGCCCGTACGCCGACCGCATGCTCGAGCTGATGGCCGGCACCGCGCGCGCGAGCACGTCCCTCCGAGGCCTGCCGCTGCTCCAGACGCGCGAGGTCGAGTCGGTCGCGATCGTGCCGGTCACGGGCGACCGCGGGCTCGCAGGCGCGTTCAACGCGCAGGTCCTGCGGCGGGCGTTCGCGGTCGAGCGCGCCCTGCGTGCCGAGGGCAAGACGGTGCGGTGGCTCGTCGTCGGGCGGAAGGGCGCGTCGACCCTCCGGTTCCGCCGCTACAAGGTCGAGCAGGCGTGGACCGGCCTCGGCGACCGGCCCGGTTACGCCGACGCGCAGGCCGTCGCCCACCGCCTCGCCGAGCTCTACGTCGAGGGCGAGGTCGACCGCGTCGTCGTCGTCTACAACCACTTCGTGTCGCCGCTCGTCCAGCGGGTGACGGAGCAGGACGTCCTGCCGATCTCGCAGGATCTGCTCGAGGCCGAGGAGGACGACGCGCACGAGCGCGCCCTCCGTGGCGACTTCATCTACGAGCCGGAGCCGGAGGAGATCCTGACGCGGCTCCTGCCGGTCTACCTCGAGACCGAGCTCTTCCGCGCGCTGCTCGAGTCGGCCGCGTCCGAGCACGGCGCGCGGATGACCGCGATGCGAAACGCCTCGAAGAACGCAGGCGAGCTGATCGACTCGCTGACGCTAGCGATGAACCGAGCCCGACAGGCGGAGATCACCCAAGAGATCCTGGAAGTAGTCGCCGGAGCCGACGCGCTAAACGTCTGATTTTCCCGCCGCGCAGGCGGATTCACTCCGCCTGCGCGCACGCCGGCTCTCCGAAGAAGGCGTTAGAGCCGAAGGGCGATTCGCCGGCTCCGCCACGCAGGGAGGCGCGCTCACGTTGCGAAAGGAGGGGGGTCCGTGGGGGAACCAGGGGTTCCCCCACGCAGAGAGCGCTAACAACCGAAGTCGTTTACAGTCTCAGTTGAAGCGGCAGTAGCTCCGTGCCCCGTTATGGCGACGCAGCAGGAACACTCCCCCGAGATCCTCTCTTCCGGAGCAGGGCTCGCGGCGGCGGTCGCAGTCGAGTCGGGCGTGGAGCTCGGTGAGTTCGAGCCGGTACGGGCGCGCGGCTACTGGGAGCAGGTCTGGCGCCGGTTCAAGCGCGACCACGTCGCGATCGCGGGCGCGTTCTTCATCGTCTTCCTCTTGCTCGCGTCGTTCGTCGGCGGCCCCGTCGCGGCTCACCTGCTCGGGCATGGGCCGACCGACCTCTTCGCGGGCGGCCTGAACGGGAAGCTTTTGCCGGTCGGCCCGTGGACGCACGTCTCGACGCTCCCCTATCCGGGCGCGACGGGGCACTTCGGGTCGACGCTCTTCATCCTGGGCGGCGCCGACCAGCTCGGCCGGGACGAGTTCCTGCGCCTGCTCTACGGCGGGCAGACGTCGCTCGAGGTGGCGCTCGGTGCGACGGTGCTGAGCATGATCGTCGGCGTGATCATGGGCTCGATCGCCGGCTACCACGGCGGCTGGATCGACACGATCGTCTCGCGCATCACCGAGATCGTGATGGCGTTCCCGATCCTGCTCTTCATCATCGCGCTCGCGAGCACGATCGGCGGCCGGCTCGACAACGTGACCTTCGGGTTCCTCGGCAAGGGCGTGCTCACGCTCGTGCTCGTGCTCGGCTTCTTCGGCTGGTTCTATCCCGCGCGCATCGTCCGCGCGCAGGTCTTGTCGCTGCGCGAGAAGGAGTTCGTCGAAGCCGCGCGCATGGTCGGCGCGAGCGACGCGCGCATTGTCCGCTCGCACCTGCTGCCGCACCTCGTCGCTCCGGTGATCGTGCTCGCGACGATCAGCGTGGCCCAGAACATCCTCGCGGAGGCGGGCCTCTCGTTCCTCGGAATCGGGATCAAGGAGCCGACGCCGAGCTGGGGCTATCTGCTCTCGCTCGCGCCGCAGTACTACCTCACCCAACCGTGGCTGATGGTCTGGCCCGGCGCGGCGATCCTGCTCACGACCCTCGCCTTCAACCTCTTGGGCGACGGCCTGCGGGACGCCTTCGACCCGCGAACCACGCGCTAACGCGCGTTGCGCTTCGTGGGGGAACCCCTCGTTCCCCCACGGACCCCCTCCCTTCGCGCGTCTTTCTTGTCGAGTGGCTGCGGAGCCGGCGCTGCGCAGATTCTTCTGGCGTTGCCTCTCCGTCGTCAGCCTCCCGCCGGGCTAAGCCCGGCTCCGGCGGCGGAGCGCGCCGGTCCTCCGCCACGGAATCCGGCGCGTGGCGCGGAAAAATGCGACCTTGACCACCGCGCATAAGGCGCTAAACTGCTGCGCTCTCAGCGGGCGCTAACAAATTCGCTCAGCCCCACGTCTCAGGGGTTCGAGGATGCATTCCATGCGCCTGACCAGTGGGCGTTCCGCTGGTTCTCGACTTGGAAAGGAGTCACATGAGTAGAAAGCTCTGGCTCTCGGCCATGATGGCCGTGCTCGGAGCGATTCTGCTCGTGGCCGCGGGTTTTGCAAACGCGGCATCCACGAGCAGCGCCGCCAAGAAGGGCGGCACGATGAGGATGAACATGTCGGCCACCGACGTCGACTTCACCGATCCGTCGCTCGCCTACGGAACCATCTCGTGGCAGATCGAGTTCGCGACGGCTCTGAAGCTCGTCAACTATCCGGACAAGGCGCCCCCCGCGGGTGGCCGCCTGGTGCCGGAAGCCGCCGTGGGCATGCCGATCGTGTCGAAGGACGGCAAGACGTACACGTTCAAGATCAAGCCCGGGCTCAAGCTCTCGAACGGCGAGACGATCACCGCGAAGAACTTCCAGAAGGCGATCTTCCGCGCGTTGACGAAGTCGATGCAGTCGCCGGCCGTTCCGTTCATCGGTGACATCGTGGGCGCGCAGGCGATGATCGACGGCAAGGCGAACACGGCCTCGGGCGTGGTCGCGCGGGGGAACACGCTGATCATCAAGCTGACCCAGCCTGACGGCGGTCTGCTGTCGAAGCTCGGCATGCCGTTCTTCCAGGCGATCTCGCTGAGGATGGCGAACGACCCGAAGGGCGTCGACTCCTACCCGTCGGGTGGGCCGTACACGATCGCCAGCCGGATCCCGAACCGCCGGATCGTGCTCAAGCGCAACAAGTTCTACAAGGGTCCCCGGCCCGCGAACATCGACACGTTCGACATCACGGTGAACACGAACCTCGACCAGAGCCTCCTCCAGGTCCGGTCGAACCAGGTCGACTACGACATGGGCGGGCTGCCCCCGACCGCGCACGCTGACCTCGCGAAGGCGTACGGCGTGAACAAGGGCCAGTACCAGGTTCACCAGCTCGTCGAGACCGACTACGTCGCGCTGAACACCTCGCGGCCCACCTTCGGGAGCGTCGCGATGCGCAAGGCGGCCAACTTCGCGATCGACCGCCCGGCCATGCTCCGCGTCCGCGGCGCGTTCGCCGGTAAGCGGACCGACCAGGTACTGCCGCCGGGCATGGGCGGGTTCAAGGACGTGAAGCTCTATCCGCTCAAGGGCGCCGACTACTCGAAGGCGAAGTCCCTCGCCGGCAGCAAGTGCGGCGCAACGACGCTGTACACGACGACGTCGTCGACCGGACAGGCCCTCGGCCAGGTCTTCAAGTACAACCTGACCCAGATGGGCTGTGACGTGAACGTGAAGCTCTTCCAGGGCTTCCAGATCTACGTCGCCGCCGGCACGAAGGGCGAGCCGTTCGACGCAGCGCTCGTCGGCTGGAACCAGGACTATCCGGATCCGTACGACTTCCTGGACATCCTGCTGAACGGCAACAACATCCACGCCGACAACAACAACAACCTGGCGTACTTCAACAACGGCAAGATCAACCAGCTGCTCGATCAGGCCAACCGCAAGGTCGGCACGGCGCGCTACAAGGCGTACGGCGACCTCGACATCAACATCACCAAGAACTACGCGCCGTGGGCGGCGTACGACAACCGCAACGAGCGTGAGTTCGTGTCCAAGCGGACTGGCGGCTACCTCTTCCAGCCCGCGAACGCGAGCGCCGACCTCAACACCTTCTTCCTGAAGTAGGAAAGGGGTCAGCTCGACCAGGTAGGAAGCGAGGCGCCGGCGGTTTCCGCCGGCGCCTCGCCGTCTCAAATCACAGCACCGGTCGGTTAAAGTTTGCGGCCAGCGAGCACGAGGAGTAGCTGATGATCCGGTACCTCATTCGCAGGATCCTCTGGGCCGTCGTCCTCTTCTTCGCAGTAACCGTCGTCAGCTACGTCCTCTTCTTCATCATCCCGGCGAACCCGGCGAAGCAGGCGTGCGGCCAGGCCTGCACGACGCAGGACGTGAAGCGCGTCGCGCACGCGCTCGGGACCGACCGGCCGATCTACGTCCAGTACGGGAAGTTCGTCAAGCACCTCGTCATCGACCGCTCGCTCGGCTACTCGTACTTCACGCGGCAGTCCGTCAACAGCATCGTCGGCGCCGCGGCGCCCGTGACGGCGTCGCTCGTCGTCGGCGGCGCGATCCTCTGGATGCTGATCGCGATCCCGATCGGCATCCTCTCGGCGCTGCGTCCGCGCTCGCTCTTAGACCGCGGAGCTATGACCTTCGTCCTGATCGGGATCTCTGCCCATCCGATCTGGATCGGGCTGATCTTCGCCTACTTCTTCGGCTTCAAGCTTCACTGGACGCCGATCACGGGGTACTGCGACTTCATCAACCCCTCGACCGACTGCGGTGGACCCGTGCAGTGGGCGTACCATCTCCTGCTGCCCTGGCTGACGTTCGCGATCCTCTTCGCGGCGCTCTACGTCCGGATGATTCGCGCGAACACCCTCGACACGATGAACGAGGACTACGTCCGCACCGCGCGCGCGAAGGGCGCGCCCGAGTGGCTTGTGTTGCGCTCGCACATCCTCAGGAACGCGATGCTGCCGGTCGTGACGATGCTCGGCATGGACATCGGGCTCGCGCTCGGTGGCGCCGTCTTCACGGAGACCGTCTACAGCCTGCCCGGGTTAGGAAAGACCGCGGTCGGCGGGCTCAACAACTACGACATCCCGACCGTGCAGGGCGTGATCGTCTTCGCCACGCTCGCGATCATCGTCTTCAACCTCGTCGTCGACCTGCTCTATGCGTGGGTCGACCCGCGAATCAGGCTCGCGTAGGCAGGCGGACATGGCCCTGCTCGAGGTCCGCGACCTCAAGACCCACTTCCGAACCGACGACGGCATCGTCAAGGCCGTCGACGGCGTCAGCTTCTCGATCGAGAAGGGGAAGACGCTAGGAATCGTCGGCGAGTCGGGCTCGGGCAAGAGCGTCACGTGCCTGACGATCATGGGGCTGAACCCGAGGCGGAACACGATCTCGAGCGGCGAGGCGATCTTCAACGGCCGGAACCTGCTGACGATGAGCTCGAGCGACCTCCGGGACGTTCGCGGGAACGACATCGCGATGATCTTCCAGGACCCGATGACGTCGCTGAACCCGGTGCACCGGATCGGCCATCAGCTCGTCGAGGCGATCCAGCTGCACCGCGACGTGTCGAAGAAGCAGGCGCGCGCGAGGGCGCTCGAGCTGCTGAAGGCCGTCGGCATCCCGCGCGCGGAGCGCCGGATCGACGACTACCCGCACCAGTTCTCGGGCGGGATGCGGCAGCGCGTGATGATCGCGATGGCGCTCGTCAACGACCCCGACCTGCTGATCGCCGACGAGCCCACGACGGCGCTCGACGTGACGACGCAGGCGCAGATCCTGAAGCTGATGACGACGCTCCAGCAGGAGTTCGACAGCGCGATCATCATGATTACCCACGACCTCGGCGTGATCGCCGAGATCGCCGACGACGTCGTCGTCATGTACGCGGCGCGAGTCGCCGAGCGCGGTCCGGTCGACGAGCTCTTCAGGCGGCCGCAGCACCCGTACACGTGGGGGCTCCTCGGCTCGCTGCCGCGCCTCGACGCGGACGTCGAACGGCTCGTCCAGATCCAGGGACAGCCGCCATCGCTCCTCAATCCGCCGCGCGGCTGCCGGTTCCACCCGCGCTGCCCGTACGTGATGGGGATCTGCAAGACGGAGGAGCCGCAGCTGATGCCGGTGGACGGCGACCGCTCGCACACCCAGGCCTGTCATCTCGACCAGGCGACGAAGGACCGCGAGGCGGCGAAGGTCCTAGCGGGAACGATGGCGGAGGCCAGCTAGGTGGCCACCACGGTCGAGCCGCGCGAGACCGCGCGCGTAGCCGAGTACGACGGCTCCGAGCTCCTCGTCGTCGAGAACCTGAAGAAGCACTTCCCGGTCACGCGCGGGATCATCTTCCAGAAGCAGATCGCGGCCGTGAAGGCGGTCGACGGGGTCAGCTTCATCGTCCGGCAAGGGGAGACGCTCGGCGTCGTCGGCGAGTCCGGCTGTGGCAAGTCGACGATGGCGCGCTGCATCATGCGCCTGCTGGACTCGAGCGAAGGCCGGATCGTCTTCGACGGCCGCGACATCACGCGGCTCTCGCGCGCGGAGATGCGTCCGTTCCGCCGCGAGATGATGATGATCTTCCAGGACCCCTACGCGTCGCTGAACCCGCGCAAGCGCGTCGGCTTCATCGTCGCCGAGGCGCTCGAGGTGCACAAGCTCGGCACCGAGGCCGAGATCAAGCGCCGCGTGCAGGAGCTCCTCGACGTCGTCGGCTTGAACCCCGAGCACTACAACCGCTTCCCGCACGAGTTCTCCGGCGGACAGCGGCAGCGCATCGGCGTCGCCCGCGCTCTCGCGGTCAACCCGAAGCTGATCGTCTGCGACGAGCCCGTCTCCGCGCTTGACGTGTCGGTCCAGGCGCAGATCCTGAACCTGCTCAAGGACCTCCAGAGCTCGTTCGGGCTCACCTACATCTTCATCGCGCACGACCTGAACGTCGTCCGCCACATCTCCGACCGCGTGATGGTCATGTACCTCGGCCACGCCGTCGAGATCGCGCCGAAGTCCCGGCTCTACACCGAGCCGAAGCATCCCTACACCGGCGCGCTGCTCTCGGCCGTCCCCGTCCCGGATCCGGAGGCCGCGCGCACGAAGAAGAAGATCGTGCTCGAGGGTGACGTGCCGAACCCGATCAACCCGCCGAGCGCGTGCTGGTTCCACCCGCGTTGCCCGCGCTTCCGCGAGGGGCACTGCGACGTCGAGACGCCGCCGCTCTACTCGTTCGCCGACGGCCAGTTCGCCGCGTGCCACTATCCGCTCGAGCGCTGGCCGCTCACCGAGGAGGAGCTGCGGCGGCCGACGAGCGGCCCCGCGAGCTGACCGATGCTACGCGCGGCGCTGCGCCGCTTCCTTGTCCTCCTCGGCGGCGCCGCCGGGATCACGTTCGCGGTTTCGGTCGCGCTCGGCGTCGCGTTCGGCGCTGCCTTCACCCGCGCGGTCTCGCTCGGCTTCTACCTCGCCGGCTCGTTCCTGCTCGTGGCCGGCTTCTTCGTCGGCAACCGCGGCCCGGTGCGCCCGAAGGGCCAGGGGCCGTCGCTCTTCGGAGCGAGGTTCATGCGCTGGGCCACGCCTGTCGAGCGCGAAGAGACGTTGAACGAGTCGGCAATCTACGTCGTGATCGGCTTCGTCCTCATCGTCCTCGGCGTAGCTGCCGATAGCCGTTACAAGTTGCTCTAGATTCCCGCCAGGGGATGAGCTAACTATGGAATGTCTTCTTCGTCAGAGAGACTATGAGGTTCGTGCCGCGCAATAGCTTCCTCTGCGACCGGGGACGGGAGTGGATCTCGCTCCGGATCGACGGTGAGCTCTCGGAGCTCGCGCAGAAGATGCTCGACTCGCACCTCGCGCGCTGCCCCGATTGCGCGGCGTTCGAGGAGCACGTCTCGGGGATCACCGCGCAGCTTCGCTCGTCGCCGCTCGAGGCGCTGGCGCAACCGGTCGCGATCTCGCACCGGCGCCGCCGGATGCCGGTCCGCGTCTGGAGCATGGGCGCCGCCGCCGCGAGCGTCGCCGCGGCCGCCGTCGGCGTCGTCGGGTTCCTCAGCCTGCCGTCCTCGAGCTCGCTCGAGGCGGCCCCGCTCGTCGTCGTCGCAGCGCCCTCGGGGAACGAGGACCTCCGCTTCTACCGCGAGATGCGCGCGGCCGGTCTGAAGCCGGTCGTCCTGCCGCCGCGCCCCGGTCGCGGCCCCCAGAAGGCCTAGCGGCCGGGAAGGCAGGCGGGCTCCGCTACGGTAGGAGCCGCATGATCCCATCGCTGCTCAGCTCGTACGCCTGAGCCGTCGACCACGCCGCCCGGGTGGCGGCGCTCGAGGAGGACGCGAGGCTCGCCCGCAACGGTCTGGTGCGGCCGGGGTTCGGTAGACTCCGCACGCTTTCGAGGCGCCTTCGCGGCGCTCGCCCAGCGTCGCAACCGATTCCCCGGGAGACCCATGCCTGAGAAAGAGAACGGCTCGAAGAAGGACGGCCGCAACGTCGGCAAGATCGTCGAGATCAAGGGCGTCGTGCTCGACGCGGTCTTCCCCGACGAGCTGCCGGAGATCCTGAACGCGCTCCGCATCGACGTGCCCGAGCGCGACGGCCGGCCGGCCGTGAGCCTGATCGCGGAGGTTCAGCAGCACCTGGGCGACGACCGGGTTCGCGCCGTCGCGATGGACTCGACCGACGGGCTCGCGCGCGGGACCGACGTCGTCGACACCGGCGAGTCGATCTCCGTCCCCGTCGGCGACGTCACGCTCGGCCGCCTGTGGAACGTCATCGGCGAGCCGATCGACAAGAAGGACGCGCCGAGCGACGCCGAGCGGTGGCCGATCCACCGCGACCCGCCGGAGTTCCAGGATCTCAAGCCGTCGATCGAGATCTTCGAGACCGGGATCAAGGTGATCGACCTGATCGCGCCGTACGTCAAGGGCGGGAAGGTCGGCCTCTTCGGCGGCGCGGGCGTGGGCAAGACCGTCCTGATCCAGGAGCTGATCCACAACGTCGCGCGCGAGCACGGCGGCGTCTCGGTCTTCGCCGGCGTCGGCGAGCGCACGCGCGAGGGCAACGACCTGCTGCTCGAGATGACCGAGTCGGAGGTGATCGACCGCGTCGCGCTCGTCTACGGCCAGATGAACGAGCCGCCCGGTGCGCGCCTGCGCGTCGGCCTCTCAGGGCTGACGATGGCCGAGTATTTCCGCGACGACGGCAAGGACGTGCTCCTCTTCATCGACAACATCTTCCGGTTCGTCCAGGCCGGCTCGGAGGTCTCGGCGCTCCTCGGCCGAATGCCGAGCGCGGTCGGCTACCAGCCGACGCTCGCGACCGAGATGGGCCAGCTTCAGGAGCGGATCACCTCGACGACGAAGGGCTCGGTGACCTCGGTGCAGGCGATCTACGTCCCGGCCGACGACCTCACCGATCCGGCGCCGGCCAACACGTTCGCGCACCTCGACTCGACGACGGTGCTCTCGCGCGCGATCGTCGAGCAGGGGATCTACCCGGCCGTCGACCCGCTCGACTCGTTCTCCCGCGCGCTCCAGCCGGGGATCGTGTCCGAGGACCACTACCGGACGGCCACGCGCGTCCAGGAGGTGCTCCAGCGCTACAAGGACCTCCAGGACATCATCGCGATCCTCGGCATCGACGAGCTTTCGGACGACGACCGGCTCGTCGTCGCGCGGGCGCGGAAGATCCAGCGCTTCCTCTCGCAGCCGAACTTCGTCGCCGAGCAGTTCACCGGCACGCCCGGCGAGTACGTGAAGCTCGAGGACACGATCAAGGGCTTCGCCGAGATCCTCAACGGCAAGCACGACGAGCTCCCCGAGCAGGCGTTCTACATGGTCGGCACGATCGAGCAGGCCGTCGAGAAGGGCAAGAGCCTGGCCGGCGACGAGGCGCCGGAGGAGGAAGAGCAGGAGGCGGAGACCGAAGCCGAGGCTGCGTAGTGGCCGACCGGCGGCGCTTCAGCGTCTCGCTCGTCACGCCCGAGGGACCGGCGTTCGAGGGCGAGGCCGAGATGATGGTCGTGCCCGGGGCTGCCGGCGAGATCGGCGTCCTCGCGCGGCACGCGCCGCTCGTGGCGATGCTGAAGGCCGGCTCGACGCGCGTCCACACGGGCAGCGAGGTGCTCGAGTTCGCGACCGGCCCCGGTTTCTTCAAGGTCGAGACCGATCGGGCGCTCGCGCTCGTCGACGACGCTGTCTCCGCGCGCGACGTCGACTCCGAGCGCGCCCACCGGCAGCTCGACGAGGCGCGCGCCGAGCTCGAGAAGGTCGAGCGCGGCGAATCCGAAGCCGACCGCTGGCAGCTCGAGCAGCGCATCCGCCACGCCGAGAACCAGATCGCCGTAGCAGGGAGGTAACGACGGCGTGCGCGTCGCCGCGCTCGCCGACGTTCACGGAAACTCCGTCGCGCTCGAAGCGGTCCTCGCCGAGGTGGCGCGCGAACGCGTCGACCTCGTCGTCTTCTGCGGCGACCTGACCTGGGGGCCGCTGCCGCGTGAGACGCTGGCGCTCGTGCGAGCGCTCGCGACGCCGGCGCGGTTCGTTCGCGGCAACGCCGAGCGGGCGCTGGGGGAAGACGAAGGCGAGCGTGCCGAGTGGCTTCGTGGCCTCCACTCCGTGAGCGACCGCGAGCTGCTCCGCGGCTTCGAGGAGGCCGTCGTCGTCGAGATCGACGGGCTCGGCGCGACGCGCTTCTGCCACGGCTCGCCGCGAAGCGACGAGGAGCTCGTCACGGAGCGCACTCCGGTCGAGCGCGTCCGCGAGTTCCTCGACGGCGTCTCCGAGCGCGTCGTCGTCACGGCGCACACCCACGTGAGCCACGACCGCACGGTCGACGCCGTCCGCCTGGTCAATCCCGGCAGCGTCGGCATGCCGTACGAAGGGAGGCTCGGCGCGTATTGGGCGCTGCTCGGCTGGGACGTCGAGCACCGGCGGACGGAGTACGACGTCGAGCGCGCAGTGGCGCTCTATCGGGCGACCGACGACCCGTTCGCGGAGCTGATGGTCGAGATGCTGCTCGAGCCCGCGACGCGCGAGGAGGCGATCGCGCACGCCGAGCAGCGAAGATTCTCGGGATGATCGCGGTCTCGGCCGTCTCCCTCGCGCTCGCCACCGCAGCGGCTCCCGCGCCGCGGTCGCTGAAGGCGAAGTGCGTCCAGACGAGCGGCGTTCGCGCGAAGCCGTTCTGGCTCACGACCTCCGACAGCGTCCGCCTCTACGCGATCGAGGCCGGCCGCGGCGCGACGACCGTCGTCCTCATGCACGAGTACCCGGTCGACCTGTGCGGCTGGCTCCCGTACGTCCGCACGCTGACGGCGGCGGGCGTGAGGGTGCTCGCGTTCGACTTCCGGAACTACGGCGACTCGGGCAGGCCGCCCGTGAGGCGGATCAACGCCTTCGATCGCGACCTGCGCGCCGCCGTTCGCCGCGCCCGTGCAGACGGCGCGCGACGCGTCTTCGTCGCCGGCGCCTCGTTCGGCGGCGTCGTCGCGCTCACCTACGGCACGGGGCTCCGCGTCGCCGGGGTGATCAGCATGTCCGGCGAGACGCACCTCCTCGGGATGAACGCGCTGGGAGGCGTCTCGCGTCTTCGCGCGCCGCTTCTGCTCCTCGGCAGCCGCCAGGACCACTACCTCACCGTCCCGGAGGCTCGGCAGCTCCTGCACCGCTCGGGCTCGAACGACAAGCGGCTGGTGCTCTACCCGGGCGGGTTCCACGGCTGGCAGATCGTCGAAGAGGCGCCGTACGCGACGCGGGCGCGGGCGCTCGTCCTGAGGTGGATCCGAGCACACGCCGAGTAGGCACCATGGGCGCGGTGCTCAACCTGCTCCGATCGCCACGCCGCCGCAAGCGCCTGACGTATGCCGCCGTCGCGCTCGCGCTCGTCGGCGTCGCCATCGGCGTCGCTGTCACCTATCCGAACACGGCGCACAACGCGCCGCAACGGTTCCACGGCGGTCCGCCGCGCCTCGTCCGGACGCCGTCGAAGGCGCCGTTCCGCTCCGCCGACCGCCGCCGCGTCGAGGCCGTGCTCCAGGTCTTCGTCGACCACGCGGTCGCGCGCCGCGAGCCGGCTGTCGCATTCGGCCTCGTCACCCCGGGGATGCGCGCAGGGTCGACGCGCAAGCAGTGGGCG